>DAIUDF010000048.1:0-2056 GCA_036845785.1 Candidatus Moraniibacteriota bacterium | reverse complement strand
TGAGCCGCCACCGCTTTGATAAAGATATCAACGAATTAAAAAAATATTTCAACAGTGTGATTGATTGGGTTTCCAGTGTATTTATAGATGTAGAAAACGAAATGCGCGGACTTGAATGGGGTCGGCTTTACGAAAAATATCACAAAAAAGCATATAATCCTGCGAAAGTTTCGGCAGAAGTACAAAAACTTTACGCCGATCCGTATGTAAAAAATCGCAAAGGCATTTTTGAGTATATTCTCGGCGGCTCTGTTGATACAAAATTGTTGGAAGTCCGAGTTTTTGATGAAGCAACCAAAAAAGCGGTTTATGCAACTCAAACCGCCAAAGCAGAGAAAAAGGGTGTATCAAATTGCTCGCATTGTGCCATTGGACACGACGCAAACAAAGCAAAAATTTGGAGTTTGAGCGATATGGACGCCGATCATGTTTCGGCATGGAGTAAGGGTGGAAAAAGTGATATTAAAAACTGCGAGATGTTGTGCAAGACACATAATCGAGCAAAAGGAAATCGATAAATAAGGCAATCCCACTTGAATATGGAAATACAAATTATTAAAGATTGGGCAAATCAAAATCAAGGCTTTCTGGCTATCATTTTGTTTTTGGTTTCGTTATTTATCGGGTGGATCTCTGGATTTTTTAAATGGCTTTTTAAGTTAGATAAGAAAAATCCATATATAAGTGCTGGCGGGGATATTAAAGCGGGAGGCGACATTTCTGTCGGCAATAAGACATTTATCCAAAAGAGTGGTAAAAATAGCAAAAATATTCAGGGCGAGGACATAACAGTAAATAACTATGGCAATGATAAGTAACCAAAAATCAGGCGATGATTCCACTAATCTGCAGGCAGGTAGAGATATTGTTGTGAATGCCAGCAATTCAATAGCTTTATATTCAATTGAGGAGGTTGCTAAGCAACTTATGGGTTCAGTCTTTGGTGAATTGCCGGACGCAACAAAAAAGCAAATAGAGGCTAATCAAAAATCATATTTTCAAGCACTTTCAGAAAACTTGGGGAAAATAATAAAGCAAAATGAGGAATTAAAAAAAGTTGTTGATACTCCCGATTTTCAATATATTTCCAAGACTGCTTCAATTTCTGCTAGTCGATCATCCTCTGCGGAATTACACAAAAATCTATCCTCGCTGATTACTCAAAGGATAAACAATAATGATGAGGATTTGAAAAGAATTGTGTATGACGAAGCTATTTCTACAATTGGAAAATTGACAACAGATCAACTAAAAATTATTACTCTTTGTTATTTATTAAAATACACCTCTTATGGCGGAATTGTGTCGTGGGACGCATACAAAAAATATTTAGACTCGCATATAAAACCATTTTTAGGCTTCAAAAACACAAACGCAGAGTTTCAGCATATTGAATATGCAGGTTGCGGAAGTATTGGAATTGGTAGTTGGGATGTTTTGAATATTCACAGGCAACAATATTCTTTTTTGTTTTTGAATTTAGTCGAAAAAAAACAAATTGATGACTTGGGTTTTTCTGAAGAAATCAAAAAGGAAGCCGTTGCTTTAGATTCAAAAGAAGATAAATATTTTATAAGATTCAAAAACAAAACCGATTTAGAAAATTATCTAAAAGAAAAGAAAGTTGATGAAAAAATTGCGAAAGAATTTGTTTCCATTTATGAGAGCCATATTAAAAATAACGATGAAATAAAGAAGAAGATAACGGAAGAAACGAGTGTGGGTAAAGAATTACTAGAATTATGGGACAAATCTAATCTCAAGCATCTGTCATTAACTTCTGTCGGAATTGCGATCGGAGCGAGTTATTTTGAACAAACAACTGGTGAAAAAATAGACATTGGCATTTGGATAAATTAGAATAAAAAAAGAATTTGCCGCCAAACTGGGCGAAGCCCAAAGTTCCGCTAAAAGCGGAACGAAAAACTTGAAATCGTCCAATCCGAAAGGGTCGCTTCTGCGGGCGGGCGGAAGGGGGGTCTGGGGGGAATTCCGCCCGCCCTACAAATTTTGGGCGAAATCAGTTCGAATTTTTTCGAAAGCACACCGCCAATTT
>DAIUDF010000047.1:0-2584 GCA_036845785.1 Candidatus Moraniibacteriota bacterium | reverse complement strand
CTTCCGCCTCGCCCTCGCTTTGAGCGGCTCTTTTTTCTGCGGATTTGGAGAGCGTATTTTGCAAAGCAAAATGCGCCGCCAGAGTTAATGTTGCCCTTGCCCCAACCCACCCGTGCGCGGGCAACGACAAGGAACTCCCTTGAATTTCGTTGACCAAACTAATTAAATTGTGTATTATAATGTTAGTGTTAGTCATCTAATTGTAGGTTAGGTATTGTATTTTAATACTAATACTATCATACCACAATGTCAAACGAAAAATCAACAATAGGAAAGAATATAAAAAAGTTGCGAAAGCAACGAAATTTGTCGCAAGATAAACTGTCCAAACTTGCGAATATTTCCCACAATACGATTATCAAAATTGAGTCCGGCGCAATACAAAGCCCGACGATGGACACGGCAAGTAAAATCGCTAAAGCTCTTGGCGTTTCACTTGATGATTTAATGAAATAGTTATGACAAATCTAAATAAAAACGATATAGAATTTTTGATTGATTGCCTTAAAACTGGAAAAGAAATTCCAGAAGTTTATAAATACGCGCTTTTTCCAACCAAGCAAAAAGAATATGAACTTGTCTATGCCGGAAAAATGCGAAAGGAAGATGTTTTGGCAGACACAGAAGAAGCCAAACCAGTGCCACTTCAAATTGAAAAAGTTTTTAACGGTAAAAAATATCCACTTTATTCCCAAGGTTGGTACAATCTTTTAGTTTTCGGCGACAATCTGCAAATCTTAAAAACTTTTTACGAAAACAAAGATCCTTTAATAAAAAATAAAATCAAGGGTAAAGTAAAGCTGATTTATATTGATCCGCCTTTTGGCACTGGTGATGAATATGATGGAAATAAAGGGCAAGGTGCATATAGCGCAAAAAGAAAGGGTGCTGATTTTGTTGAGTTTATTAGAAGAAGATTGATTTTAGCAAGAGAAATATTGAGCGATGATGGTGTAATTGTCGTTCGACAAGGGTATAATTTCGGACATTATATCAAGGTGATTCTTGACGAAATTTTTGATAAAGGAAATCTTATCAATGAAATTGTTGTAAATAGAGGAAAACAGAGACTTGGCGGTTCAAAACGTTATGTAATCGCATATGATCATTTATTTTGCTATTCAAAAATTTTTAATAACTATCACTTTGATAAATTCACAAGAGAGAGATATAAAGGAGAAGCTAATAGAACAAATCTTATAATGAAAGGACAGCATAATCAGCGCGATAGAGTTTTTATTTATGAAGGCGAAGAAATAATATTGCGATCACCAGATGGAAAACACTGGAAATTTTCTCAGGAAAAAATAAGTGAAATGACAAAAAAGGGAATCATTTATTTTACTAAGAGTCGCTATGGCTTAAATTCTGGAATTAAAATAAAGCAAGGAGAAAAATTTATTCCAACAGATATTGTTCCTAGCTATATTTTTGATGAAAAAAAGGCTATTGATAGTAATTGGACTGATATACCAGGTTATACCCAAGATACTGGCTATCCGACGGAAAACTCAGAATTACTTTTGGAAAGAGTTATAAAAACTTTTTCAGATGTTGGTGATTTAATTATGGATTTTTTTTGTGGTAGTGGAACAACGCTTGCAGTTGCTGAAAAGCTTGGTCGCCGTTGGATTGGCTGTGATATTGGGAAATTAGCAATTTATACAACACAAAAGAGATTATTACAAATAGATCAAAGTAAAGATTTAGAAAATATAAAGAAAAAATACGGCAAGCCGGCTAAATCTTTTGCTGTGGTTACTTCCGGACTTTATGATCTTGGAAAGGTCTTTGCTTTGCAAAAAGATGAGTATATCCGCTTTGTGAAAGATTTGTTTGAAATTGAGGAAACAAACACTAAAAAGATTGGTGGGGTTGAAATTGACGGCAAGAAGCGGGAATTTTACGCAAAAATTTTCCCGTATTGGGAACTCCAAAACGCCAGCGTTGACGAGGAATATTTGCAGGAATTGCACAAAAACATCGGCGCGAAAATTGACGGCAGATTTTATATTATCGCTCCGGCAAACAATGTTAATTTCATTAGCGATTATTATCAAATTGGCGGTATCCGTTATTATTTCCTCAAAGTGCCGTATCAAATAATTAAGGAATTGCATAAAGTCCAGTTCAAGAAATTCCGCCAGCCGCAAAGTAAAAGCCAGATTAACGACTTGGACGAAGCAATCGGTTTTCACTTTATACGCCAGCCAGAAGTTGAATCTGAATTTAAGGTTTTAAAGGATAAAGTAGTTTTGAAAATCAAAAAGTTTGAATCCGCCTACTCGCAGGATGAAACCGGTGAAAAACTCAAAAATTTTGAAAGTTTGGCAATGTTGCTTGTGGATCTAAATTATGACGGCGAAAAGTTTATGATGACAGATTATTATTTCGCGCAGGATTTATTGAATCACAAGCCAAGCGACGAGGAAGAGAGCGAAGAAGAAATAAAAAAGGAATTAAAAAAACAAAAGGAAATTACAAAGGAATTTCTTAGAAAAGATTGCGGTAAAGAAATAATGGTGATTTATGTTGATATTTATGGCAATGAATTTCGCGAAGTTTTTAAGGTTAAATAACTATG
>DAIUDF010000046.1:0-2607 GCA_036845785.1 Candidatus Moraniibacteriota bacterium | reverse complement strand
GGGGTTGGGGGGGAGGAATTTTTGCCCGCCCTCGCTTTCCGGCCGCCGAATTTCGTGCCAACGAAGTTGGCGCGCCGCCTTTAACTTCGTCAAATTCTATCTTACCACATAAATTACGATAGAATTGCTTCCGTCGTATCGCGTGCTTTCACCGCCGGAATCTTCGGAAATCAGCATTTTTAATTTGTCTCCCATTTTGATAATTTTGGGGTCGCTTCCACGCATTAAATCATTGTCAATAATCTCCCAATTCAAGCCGTCGGTTGATACGGCTTCATAAACTCCGCTCCAACTCATTCTCTTCCACCATTTAGTATCTTCCCACGGAGAAAAACCAGCGTTGAAAAACATGTGATATTCATCTCCTTCTTTAATGACAGTGCAACTTCCGGCCCTTTGCATCAAATCCAGTGGTTTTTGTTCATAATCAATCCTTATTCCCGGGTCTAATTTCCAATTTAATCCGTCAGGCGAAAACAAACTTCTGATTCTTGTTACTCCCCACTGCCAATCTTTATTATTTTTATATTTTTCAAAATCTTGAGGAGTCAAACCGGTTTCGTCAAAATACATGCGAAAACCTTTATCGGTTTTGACAAGTTCCAAATGAGCGAAAGATTTTATTCCCGCCAGTTCTCCTTCATTCAAAGCCAGCAACAATTTTTCATTCGTAAAATGCAAACCGTCATCGGAAACAGCGGTTACTATTCCGTTCATACCGTCCGCTCCTCGCTGAAAATATATTCTTGTTTTTCCGTCTTCCGTCATCACGACAGCGGGCATGGCCGCTTTTTTGATTCTTACTCCTTCAAATTCCCAATTTGACACGTCGCAGGAATAATAACTGTAAATGTTATGCATACCGTCATTATTCTCTCCTACGCCGTGGCTGTAAATTCGGTAGCAACCATTTTTTAACTGAATAATGTCTGGATTGGAATTTGCTTTATGTTCTCCGGCAATAATCGTTTTTTCGTATGACCATTGCCATTCGTTAGAACCGGAAAAAGGATTGAAACCCAATCTCCAAGCGGCAAACAACAACGCCGCGACTATTACGACAATGGACGCTATCAGAGAAGTTTTGTTTTTGTGATTATTGGTTTCTTTCATCAACAATTTTTTGGGCTTGTTTCTCGTCAATCCATGACCAAATTGAAAATAAAACTATCAAGATAATTCCCGGAATAAGATGATTTCGCCAGCCCGGACCCAAAAATTTATGTATTCCCAAGGCAACCGGAGCGATAAGGAGAATTAAAATAATAGCCGTATGATTATCACCTTTAATATTGGAGTTTTTATCAAGATTAAGGAGTTTGCCAACAATTTTTGGGATTATATACAAGCAGACTAAGATAACAGGGAGAGCAAAAATAAAATATTGTTGGTGAGTAATGCCAAAATTATTAACGAAGAAACTGGACAAATAATAATCCCATGGTTGCTCGGTGCGAAATACCTCAAAATTCTCTTGAAAAAGAATTACCCTAATCCAATTAAATAAAGTGAAACCAGCAAGGATTAGGTAAAGAACAAAAAAAGGAATTTTGGCAATTTTGGCATTTATACTCATACTCATTTACTTTTTGAACTTAAATGAACGGATTGTATCGTAAAAAATTTCACTGTATTCCGTCCATTTTTGAGCGGTGGCATTGGCTGAAATTGTAAAATACTTATCGCTCTTCATAACGACCGCCATCAAAACCTTAAAATCAACATTTTGCTGATTGAGATCGGCTTCTATAATTTTAGCCGATTGGCCGTCAATCATTTCGTCGGTTTCCGAACCAAAAGAAACGGAGGGCGCTACGGCTTGAACTTGTTGTTTTACCAATTCGGCAATTTCTTCAAGGGTTTTCCCTTGGGTATTATCAAATGAGACAGCGATATAACTTTTAAAATTTATCTTTGATGCCGCACTTCCCTCGGGGTGTTTTTCATTAGGATTTTGGAAAGAAACCAAAGTTGACGGCAAGTGCGTCTGAATCCAATCTTTTGGACTAACAATAGTGAAATCATCTCCGACATAAAGACCGGTTGTCCTTTCCGGTGAATTCGCAGTTTCTAATGATAAATTATCGCTGTTTTTGTTTTGATTCAAAAAGTAAAATGTTAAGCCAACTCCAACGACTGCGACCACTATAATTGTAATTATTATTTTTTTCATAGTTTTATTTTAATAATTCTTCTATTGAAACGCCAAGCGCCTTGGCGATTTTCGCCATAGTTTGGACGCTCGGTTTATTAACTGTTCCACTCTCAACTTTCATAAGGGTGGTGTATTTAAGATCCGCTTTTTTGGCTAAATCGTCTTGGGTTAAGCTAAGCATAGACCGTAGTTTTTTTATATTTTCGCTAATTGTTTTTCCACTTGTCATATAAATAAAGTTTTGGTAGTATTGTAGTATATAGGATTATTATCTGTATTTTAATACTACCAAATAAAATGATTTTTAGCAAACAAAATCAAGGGAGAAAAATTGTTGTGTGCGCACGGGTGGGCGGGGCAAACACAACTCCACTTATGGCGGCGCATTTTGCAAAGCAAAATGCGAAATTCGGCGGCCGGAAAGCGAGGGCGGGCAAAAATTCCTCCCCCCC
>DAIUDF010000045.1:0-2773 GCA_036845785.1 Candidatus Moraniibacteriota bacterium | reverse complement strand
TGTCCAAAATTGACAATCCAAAATAATCTACAAGCTTAGTTTATTTCTTCCCCGCCAAGGCGGGGTTCAACAACATGCAGTAAGAAACAAGCAAAACCTGCATATGTCGTTTCCAGAAATTTTTCGCTTTATGCGTCCGGAAAACCGCAGAAAACTATCCTCATATTTGACACCGAAATTCGCTTATGAGAAATCAGCGGTTCGATGGCTAAAGCTTATTAAATTAAGCTAAAGCAGGAGCGAAACCTGCAAATGCTTGCGCAAATGTAGATTTTGCTTTTGATATGAAGCTTGCACTTATATCTTGGCCGAAAGATTAACGATATCACAGCCATAATCGGCTTGCATATTTTGAAAAGTACAACCTGTCGAAACTTAGCAACCCCCTTAAAAATTCAATAAATTGAATTTTTAAGGGGAATTTTAAATTTTAAATTTACAATTTTAAATCAAATCCTAATGACAAAATTTTTAATTTATTAAGTCATTTAAAATTCAATTAAAATTTCAAATTTAAAACTTGAAATTTCAAAAATGCCTAAGCATTTTTGAGGGCTCTTTCAATTTTTCTTTTTGACTCTTTTTTGGCAATATCTTGGCGCTTATCGTGAGCTTTTTTTCCTTTTGCCAAGGCAAATTCCAACTTGATTAGTCGCTTCTTAGTATACACACGAAGGGGCACCAATGTCAAGCCTTTGACCTGCAATTTGCCGATCAAATGGCGGATTTCACTTTTGCGGACCAAAAGTTTGCGGGAACGGGTCGGATCATAAGCAGCAGAATTCTTGGCGAAAGGGTAGGGCGGAATGTTGGCGTTTGTGAGATATAATTCTTCGCCGTGCATGGTTACAAAACTGCCTTTAAGGCTTATATGCCCAGTTTTTATAGATTTTACTTCTGCTCCGGTCAGCACCAAACCGGCCTCATATTTATCCTGAAGTTCATAGTCAAAAGATGCTCTTTTATTGATGGCTAATATGCTCATGCCTCCAGTTTAGCAGTAAAAACAAGCAATGAAAAGCACAGCAAAGACAGCTCCAAATAAAATTTAATTTTTGATCAAAAAACTATAGCCAATTTTTTAAAAAAATGGTATAATAGGCACAAGAGAAGATAGGACTGTCAAACTTAAAAAAGTCTGATAGTTTTGCATGTAATTTGGAAAAAAACACAAAAGAAACAAAACCGAATAAGATTAAAATACGCTTCGAAAATAAGAATTCGTTTCCGGAGAATTTTAGCAGTGGGCGGGTGGTTTCTTCTTCGATTCATTTTGAACAAAAAAAATCGCCAGAAATTTCGGAAATACAACGAAATTCAAATATAGCTAAAACAGCAGCAAACTCGGCGTTAGCGGCAAATTTTAAGCAGGCGAAAAAACCGTTGCAGAAAGAAGGCGAAAAAATGTCTCGGGCGGAAAAAATCGAAAAATTTGAATTTTCAAAAAATCTTTCTGAATTCGGAAAAATACTTTTGGAAAAAGGAAACAGTCTCCGCCTTTTCATTGTGGATCATTTTTTCTTGCTTTTCCAATCGACCAGAAAAAATTATGAACGGATCAATGGTAAAAATATAGAAAGCGGAACGCAAGAAACCCGCCTCGACTCGCAGAAACAACTGCTCGTCGACGCGAGGCAAGCAAAATATGAAAAGCAAGGATTTGATTCTTTTAATAATCTAGAACGTTATCAGAAAAAAGTTAGAAAAATAACGTTTAGCCTTTCAAGCGTTGTGGCGGTTGTTTTAGTTGTTGCCTTGGTAGTCCCGTATTTTTTCAGTTCCAATAGTGCTGAAGCTTCAGCTTTCATTTTTTCGCAATCTTCCTGGGCCGGCGGAGCCACCGCCAACACAGCTGTGCATCCGACAAACAAAACAAGCTGGACGGAATATGCTTCAAAGGATGTAACCACTGCCGCGGCTGCTGGCGGAGTCAGCCTGACACAAACAGCAAGTTCATCTGCTATTGATAGCGGTTCTCCAACCAGTCCGGCCCTTGGATTTTCCGCCGGGACAAATTCGTCAACAATGATTTCCGGATCAGGATCAGGCGCTACAGTAAAGATTATTCCAAAGGATTATCTCGTTCCTCTTTCTCCAGCAACTATTGGGACGGGGTCAAATCCGTATAATATTGCTATTTCTGCTGATGGAACTTCTGTATATGTTACGAATGAGGTCGGTAAGTCAGTTTCAATGTACAGTCGCAATCCTTCCACTGGCGCTCTCACTGCTCTTTCTCCGGCAACTATCGGGGTCTGCCAATATGCAAGTAATGCATCTGGTATCGCTATTTCTGCTGATGGCACTTCTGTGTATGTGGGCGATATCAATAGCAGTAAATATTATATTTCAATGTACAGCCGTAACACTTCTACTGGTGCGCTCACTTATACTGGTTATGTTAATTCAGCAGGATTCTCTCCAGTTGCTCTTACTATCTCAGCCGATGGTACTTCTGTGTATGCGGCGAGCTATGGTAGTGGCAACGTTTCGCTGTATAGTCGCAACACTTCCACTGGCGCTCTCACTGCTCTTTCTCCGAATAGAATTTCAGCAGGCTCAGGACCTCGAGGCATCACTATTTCTGCTGACGGCACTTCGGTATATGTAACAAGTCAATATGATAACGCAATTTCAATGTATAGCCGCAACACTTCCACTGGCGCTCTCACTGCTCTTTCTCCAGCGACCATTGCAACAGGATCAAGTCCATACGGAATCACTATTTCTGCTGATGGCGCTTCAGTATATGTAGCAAATTATGGCGGCAACA
>DAIUDF010000044.1:0-2902 GCA_036845785.1 Candidatus Moraniibacteriota bacterium | reverse complement strand
CGTTGATTTTCCATTTAAACGCGTTTCTGTGAGGAACATCGTAACCTGGTTCCTCCTACCTTTTTCCCATACCGTATGTATTTAGATCTGACGATCATGCAAAATATCACAAAGTCTTTTTTCAAATAACACCCAAATAGCTGTGCTTTTTTAACCAACCAAGCAATTCCCTAACGCTTGTCGTCGCTAAACAGATGCTGCTATCGGCGGCTCCGTAATAAATATAAAGCGTGTCTCCATCGTCATCGAGAACATAACCGGTGGGGAAAACGACAGCGGACACATCCCCGACCTGTTCATATTCCCGTGTCGGTCCTAATATCCATTCCGAACTAAAATATAATCCGCTAATTCTATTTTTTGTGCTTCGGCACAATCAACAATTTTTTTGTCAAAATGTAACCGAATTTGAAAACAGGGGAAAAGTTGCAGTTTTAAGAAACACTTTTTAGTTATCTGTATCAATAATCATTTTTTTAAAAGCAAAAAAGTTGCGGAAACGCGGCAGATGTTTTTTCCTTTGTCTTCCGTCACCAGGCAATCGCCGATCATCAGGCTCTTGCCTTTTTTGAAAACATTAGCCCGGGCGATAAGTTCCCCTTTGCTTACCGCCGCCAGAAAACTGCTTTTGAGCTCTATCGTGGTCAAACCCTCACCCGGCTTCAATTGCGTCATCATCGCGTGCGCGATGGCTTCATCGCCTAAGGCTACTACCAGTCCGCCCTGCATGGTTTTTGCCCCCTGCAAATATTGTGGGCGCACCTTCATGCGAAACTCCGCAAAACCGTCTCTTAAATCGGTAAGTTTTATATCTAAAAAATCCAAAAAAGGATTGAGCCCTTTTTCGCCTTTTTTAAGTCTTTCCAGGTATTCACGGTAATTATTCATAAATTCTTCTCCTTATCAACTAATCAAAAAAATCCTGCTAATACATACATAATATTTTTTATGTGCGCCATTTAACCAATATAATTATAATTTTTCAAATTATTTTCTGGTAATCGCATACATGAAACAATAATGAGATTGACTAAAACCATCCTTTTTTATAAACACGAAACATCAGGTGATGGAGTTCGCCTTATAACCGCTTATATAGCTGATAACTCCTGGAGGATATTTACCCGAAGGAGTTATTCATGGAAAACCAAAAAAAAACAACCCTTTCACAAATCAGAAATATCATTGATACTATCTACAGCATAACGGACAAGCTTGGGTTAGTCTCCCAGGAACGCCAACTGGAAGCGGCACAAACACTGCTGGCGCAAAACCCGCCTATTGATATTGCTGTTTTGGGACAATTCAAGACAGGAAAAAGCTCTTTTCTCAACAGTCTTTTAGGACAGAAAGTTTTGCCCGTGGGTGTAATCCCCGTGACCACGGCGATAACCCGCCTGCAATACGGAGAAAAAGAAAATATAACCGTCCGGCATTTTGATGGTACTGTTACATCCGTGCCACTTGCCGATATTGCCGAATTTACGTCGGAGGCCAAAAATCCGGACAACAGCAAAAATGTGGCGATTGTTGATATTGAACTCCCCTCTCTCCGAAAATATGCCGGATTGCGCCTGGTGGACACACCGGGCCTCGGCAGTGTTTATAAGTATCATCAGTCCACAGCGGAAAACTGGCTGCCGGAGGTGGGCACCGCTTTGCTGGCCATCAGCGCGGACAGGCCGCTTTCTGAAAATGACCTGGTATTTATTTCCGAATTAACTATTCATACACCAAAAATAATAATACTTTTAACCAAAGCCGATCTTCTTTCCGCGGGGCAACAAAATGAAGTAATAAATTTTTTCCGGCAAATCCTGCAAAAAGAATTGAATCGGGAATTACCCGTTTATCTTTATTCTACGAAAAATGAAACAAATCGTTACAAAGAAATTATCGAAAGTGAAATCTTAAAAATAAGCGCAAACCGTGATTTTGAATTCCAGCGGATTCTGCGTCACAAAACAAGGTTTCTCGTGAAAAGCACACTTGGTTATCTAAACATCGCCCTGAACAGCTCTTTGCAGGTGGACCAGCAGAAAGAAACACTTCGCGCGCAAATTATTAACGAAAAAGTAAATGAAAATATCATCCGTGAAGAACTGATAATAATCGCGCGCGAAAACCAGCGCCAGACCAGGACGCTTATTCAGACATATTTGGAAAATTTTCAGGCGCCGTTAACAAATAAAATTAGAACTAAATTAGCCAAGGAAATTCCTTTATGGAAGGGCAACCTCTGGAAACTTAGCCGACGCTATGAAGACTGGGTATCGCAAATCCTATCCGAAGAAATGCGCCTGCTTTCAAAAACGGAACATCACAATTTTTACGGCACATTGAAGAAGGCGCATGCCAGTTTTTCGCGATCTATTGAAGTTTTTCGTCAATCGTTAAACTCCAATATCGAGAAGGTTCTGGGTATAAAATTGGCGGATGTGGAATGGGAAATCAAGCCGCCGCAGCCTGATGAGCCTGATATCGCTTTCACCAAATCCTTCGATATTCACCTTGATTTAATTTGGTTTTTGATTCCCATGTTTATTTTCCGTAAACTTTTTGAGCGTCACTTTATCAGAGGTCTGCCGCGAGAGGTAGAAATTAATATATCAAGGCTAGCCTACCAGTGGGAAAAAAGAATAAATTATGCTATAGATTCTATGCGCAATCAGGCCATAAACTACGTGCAAAAGGAAATTGCCACAATTGAAGGATTGCTCTTGCAAACCAAAGGAAAAACGGAAGAGATAAAACTATTGATCGTTAAGCTGCGAAATTTATCGGATAATTTGGCGGCATAACATAAAATTTATTCTGAAAGGACACCACTATGAAAAGAAAAATCAGAGAAATTCGCGCCATGGAAATTCTGGATTCGCGCGGCAATCCGACAGTCAAAGCA
>DAIUDF010000043.1:0-3141 GCA_036845785.1 Candidatus Moraniibacteriota bacterium | reverse complement strand
TGGAAGTTGAACAATTCATCGACGGCTATCAAGACTATGGCTACTGGATAAATCCAATTTGGTGGTGTTTGCTGGAAAAAGTTCGGGCTTTTACCGAGAAAACCCTGACGCTAATTTCTGAAAATTCGTCCCGCCCGCCCGACGTGGGCGACACAAAGGAACTCCCTTGCTTGATAATTTTCAATTTACTAAGTTTTAATTTTCTGATATTATAGTAATAAATTAACAAAGCTCAACAATTTAAATATAGTAATATATTATATTACAATGAAGTCAGACAACGAATCCATAATAGCCGATAACATCAAAAAATACAGGCAAAAAAATGGGGATTTCGCAAGATAGGTTGTCAAAAATTACCGACGTTACCTATGAGACAATTATCAAAATTGAGTCGGGGGCGAACAAAAACCCGACGATAAAAACTTTGGCTAAAATCGCCAAAGCGTTAGAGGTGGCAGTTGATGATTTAATAAAATAAAACTATGCCAAAAATAAATGACCTAAACTTAAAAAATTGGAAAGAATATCAAGACCTTTTGACTGATAGTTTGTGGATTATTGGCGAACGGGATAAGTCCGGTTCGCATAAGGGTGATTATCACGGAAATTTTATTCCTCAAATTCCGAACCAACTAATGAGAAGATTTACAAAAAAGGGTGATGTTGTTTTGGATACTTTTTTAGGAAGCGGAACTACTTTAATTGAATGTAAAAGGTTGGGGAGAAACGGGGTAGGAATCGAGTTATTGCCAAAAATTGCAGAAATGGCCGAGCAAAGAATCAGACAGGAAACACTATTTGATTCTAGAGATAAACTATTCTCAACAATTTTAGTTGCCGACAGCACCAAAGAAGCTACGCGAAAAAAGGTTGAGGAAGTATTGAAAAATCATAAGAAACAAAACGTTCAACTTATAATAATGCACCCCCCATATCACGATATCATTAAATTTAGCGATAGAGAAGATGATTTAAGTAATGCTAAATCAGTTCAGGAATTTCTAAAACTTTTCGGCGATGTTGTTTCTAATTTTTTGAATTTGCTTGAAAGAAAACATTATTTAGCGGTTGTAATTGGCGATAAATATACAAATTCCGAATGGGTACCGTTGGGATTTATGACTATGCAAGAAGTATTAAACCGAGGCGGCTTGATACTAAAAAGTATTTTAGTTAAAAACATGGTTAATAATCGTGCCAAAAGAAACCAAGAACATTTATGGCGATATAGGGCCTTGGTCGGGGGCTTTTATATTTTTAGGCACGAATATATTTTATTATTTCAAAAAAAATAATTATGTTAGTTTCAAAAAAGGAATTAGCGAATCTAAAATTAGGGGCTATCAAATTAGATGATTTAAAAGAATTGGCGAGAACTTTAGGCGTTGACGCAAGAGGCACTGCTTCAAATCTTATTAAAAAACTCATTGATGTTCCGCAAAATAAAATCGATGAATTTATTAAAAGAAAATATCAAGAACAAGTTGAAGAAAGGCAAAAACTTATATCAGATGAGGCATTAAAGCAAGAGGTATTAAAAGTTCAAGAATTTAGATGGGGCGTTGTTCAAGGACAATTGGACCAAAAAATTCAAACCGAGTATGTCCGGAGATTTGTAAGGTATGAAGATTTAATTCAAGGTGTAAAAAGCAGACTTCATGATGATATTACGCATTATGTAATCGCTACTTGGTATAATCACTGGACAACAGTTTTAATTGAAGACCACATCAGCCAACATTCAAAAGTTATTCCTACGCTTAAAAATAATTTTGGCGTTGATATTTTCTTTGATGATCAACCGTTTGACTTAAAAATTACTTATCTACCAAAAAATTTTACTCTTGAGCAAGCTTTGAAAAACCCAAAAAATTTAATTGTTTGGCTTTATGAAAATCAGGGCACACAAAGATTTGGGGCAGATAATAGGTTTTTCGTAGTTTTGGCAAGTAAAAATAATTTAGAGGAAAGCTGGAAATTGAAAAGAGATTTTGATTTTGTATTTAGCGAAATTGATAAATTTTTTGATAACGCCTTAGTATCAACAAAAGACGAAATTGTTTTTAGTTTTAAGAAAAAAACCTACACAACAATTTCTAAAATTTTAATAATTACGAGATGAACTTATTTGAAGACTTGGGGGAAGTAAAAAACAATGAAGAATTAGCAAATTTGCAGAAGAAGTTTCCAGCGTACGACATCAGTTATATTTACCAAGCTGCTGACACGTCTCGGCGTAAAGCGAAAGAATGGATGGAAGAGTTATGGCGACAATATGAACCATATGCCGATACCCAATTTCTTAACGATTTCAAAAAACAATTTACGCAACGTTCGTGGGAATTGTATCTTGGGGCAACTTTGCTTAATAGGGGATTTAAATTAGGAAAACATATTAGTTCCGGTCCCGATTTTGATTTGCGAAGTGGCGAAAATAAGCGACTTGCCTGGATTGAAGCGGTAGCGGCGGAAAAAGGTAGCGGAAGCGATAAAGTGCCAGATATAGTTTATGGAACCGTGCAAAATGTGCCGGAAGAAGCAATGTTGCTTCGTATCGCCAATGTGCTGGACAAGAAATTTAAAAAATATCAAGCTAAACTTACGAGCGGTATTGTGAAAGAAAATGAACCTTATGTGATAGCGGTTAATCGTTCGGCTATTGAGCATGTTGAACCCGGCCTTCCGCTAATTCTAAAATCCCTTTTCGGAATTGGGCATCTGACCTTGCCCATTAAGAGTATTAGACAAGAAAATCCAGAATCATTTTGGTCTAGCCGCCCCACAATCGGAAAGCGTAGTGGCAAAGATGTGCCAATGTTGTTTTTCGAAGACGAGGCCCATTCCGGCATTAGTGCCGTAATTTATTGCATAGACAGCATCTTGAATAGTCCGCGTTCGCCGGAAGAAATGGGAGAAAATTTTATCATCGTTCACAACCCGTTGGCCAAAAATTCCTTACCTTATGGATTTTTTTCTTTCGGAGAAGAATGGGCAAGTAATGGATATGGATATATTAACAAAATTCGGGAAAGAAAAAATTGGAATAAACCAGATTGATTTTAATTGCCGCCCGCTCGCAAAAAATTTTTGGCGAAGCTCAAGCGAGGGGCGAGGAAAAAAAGAAATCGTCTAATGTGG
>DAIUDF010000042.1:0-3197 GCA_036845785.1 Candidatus Moraniibacteriota bacterium | reverse complement strand
TAAAAAATGGTCCCTGCAAATCGGAGGACGGGTTCTTGAATTGGAAACCGGACTTCTCGCTAAACAAGCAGGCGGATCAGTCACGGCCCGTTATGGCGATACGGTTGTTTTAGCCACGGCCGTAATGACCAAGGAGGCATCTAGAATAACTGGCTATTTTCCGCTTTCGGTTGAGTTTGAGGAAAGATATTATGCGGCCGGCAAAATCAAAGGGTCTAAGTTTATAAAAAGAGATGGCCGTCCTTCAGAAGACGCTATTCTTTCCGGTCGCGTTGTTGATCGCACCATTCGTCCGCTTTTCAATGGCCGCATGCGCAATGAAGTGCAAGTGGTGGTCACGGTTTTGTCTTATGACAATGAAAATGATCCGGGACTTTTAGGTGTGATTGCCGCTTCCGCCGCTCTTTCCGTTTCCAATATTCCTTGGAACGGACCGGTGGCTGCAGTCCGAGTTGGCAAAGTTAATGATGAATTTGTTTTAAACCCAGTAAATGGAGAAATTGAGGAAAGCAATTTGGATTTGGTAATTTCCGGCACCAAAGACAAGATTAATATGTTGGAAGCCGGCGCCCAAGAAGTTCCAGAAGAAGAAATTGTCAAAGCTTTTGCTTTCGGACAAGAGGCCATTGCTAAAATTGCTGAATTTATTGAAAACATTGCCAAAGAATTGAACGTGGAAAAATCAGCACCTGCTCTTCTGGAAGGCACGCCTGAATTTGAGGCTAAAGTTAAGGAAATTTTGTTGTCTGAAGGTTTAGCGGAAGCACTCTATGACCCAAGCAAAAAGGTTATTGAAGAGAAAACTAAAACTATCAAAGAAAAAGTTGGTGAATATATTAAGGAAAATATTACTGAGGATGCTGACAAAATGAAAGAAGTGGCTGAACAAGTTTTTGAAGAAGTTTCTGATGAAATCGTGCATGAAAATATTCTTAAAAATGAACGCCGTCCCGATGGCCGAAAATTGACTGAAATCCGCCACATTGAATGTCGCGTGGGAGTTCTCCCCAGGACTCATGGTACCGGACTTTTTACTCGCGGGGAAACACAAGCTTTGACTGTAACTACTTTGGGTTCGCCTGGTGATGAGCAAGTGATTGACACGATGGAGGTTGACATGAAGAAAAGATATATTCATCACTACAATTTCCCGCCATATTCCGTGGGAGAAGTTAAACCGATGCGCGGACCAGGCCGCCGGGAAATTGGACATGGCGCTTTGGCCGAAAAAGCATTGGTGCCTGTTTTGCCGGAAAAAGACAACTTTCCTTACACCATGCTCTTGGTTTCCGAAATTTTATCTTCAAATGGTTCTTCTTCTATGGCTTCAACTTGCGGTTCAACTTTGTCCCTTATGGATGCCGGCGTGCCGATCAAACGGCCGGTAAGTGGCATTGCGATGGGCATTATTGTTGGCAAAGACAATAATTTCAAGGTTTTGACTGACATTCAGGGGCTTGAGGACCATTATGGCGACATGGATTTCAAAGCAGCTGGCACTGAGCTTGGCATTACCGCTCTCCAAATGGACGTTAAGGTTGACGGCGTGACCGTGGAAATGCTCAAGGCTGTTTTGGAACAATCCAAGGGCAATCGTAAAGAAATTCTGGATAAAATTTTGGCTGTAATTCCTTCTCCAAGGGAAAATATGTCGCAATACGCGCCAAGAATTATCACCATGAAAATCAATCCGGACAAAATCAGAAATGTTATCGGCACTGGCGGCAAAATTATCAACGAAATTATTGACGAAACCGGCGTGCAAATTGACATTGAAGATGATGGTTCGGTTTTCATCACTTCTGTTGATGAAACCTCTGCTCTTCGGGCCCAGAAATGGATTGATAACCTGACTCACGAGGTTAAAGCTGGTGAAATGTTTAATGCTAAAGTTACCCGTCTTATGACTTTTGGAGCTTTCGCGGAAATTTTGCCGGGACAGGAAGGCTTGATCCATATTTCTGAATTTTCTGACCAAAGAATCGCCAAAATTGAAGATGTAGCCAAAGTTGGCGATATTATACCGGTCAAGGTGAAACAAATTGATGATCAAGGCAGAATAAATCTAACAGCAAAAAATGTGACGCCGAAAGCATAAAATTTTTTATTGGCAAAAAACACAAACTGTTGTAAAATGTAAGCACAATTAATGTGCTTACATTTTTTGTAATTTTATTTTATAAAACAAAAAAATGACAAATCAAATTGACTCGACTTCTCCCTTTTTTAAGGGCGCTAATGATGCACAAAGGTCTTTTCCTTCAGAAATTCCCCCCATGCGCACTTTAAATGACGACCTTATTTCACTAAAAAATAATCCCCCAATGTTTGACAGTTCGCCTGGCACAACCTCTGTTGTTTCTGAAACAGAAACGACACAGAATCAATCACAAGAATCTTCCTCTTTTTCTTCGCAAAAAAACAGTCCCTTTTTAAACGAAAACTCTGCACCCACGCCATCCCCTTCTGTTTATTCCCCGGCGACTGAACCCAAAGAAGGCCCTTTACCAAAAGATATTTATTTTTCAGAAAAACCAAGCGAAAAACCCTCAGTAAATATTGCTTATAAAATCACTCTGGTTGCTATTGTTTTTCTTATTATAGCTTTGATTGGACTAGGCGGTTATTATTTTTTAGTTGTTAAAAAACAAACTCAAAAAAGTCCCGCTGTAGCAGAAACGGAATTGCCTAACGAAGAAATCATTTCCACTAAAGAACTTCCCGAAAAAGAAACCCCTGAAGTTGTAGCTTCTTCAGAAAAAAAAGCCACCTATTTACCTTTGGATATTTCAAGCCTTTCAACTGAAGAAATAAAAGCCTCCATTGTTTCTGCTGTTAATAAAATGGGTTCCGCGGATTCTGAAGTTTTTCAAGAATTTACTATTGTAGATTTGAATAATAACCCTATAAGTTTTCCGGTTTTTGCCCAAGCAGCAAAAATAAATCTACCGGTAGTTATTTTGGATGATTTGTCCCAAAGTTTCTCTCTTTTTGTTTATAAAAACAAAGAGGTTTCTCGCCTTGCTCTTGCAATAGTTGCCAAAGAAAACAATACTTTACCAGAGAAAATGCTGTCTCAAGAAAAAACCCTTCCGGAAGACTTGACATTTTTATTCCTTGAATCGAAACCAGTGTTGACTAACAACTCTTTTAAATCCAGCGCTTATAAGGACGCTTCCGTTAGATATTTAAATTTT
>DAIUDF010000041.1:0-3278 GCA_036845785.1 Candidatus Moraniibacteriota bacterium | reverse complement strand
GCCCGCCTGCTGGAAACCCCCAGCGATTTTTTCGGACGGCGGCGGGACTAAAAGAATAAAAGAAAGAAAAGTCACCCTTGCCCCAACCCTCCCGTGCGCGGGCGACAACAAGGAACTCCCTTGAGGATTTTTGTTGACTGTTTTTGAAAAATTGTTTATCATTATAATAGAAATCAAAGAAAGTTTAGATTATATTCTATATACTATAATGTTAAACAATAATGAAAGCAATGTCAAATAAAATCTCTGAAAACCTGAAAAAGCTAAGAGAAAAGAAGGGCTACTCTCTTGAAAAGGTAGCTCGGCTTGCGGATTTATCGCTTAATACCATAGTTAAAGTTGAAAATGGAGTAAATAAAAACCCGACCATTGAAACATTAACCAAGATCGCCAAAGCGTTAGAAGTTGGCGTAGATGACTTAATTAAGTGATTATGAATAAACATATTCCTTTATTGGAAAAATTATTTTCAAAGGACTATCAGCTTATTGATGGGACTGATGAAATTTTTGAGTTAGATTTAGCTTTATGGGAATACGAGGCTTTATCAAAAAAAGAATTGATTGATAGGAGTGCTTATTTAAAATCGGTTGACGGAAAAGAAACAACTCATTTCAGAACATGTAATCTTCAAAATCTTGAAGAAGTTCATAAAAATAGTTCGTTCAGGACAAAAGTTTTCTTTCTTGACGGAAAATATTCGACGGGCTACGCAACGCATAGTCTCTTTCCATATCGCGGGAAATTTCATCCTCAGTTGATTAGAGCATTGTTGAATATACTTAATATAAAGCAGGGTCATATTGTTCTTGATCCAATGGCCGGCAGTTCAACGGTCGCAGTTGAAGCTAATTTGCTTGGTATAGATGCAATCTCTGTTGATTTAAGTCCTTTTTGTGAGTTAATGGGAAAAGTTAAAACATTCGCGTTAAATTTGGATATAAATATTTTAGAATCAATTGTCGCAAATCCGAAGGAAATTTTAGAAAAACTGAAAAAAGATAGGGTTCCGGAATATTTTAAAAATAATAAGGACGATAAAAAAGGAAGTTATTATGAAATAGTGCTATTGGCCTTTTTGGATACTGTCGGTTTTGCCGGTCGTAGCAATTCATCTATTGATAAACTTTTCCCGCGTGTATTAGAGCGATATATTTCAACAATAAAATATTTTCAAGAAGCAAGACAAAAAATGGATTTGAAAATCGGGAGAAGTAAAATAATTCAAGGCAGTGTTATGAAATTACCAATTGATGATAACAGTATAGACGCAATAATTACCTCGCCGCCATATTCTTTCGCTATTGATTATCTGAAAAATGATCAGCCGCAATTAGAATATCTTGGCCATAATCTTGAAGTTTTGCGGCAGGAAATGATTGGATTACAGGGGCGAGGCGTGGAAAATAAGTTAGAAATTTATTTTGATAAAATGAATCAAGCTCTTGGCGAGATGAAACGAGTATCAAAGAAAAATGCGCCTGTTGTAATAATTATTGGCACTAATGATATTCAAACAAATGGGGTGAGATTGGAAACAAAAGTAATTGAACTTGGCGAAAAACAAGGACTTAAATTTGAACTCAATTTTAAAAAGCCCATAAGGGGGCTACAAAATACAATGAAAGAGGAGTCAATATTATTTTTTACAAATCAAAAATAACATTATGAAACACACAAAACCCACAACCGATATTAAATTTAAAACAGTCATTGATAAAAATACTTTCTATTTTTTCAATCCGGCCTTTGAAGAAAAATATGAAGGTTATTTAAACTCATTAAAGGAAATGCTTTTGATATTGAAAAATAATATTGAAACGCAAGGGCTAAAGAAAGAATTTTTTGAACAGTTATTAATAGAAAAAGAAAATGGCCTTAGAGCATTACTTGCCTTAACTGGATTTTCAAACGAAACCTTAAAGAGATTAACCACGATTATCAGGGTTGTAAATGATCCGGAATTGAGCAAGTTAGTCTATAAAGACAAATGGTTTCGGGATGAAGATATAAATAATCTGAAAGAATGGTCGGACGGACAAATCGCTAAATTTATCAAAGAAAATGAATTTTTTAGGAAAGGGATTTTAAATATTTTTTTTGAGGGTTCAACAGTGCCATTCTTAACAAAAACTGTTCCACTGTTTGAATTGAAAAAACTCAGTATTTCAAAACTCAAATTTGAATTGTCGGAAATGATTGATACTTTAATCCGATATAAAGAAAAAGGCAGTTATTCCGGAATGAAAGAAAATAATCCTGAAATTTTAATTGAGGAAATTTTGAATCATTTGGAAATACCATTTGAAAAAGGCGATCTCGGAGAACTCATTGACAATGCGCCCGACAATAAAAGAACCATGGACTTTATCATTCCAAATAAGCAAAATCCGTTAATCATTGCCGAAAGCTCATTTTTGGTGACGACTTCATCGGGGCAGGGCGATAAATCAAAAACCGAGATTTCCATAGATTCGCTTATTAAATCCCACTATCCAAAGGCAAAATTTATTGGGTTTGTGGACGGCATTGGCTGGTATGTCAGGAAGGGCGACCTAAAGAGAATGGTTACGGCCTATGAAGATGTTTTTACTTTTCATAAAGAAGAATTGAAGCGGTTTGAAAAACTTTTAATCGGGACATTTCTTACTAAATAGTTATGATAAACAAATTTATCAATAAAATAATTCAGGATGATTGCTTGGCGGCCTTAAAAAAGATACCGGATAATTCGGTTGACATGACTTTCGCCGACCCACCTTTTAATTTAAAGAAAAAATACAATCATTACGAAGATTCAAAAGAAAAACAAGATTATTTAAATTGGTGCAATGACTGGATAAGTGAAATGGTAAGAGTCACT
Organism: Candidatus Moraniibacteriota bacterium; assembly: GCA_036845785.1. Classification (GTDB taxonomy): domain Bacteria; phylum Patescibacteriota; class Minisyncoccia; order Moranbacterales; family GWC2-37-73; genus JAKLIP01. The sequence goes on along the minus strand of DAIUDF010000041.1, from coordinate 415 downwards.
AAATCAACAGGGGCAATTTTTGTTCACAATATTCCCCGCTGGCTTTCACACTACGCAGAGCATTTGAATAAAATTGCATATTTTAGACATTGGATTGCTTGGGACTCCGGCGGCGCACCGATGGGAAAAACCTTATTGCCTAACCATTATGGAGTTTTATATTACACAAAATCAAAATCTCATAAAGATTTTAAATTTTTTGACATTAGGTACCCGCACCCAAGATGTAGGGTCTGCGGTGAATTTTTAAAAGATTATGGCGGGAAAAAAGATCAGGCTCATGGATTCGGGCCGCTTCTTTCCGATGTTTGGAATGACATACACCGAATACGGCACAAAAAGCGAAGAGACGAACACCCCTGTCAACTTCCTGTGCCGCTTCTTGAAAGGTTAATTTTAATGACTACAGATGAGG
>DAIUDF010000040.1:0-3492 GCA_036845785.1 Candidatus Moraniibacteriota bacterium | reverse complement strand
TTTTCAGCCTCTTCGCCGGAGCTTGCGGGCGGTGGGCGGAGGCAACCAGCCATCCAATTTAAAAAAATGCGGACAACGGCAGAGGCTCCTGGGCCGGGACACATTAACCTCAAATTTTGTGTTTCAGCAAATGTTATGAACTATTATTCTTTGAGCCAGCCATCCAAGTGTTCTTGCCACTGATGACAAGGTGGAATCTTTACAGGTCGATCACAATATTCATATCGATCAAAATATTTGCAGCGCATACCACAATAATGTTTTTTGGATGGATCAAGGTATTCTAACTTGCGTTGTATGCATGTGTTAATTCTAAGCCTATCATAGAACCGAGGAAATTTTATTTTTTTACTGCCGATGACATTGGTATACCATCTCATAGCATCTGGAGCTATTTTTATTGATGCACCTGTGTATAAATGTTTTTCTTTTAGTGTTGTAAGCCCCAAGTCTTCTGCCATCATACCTTCAAATGGATAACACCACATATCGTCATCATCATTTTCAAAATTTGGAAAATAGCAAAATGGAGGCTTTTTAAGAGTTTCTTTTGTGTAGCCATATGGTAATGGACAATTTGCCCGATATTCATCAGCCAATATGTGACCGACTTCGTGAGCCAAAATTAATGATATAGCGGCAGGAGATGATTTTAAATCATCAGAAACAAAAATTACATTATAATTGCGCACTTTGTATTTTTCTTTGCCATTGCCGATGTTTGCCCATTCACCCTCAAGACAAGCACCATTTATTTCGCCGCCACCAGTTGTGCTTTTGGAACCAAAGCCTTTTGTGAATAAAACAACGGTTTTTGTTCTTTTTAGGCAATTAAAAACAAGCTGCCCAATGCCATATTGAGAAACCTGCTTTTTTTCCACCAATACATATCTGGAATTTTGAGAATCCCAAGCTAATTTCTTCGAAAGACCATTTTTGCATAAAGTCAAAGCATCTATCAAGGCGGGAAATTGGCTAAGATACTCTTCATACTTGCCCTTGTCGTCCCTTTTAAGAGCATTAATCAAATCATTTTTCAGATTTAATTCCTCTTTACTTAGATGCAAATAGGCTGTGTTATTTTCTGCCAATAGCATTATTGGCAAAATTTGAAGCAGAAAACAAATCAAAAAGCAGAAGAATTTTTTCATAAATCAATAATCCTTTAAAAGCTCTTTGGCATTCTTCTGCCTTTCTAATTTTAGTTTGTTTATAGATTTTTGGATATTTTGGGGAATATCTTTACCAATTGTTTTTGCGTAGCTTTCATATAGTTCAAATAGTGTTTCATGCGTATCGATGTTTTCGTCATTTGAAAGAAAGTTAGATAGAGGCCCAAAAATAGTTGGATCTTTTTTTTCAGTAAATAGCTCTATTATACTCGCTTGTTCGCTGATCTCATTTTTCATAAAAACTTCTGCGAGCTTTTGCATATAGCCTGATCTATTACGCTTGGCAAAATAAAATATGCACTCCCCAAGTATTTCGGCTTTCAATTTAACAGGATCTATCCGTTCATGACTTGAATTTTCAAGTGTTTTGTCAATATCTTTGCTAATTTCTTCAACAAAACCATCGAAACCAGGATAAAGTTGATCCTGAATTATAGATAGGCAGACTTGCAAATAAAAAATTTGTGGTCTATTGGCCCAATTTAGATTTTTTAAGCGTTCAAATTCTTCTTTCATAGAAGCCGCAAACGCTTCTGAAAAAACACCTTTATTGTAGGCATTCATCCATTTCATTGCATAAAAGACATCATCCTTGATGATATTATTAACTCTGTACATTTCTCTAAGCTTCTCAAAAACAGCTTTACTATCAGAGTGCTTCGCCAGCTCTATATATTTTAGGCGTGTTTTCAAGCTCTTCTTGCCAAGACCTTCAAGAATAACTTTTTCTTTATCAAAAAGCATTTCATCTGCAAATGCACAAAAAGAAAGCAATAAAAACATAAATGCAATAAAAAATTTATTTTTCATGGGTGCCCCTCACAGTGTGCAAGAAAATTAAAATCCTTGTTAAATTTTAACACAAACCAGTTCACACCAAAACGCTTAAGTATTTTTAAAAAATTTCTCGATAACGACTTTTTCCATGGTTTTGTTGGTGTCGTGACCCCAGATAACAAAAAACTATCGTAGTTTGATAACAGTCAAAATTATGCAGCCATTTCCAAAGTTGGTTGAACAGGCTTACTAGCATTGATTTCTGCAAGCTTTTGCAAAGCAATGTTTTCCATGGCCATATTCAACATAATTTTGCTGCCAAGACCTTTTTTCAGAACAATTTCTTTTATATTGTCAGACATACTGGTAATGGCTTCTGCCTGAAGATCAGCCCTGGATTCTTCAGAAAGGCTTTCAATATATGCCTGGGCTCGTTTCTTGTTTTCTTCCTGCTCTTTGCGGCGTTTTTGTTCGACGGCTTCACTTTGAGCAATTGCCTGCATCTTAATGGCTTCCTGAGCAACAACTTGCCGGGCGGATTCTTCGTCTTCCTGCATTGCAAGGCCATAATCATTCTGCAAAGCTTTCAAAAGATATGGCCGGTAATTGCTTTTCGCGTTTTTGGTGGTATAGCGGATGTTCCGGGCCACATAATCAGCGCCACGCATTTCATAAAAGGCTATTACAGGCTCAAGAATGGTTTTTTGTGAACGGCGCGGCTCGGGAAGAAGATTGATTAAAACAGTGATTTCTGGCTTATCTGGAATTGTGAAAGACTTATTCTCTGGCTGGTCAAATGGCAGTAATGCTCTGGCAGAAACTGCTTTTTTGAAGCATAGAACGGTTTGACCACGGTTTATTTTGCGGGTTTCAAGCAGAAATTTTGTGTCAGAACATTTGTTAATACGATTTATAGCGGTTTTGATCTTGGGAACGATGTGAGCGGGATAGCGTTCTTTCATGGGAATCTTTTCAGCCATTTTGACGGCACTGATTTCCCAGGTATCTCGACCATGGAATGATTTGCAAAGGATTTCATACAATCTGGTTGCAAGTGGCGAGCGTAGTTTCTTGAATTCAGCAAAGTTGATATATTTGAAAAAGCCTTTGCCAAGCATCATTTGTATAAATGCTGGTGAGAATAAGACTTTGAGCTCTTTTGTTTTTTCGTTGATAGACCAAGAATCGATTATACCAAAGTTTATAGCACTATAAGTTTCACCGTCATAAAAAGAGCCGATAAACTCAATACCAACCATTTTCCAACGTTTCAGACTATCTTCAAGCCGACTATATGACCTAATGCTGTCGCCTAAGTCGCAATCATTGAGGATTTGATAACGTGTTAAGGTCAACTCCTGTTTATAACCATTTCGCTGGCTTTGCATCAACAAATACAACAAGAAAATTGCATCTGTTTTAACCGGTGGCTTATAACCAGCTCTATAAATAAAGCCTTCGCGATCTTTCCAAATCATGCCTTCTTCTGCATTTGCCGCAGCTATTTCGTCTTGAAACCAAAGAGGATATTCCAGAAAATTTA
>DAIUDF010000039.1:0-3696 GCA_036845785.1 Candidatus Moraniibacteriota bacterium | reverse complement strand
CGACAATTGCTTACGTCCTTCAATCGTGATCACGGGGGTTCCTGCTCCACTGATCCGCGCTCCCATCTTGTTCAGAAAACAAGCGAGATCAATCACTTCAGGTTCGCAAGCGGCATTGATCAGAGTCGTTGTTCCTTCTGCTAAGCAAGCAGCCGTCATGATATTTTCCGTCCCAGTATGGGTTGGAAAATCAAAATAGAACGTCGACCCTTTTAGTCCGTCTGTCTTGGCGGTAATTAATCCTTCGTTTTGAACGATCTTTGCGCCAAGAATTTTCAGTGCATCAATGTGCATATTGACGCTACGTGCGCCGATTGCACAACCGCCTGGGAGTGAGATTTCTGCCTGCCTGAAACGAGCAAGTAATGGTCCGACGACCAAGAAAGATGCTCTCATCTGTTTTACCAACTCATAAGGAGCGGTAAAACGGTTGATTGATTCGCAATCGATTTCAATCACTCGACTGCTATGGTTGTAGTTCACGATTGCCCCCATTTGGCGCAAAATATGAGAAAGTGTCGCCACGTCTCTAAAATCAGGAACGTTAGTTATAACAGTCTTTCCCTTTGCGGCCAAAAGAGAGGCGGCGATTAACGGCAGAATGCCGTTCTTTACACCCAAAACCTCGACTTCACCTTGAAGCCTGTTTGATCCTTGAATTGCAAACTTGTCCATCGTTTTCTCCTTTGTTTTATTTATGTTAAGGTGCTTTTGTTCTCAATTATTCGAGAATATATAAGATTACAACAAAAAAAGAAGTCAGTCAACCTCTTTTCTTATTTTTAATGCTATTTTGGACTCTACCAAAAAGTGATAATTTTGTATTTTTTCTTATCAAGCAATTTTAAATCGCCTTTGTTTTTCCAAATTTCTTTGAAATCTTTGTTTCTCATTGTTCTAATGTGTCCAAGATAAACAGAAACAAAATAGCCGTTGATTTTTGTTTCCTTTGTCGCTTTTATATTTTTTTCAGCGATTTTTACATAATCGGGATCAAGTTCTATGCCAATATATTTTCGGCCTAACTGTTTAGCCGCGACTGCGGTCGTGCCTGTTCCCATAAATGGATCAAATACAACATCACCTTCATCAGTGGTCATTAAAATTAACCTTTCAAGTAGCGGAATAGGAAGTTGGCACGGGTGTTCATCTCTTCGTTTTTTGTGCCGTATTCGGTGAATATCATTCCAAACATCGGAAAGAAGCGGGCCAAAGCCATGCGCCTGATCTTTCTTTCCACCATAATCTTTTAAAAATTCATCGCAAGCCCGACATCTGGGGTGCGGGTATCTAATATCATAAAATTTAAAATCTTTGTGAGATTTTGATTTTGTGTAATACAAAATACCATAATGATTTGGCAATAAAGTTTTTCCCATTGGCGCGCCGCCGGAATCCCAAGCGATCCAATGTCTGAAATAAGCAATTTTGTTTAAATGCTCAGCGTAATGCGAAAGCCAACGAGGGATATTGTGAACAAATATAGCTCCCGTAGGTTTCGTAATTCTCACCATTTCGCTCATCCAATCGTTACACCAATTTAAATAATCTTGTTTTTCTTTTGAATCCTCGTAATGATTGTATTTTTTCTTCAAATTAAAAGGTGGATCGGCAAAAGTCATATCAACCGAATTATCCGGTATTTTTTTTAATACCTCTAAACAATCGCCTTTGATAATTTTGTTTAAAAATTTATTTTCCATAATTATTTTTCGATAAAAGTTTCTATCAAGAGTTTTTCAAATCTTTTTAATTCTTCCTTATGAAAAGTAAAAACATCTTCATAGGCCGTAACCATTCTTTTTAGATCGCTTTTTCTGACATACCAACCAACGCCATCCACAAAACCAATAAATTTCGCCTTTGGATAATGCGATTTGATAAGTGAATCAATAGAAATCTCTGTTTTTGATTTATCGCCTTGACCGGATGAAGTGGTTACCAAAAATGAGCTTTCGGCAATAATTAACGGATTTTGTTTGTTCGGAATAATAAAATCCATTGTTCTTTTATTATCAGGGGCATTGTCAATGAGTTCACTGAGGTCGCCTTTTTCAAACGGTATTTCTAAATGATTCAAAATTTCTTCAATTAAAATTTCTGGATTATTTTCTTTCATTCCAGAATAACTGCCTTTTTCTTTGTATCTAATCAAAGTGTCGATCATTTCCGGCAATTCAAATTTTAGTTTTGAAATGCTTAGTTTCTTCAATTCAAATAGCGGAATAGTTTTTGTCAAAAACGGAACTGTTGAACCTTCAAAGAAAATATTTAAAATTCCTTTTCTGAAAAATTCGTTTTCTTTTATAAATTTTGCGATTTGAGCATCTGACCACTCTTTCAGATTATTTATGTCTTCATCCTTAAACCATTTGTCCTTATAAACCAACTTGCTCAATTCTGGATCATTAACAACCCTAATAATTGTAGTCAATCTTTTTAAAGTTTCGTTTGAAAATCCGGTCAAAGCGAGCAACGCTCTAAGACCGTTTTCTTTTTCAATCAATAGCTGTTCAAAAAATTCCTTTTTCAATCCCTGCGTTTCAATATTATTTTTCAATATCAAAAGCATTTCCTTTAACGAGTTTAAATAACCTTCATATTTTTCTTCAAAAGCTGGATTAAAAAAATAAAAAGTATTTTTATTAATCACGGTTTTAAATTTCAATTCGGTTGTAGGTTTTGTGTATTTCATAATGTTATTTTTGATTAGTAAAAAATAATATAGATTCTTCCTTCATTGTGTTTTGTAGCCCCCGGATCGGCTTCTTTAAATTAAGTTCAAATTTTAGTCCTTGTTTTTCTCCGAGTTCAATGACTTTTGTTTCCAATCTCACGCCATTTGTTTGGATATCGTTTGTGCCAATAATTATAACAACAGGTGCGTTTTTCTTTGATACCCGCTTCATTTCGCCAAGGGCTTGATTCATTTTGTCAAAATAAATTTCCAATTTATTTTCCACGCCTCGCCCTTGTAGGCCGATCATTTCTTGTCGCAAAACTTCCAGATCGTGGCCGAGATATTCTAATTGGGGCTGATCATTTTTTAAATAATCAATAGCAAAAGAATAGGGCGGCGAGGTGATTACTGCATCCACGCTATTATCACCAAGCGGCAAATTTAGAACGCTACCTTGAATAATTTTACTTTTCCCAATTTTCAAATCCATTTTTTGTCTTGCTTTTTGAAAATATTTTATCGTTGAAACATATCTGTCCAACACACGCGGAAAAAGTTTATCAACAGAAGAACTGCTCCGGCCGGCAAATCCGACAGTGTCTAAAAACGCTAATAAAATTATTTCATAATAGTTTCTTTTTTTGTCGTCTTTGTTGTTTTTAAAATATTCTGGAACTTTATCTTTTTTTAATTTATCCAAAATTTCTTTTGGATTTTTGATGATTGACTCTAAAATTTTAATATCCAAATTTAAAGTAAATGTTTTAACTTTTCCCATTAGTTCACAAAATGGGCTCAAGTCAACAGAGATAGCGTCAATACCAAGCAAATTAGCTTCAACCGCAACAGTGGAGCTTCCGGCCATTGGATCAAGAACAATGTGGCCGGGTTTTATATCAAGTATGTTTAACAAAGCTCTTATTAATTGTGGGTGAAATTTTCCACGATACGGGAAAAGGCTATGAGTGGCATATCCCGTTGAATATTTTCCGTCTAAAAAGAAAATTTTTGTCCGA
>DAIUDF010000038.1:0-4342 GCA_036845785.1 Candidatus Moraniibacteriota bacterium | reverse complement strand
TCGTTAGAAGCGGTTTTCTTCATGTTTTTGTCCTTTATCGACTATTGTAGTTTGAGAACAGTCAAAATTACGCAGCCATTTCCAAAGTTTGCTGAACAGGCTTACTGGCGTTGATTGCGACAAGCTTTTGCAAAGCAATATTTTCCATAGCCAATATCTTATAACACTGCAAAAAAACTCAAAGCATGCTGCCAAAAACCCGCAACTATGGCTTCCATGGAACTATAAAAACACCCTCAAAAGCGTTGGAGCGTCGCCGTAGCAGACCAGGGAAAACCGCTGGATTCATTTTCTGCTTCACGGTTGGCCGTGATTGCTGCGGCGTACATTAATAAATGTTCCAGAGGGTAGCACATAACACCCATTAAAACTGGAATACCACCGACTTGCTGACAGCAAAATCATATAAATACCAACTCTTCAAGAAACCTTGCCGAAAGGACACAATTAACCAACGCTTGATACTCAATGATATGTTAACATGCTCCGAATACTGCTGAGTTGTGTGGAGATAAAATATGGCAAAAATGGATTTAAGCGGAATAACAAAAATGTTTGAAAAGGTCATGAAAGCCATCGATGATATTGCCGAAGGTAAAGATGGAGAGGCAGTTCTTAAAGCCATAAAGCAAGATTTCGAGCAATTAAACAAGGATCAAGAAGCCAAAATTTCAAAAGCACAAGAACGTTCTGATACACTCAAAAAACTAATAAAGGCCAGTCATGATCGAACATTTGCAATCAATGAGACTAGCAAACAAGCTAGAAAAATACAGTCTGCTATTGGAGTTCACAAAAAAAAGTTAGAAGCCTGGGAAAACAAGCCAAAAAGAACAAAGCTAATTGTAATAAAAATCGATGAACTCAAGGAAGCTATTGCTAGAGAAGAAGAGGCTTTGGTGGCGCTAGAAAAGACAATTGCCAATAATGAAATACAACTAAATCAAATTCGCATAGAAATTTCTAAAACAAGCACCAGCCCTGACAACAAAAACAGTTGAATCAAATCATAAAACCTTTAAACTACCCGACTCCAAACTTATAAAATAGTTTGTGTCTTCATTCGGAAGCAAAAACAACAAACTACCTGTAGCTGTCAATTTTGGCGTCAATTCTCCATAATAAAATCTTTTAAGCTTTACTTTGGTCGCAAACTCGGAATCACTACAAAGCTCTCTGTCTTCAACAAGTTCAAAGCAAAAATCATCAGAGTCTACAATTCTTAAATTTCTTTTTATGTCATCACAATTTATCGTGGTCTTCGTTAAATTGACTATTTGTAAGACTAACAACCAAAGAACACCATCTGAAAAATCAAATTCCAGATCATCGCCCAAAGTGTCATTATCAAATTCCAGTTTCTCAAAAGCCATTACCCTAAGTTTAAAGCGGATGTCGTCATCATCCAAATAACCTTCAAGCCACAAAGCAGAATCTATGCATTTGCGGATATCAAAGGCACCCTCTTTTCCAACTTTTCCAACAAATGATTCCCCGACGCTTACCGACTCTTGTAAAAGGATGTTTTTCTTTTTATCTTTGTGTGGGTGTGGCTTTTTTTTGCTTTTAATATTACTAATTTCTACATTTTCTTCTGACTCCCCAGAAGAATTACTGTTGATAAAATCCCCAGAAGGCTTATATTCAAAAATCTTTATAAGTTTTTGTTCTGGGTGTTGGTCTAGTGTTGCCTCATCGCCGGAAATTTTAAAGTTTAAATAATACTGTTTACCTTTTTCTGGCTGTTCTGGCAGTTCGGGGATGAGGTTCCTATGAAATGTTCCTTTGTAGACCTTCACATTGTTTTGTTTGTCTAATGCACCTAAAATGATAAACATATCTTTACCCTGGCGTGAAATCAGTTCTCGAAACATTGAATCATAGATGCTGTGCCACTGACCACCATTGAAAATGCAATATGTGCTGCCATTTTCGTCTGTATAGAGCTTTTTATAAGCACTGTTAACACTTTTTAAGGTTATGTTTAGATTTTGAGAAATTTTTTGTATCAGCTCTAAACGATCATCCGCATTAAATTTTTTTGTCATATTGGTTTCCTTTTCAGCGGTGGTCTGAAAAAATTGGTCAAGCCGAAAGTGATGAAGCAATAAAAATATAAGAACAGGAGCATCATGACAAAACGACCAAGACGAAATCACGGCCTCGCTTTTAAGGCGGAGTGGCGTGATGACTACCTGCTATTTAAATCGTTAAACATGTTATCAACTACAGAGTCAGGCATATCAGACTCACTTAATGGATCGCGTCCGATACTCTGAAGATGCCTATCAGCTTCACTGGCAGATAACCCGGCTTTTTCATATTGTGCTATTAAAGCGGCTCTTATTGCAGCTCTTTTTTCCCAATTTGTATAACCAGATTGATTTGCTCGACTTCCTTCTTTCGCCTGCTCTTGTTTTGCCTTCAGAGCTTCTATTTTTAGGTTTGTAGCACCCAATTCAAGCAATAGTTTTTTTATTGTGGGATTAGAATTGCAATCAGCCTGGTCTAAAACAGATCGCAGAAAATCTTTGTTTATAGCATTAACATCAGCGCCATTTTTTACAAGAAATCTTATTATTTCAGGGTCATTACAATTTGCAGCCGCAATCATCAAGACGGAGTCTCCGGAACTATCAACGCTGTTAACATTTGAGCCATTTTTGACAGCTTGCTGTATTTCATTGAGAGATGGCTGGGATATCTGGCTAAATAATTGAGTCAAATCAGGAATATTCGAAATAGAAGCAACAGAAACAGATTCATCTGTTTCTGTTGCTTCTTGTGTAAAAACAAAAAGCTTTTGTTTCAACAATTTTTTTTGAGATGCAAACTCTTGTTCTGTGATTTTGCCTTGAGTCTTCAGTGCGGTAAGCTCTTTTAGAGTTTCAATATAATTGTCGCCAGCATAAACAATTGAAATGGAAACAAATAAACAAAGAACCGCAATTCCCGAAAAAAGAATGAGTTTATGGTTTCTCATGTTCCCCCCTAGAAATTTTATAGGCATTATCCTATGTGATGGCTTCCAAAAACACAATTGAAAATCTTAACTGGATTATTATTTTCCCACCAGAGCTTCATAGGAAGTTATTCGATTAAAGTGTTTTTCAACATCAAGAAGCTTATTGCCGCCTAAACTTAGAATGTGGCCATTAATAGTGCCTAGCCAACGTTCAGATTTTGTATTGTTTTGAGTAGTCAAGTTTTCGGAACAGAAAATTCTTTTTGCTTCCTTATATGGAATAAAGTAAGCATCTAGTTTTGATTTGTCTTTCCAGCAAATCAACATGAAATTTTCACCGTAATCCCGAAAATACCGTTTTACTACGTTAGGTCTGAAATTGAAAAAATAATTCGGCAGATTAGTCTTTAAGATATAATGCCGGCTTTTCAATGCTTTATTTTTTTGAGATAGATAATTTGAGTTCATTAAATCTCCTCCGCTAATGATAAATTTTGACAAAAAGCTGTTGATTCTCAACGAAACGTCCCGGTATTTTCTCAGAGAATTTTACCAGATACAGAGTGCGGTTTAAATCAGTATTTGAAAAAGCAGTGAGGCCCGCTGTTTTGCAGCAGGCCTCCGAACCGTATACCGCCCGGGTTATTCCTTGATACCGGGTTCCCACCCGATATCTCCGCTTCACCCGTTTGCTTGCATATATTCAGTCGACAGGATCATTTCTGATGTAATGACTTTTTCATTTCTCAGATGTGCCTCCATACATAGGTTAAATGCCAGTTTCATCAGTTCTCGTCTGTTTCCGCCGCAGTTGGCAGTTATGAGTTCCATGGCCTCGCGGTCGAACAGGTTTCCTGGTGCTTTTGCTTTTTCCATGCGGAAATTGAGCATGGCCTTTGCATCATCTTGAGCCAGAGATTTCATTTTAAACACACAGGCCAGCCTCGACGATACCGCCTTCTGGCTGGTTAACCTCAACGTTCTGTCCAGCATTTCGTCGCCGACCAGAATAATCGCCATTATAGTTCTGTTTTCTTCGGGACTGATGAGCATCGCACACAGATCCATAAGCGATTCATTTTCCAGGTGCTGTGCATCATCGACAACGATAATCGGAAATGGTGCACCACGATCTTTTTGTTCGACGGCAATGTGTTTCTGTAGCTTTGCCAATGGTGGCAGGCCTTTTCTGGTCAACTCTATGCCAGTCTTTTCGGCCAGCATCCGCAAGATGCCGCCTCGGTTTGCGCCTGTGTATGGAACCCATAAGAGTTGGTAATTTCTGGGATCAAGAGATTTTATAATTGCTCTGGCTAACGTTGTCTTACCAAGACCCGAACCACCGGTAATCGCGAAACTCTTTCCTATTTTGAGCAG
>DAIUDF010000037.1:0-4450 GCA_036845785.1 Candidatus Moraniibacteriota bacterium | reverse complement strand
TATGGCATGACTTTAGGTAATGCTCTTCGCCGTGTGCTTCTGGCTTCCTTGGAAGGCGCCGCCATTACTTCTGTAAAGATCAAAGGAATTTCTCATGAATTTTCAACTCTAGACGGAGTCATGGAAGATGCTGTGCAGATAATTTTGAATTTGAAAAAAATCAGATTTAAAATGCACAGCGAAGAACCGGTTAAGGTCAGCCTTAAATTCAAAGGCGAAGGCAAAGTTACTGCCAAAGAAATCAAGTGTCCTTCCAGCGTGGAAGTGGTTAACAGTGACCAAATAATTGCGACAATCACTGATAAAAAAACCGAATTAGAAATGGAAATAGAAGTTTCCAAAGGACTGGGTTATGTGCCGATAGAACAACAGGAAAGACCGGATAAAGAAATTGGCGTAATTGCCATTGACGCAGTTTATACTCCAATTAAGCGGGTTAATTATGAAGTGGAGAACATGCGTGTGGGAAAAAGAACTGATTATAATAAAATTACACTTGAAATAGTTACTGATGGAAGTATAACTCCAGAGGAAGCCTTCAAAAAAGCTGTAGCCATATTGGTTGAACAATTTTCAGTTTTAGGCGGAATTGAGGTTATTGAAGCTGGTAAAGAAGAAGAAATTGAAGAATCTGTAGCAAATCAGGATGAAAAAACAGAAGAACAAGAAATTGATCCATTGAAAATGAAAGTGACTGAACTCAAAAGCCTTTCCACGCGTACTTTGAATGTTTTAGAAGCCAATAAAATTTTGAAAGTCAAAGATATTGTGAAGCACAGCGAAGAAGAACTTAAAACATTGGAAGGCATGGGCGACAAGGGAATTAAGGAAATCAAGAAATCAATTGGAGAATTTGGAATAACACTGAAGCAATAATATGAAACATTTAGTTAAAGGTAGAAAATTTAGCAGAGTTAGAAAAGTTAGAAAGGCGCTTCTCAAGACGCTCCTGGGCAGTTTGATTATGAAAGAAAAAATCACAACAACGGAAGCCAAAGCCAAAGAAATTAAGCCGATGATAGATAAGATAATCACTAAAGTCAAAAGAGTTTCTGGGGATGAAAGCAAAAAGATAGCCATCATGAGAGATGTCAGAAAAGAATTGCCGCTAATGGCTACTAAAAAACTTTTCGGTGAATTTTCCAAGAAATTTGCAGATCGCAAAAGTGGACATACGCGCATTATAAAAATCGCGCAAAGAAAAAGTGACGGAGCCAGAATGGCTGTAATTGAATTTGTATAAACTATAATTTTATGATTAAGCGAGAAAAAATAATTCTTGATGCGAATGGAGAAGTGCTGGGACGTTTGGCAACGGAAATTGCCAAGGTTTTAAGCGGCCGAAACAAAGTTAACTATGTACCAAACATTGATGGCGGTGATTTTGTCGTAGTTATCAATTCTGACAAAGTTCGCGTGACTGGCAACAAGGCTAGCGGAAAAGTTTATCATCATTTCAGCGGTTACCCGGGCGGAATCACTTCGGTTGTATTCAAGGATCAAATGAAAAAAGATTCTCGGAAAATCATTAAAAGTGCAGTGTTTGGAATGCTTCCTAAAAATAATCTGCGCAGCAAGATGCTTCTTAGGCTCAAGATATATAAAGGTGCGGAGCAAGAAGGATCAGGAGCAAAATCAACAAAATAATTTACACACAATAAAGATATGGCAGTAAAAAAAGCTACAGCTAAAAAAGTTGAGAAAACTGAAAAAAAACCGGCAAAAAAGGCGGCAAAAGTTGCTGTTAAAAAAACAGTGAAAAAAAAGGAAGTAGAAAAAGCTGCTCCAAAAGCGCCAAAAGTTGCCAAAGAAATTCCAAAAAAGGCTGAGAAAATTGAGAAGGTTGAAAAGATTGCAAAGAACATCAATCAAAAATATTTTTCTGCTATTGGGCGCCGCAAAACATCGGTGGCACAAGTGCGTCTTTTAGAAAACGAGAGCGCTACTGATGCTGATTTGATTATCAATAACAGGAAGATGAAAGAATATTTTCCAATAGCTTTGCAGCAAAGTAATATTTTGTCGCCTCTAAAAGCGGTTGGAATGAATGGAAAATTTGGCATGACAGTTATTGTCAGAGGCGGTGGAACAACTGGACAGGTTGAAGCTGTAAGACTGGGAATAGCGCGGGCTTTGGTTGAATTTGATGAAACTCTGAAAAAGACTCTCAAAGGTTTGGGATTCATGACTCGTGATTCCAGAAAAGTGGAAAGAAAAAAGGCTGGTCTCAAGAAAGCCAGAAAGAGCCCACAATGGTCGAAGCGTTAGCGAGAACATCGTGGCAGGAAAGGGGTCGGGAGTGAAGGGGTCGGGAAACGGTAGTTTCCCGTTAGAGGAAAGTATTGAAAACCGTGGGTTTTCAAGGAGGAATGCAATGACGGCCCTGGGGTGGAAGTATTGAAACCGCAAGGTTTCAAGGAGGAGTGAAGCGACGACCCACAGTGGTCGAAGCGTTAGTCCATATTTTATGATTTTTATGGTGCTTGACAGTTTTTGAGGTTCTGATAGAATAACATCACGTGTTAAATTTGTGTTCTAAGATACAAAAACATCTGAGAAAACTAATTGCACAAATGAATAAAAATAGCGGGTGAAGTTCGGGGCCATTTTTGTGTTTGCCTTGAAAAAATCTCGCAACGAAGCGAGTTTTTTTGTTGCCTTTCAAAATCTATGATTTTGTCCAGGCAACAATCCCGTCCAGCTGGCGGGGTGTTTGTCTTAAAAAAAGAATTAGTGCCGAAACACGTTTCACGTTATGCGTTTCATATTACGCGAAATTGTTTCCGCAGTAAATCTGCAACTTGAAAACTGAATAAGGTCTTTCCATGTAAAACGTGTAGCATGCACTGTTGTGCGGAAAAGTGTGCTGGGCGTCAGCTAAAACATGGTAAGTCAATAAGTAGGTTAAATAAAAAGTCTCCGATGAAAATCGGAGCAATTCAGCAATTAATGATGATAAGTGATTGTTAATTGCTAACCGTTAAATAAAGAAAGGTTACTTAACGTATATGGTGGATGCCTTGACTGAAATAAGCGATGAAGGACGCAGCTGGCTGCGATAATCTTTGGGGAGCTGTTAAGCAAGCTTTGATCCAGAGGTCTCCGAATGGGGCAACCCTCTCATTTTATGAGAATCTTTAACTGAATTCATAGGTTAAAGAAGCGCACCCTGGGAACTGAAACATCTTAGTACCAGGAGGAAAAGAAAACAATTGTGATTCCGCTAGTAGTGGCGAGCGAACGCGGAAAAGTCTCCAGTTTTTAGCAATTTTGTTAGCAAAATCCTTTGGAAAGAGGAACCATAGCGGGTAATAGTCCCGTATGCGAAAACATTTTTGTGGAACTAAGGCTGGGAAAAGTAGAACGGGACCGGAGAAATCCTGTTTGAACATGGGAGCACTACTCTTCCAAGACTAAATATTATTTCAGATCGATAGTGAACTAGTACCGTGAGGGAAAGGTGAAAAGCATCCCGGTGAGGGAGGTGAAATAGAACTGAAACCATATACTAACTTAGAGTTGGAGCCGCAGCTTGCTGCGGTGACAGCGTGCTTTTTGCAGAACGAGCCAACGAGTTAGTTCTACGCGGCTTGTCTAAGGAGCAAAAACTCTGGAGACATAGTGAAAGCAAGCCTGAATAGGGCGTTTGTCGCGTGGACTAGACCCGAAGCCGGACGAGCTACATATGAGCAGGGTGAACCCTGGGTAAAACCAGGGGGAGGCCCGAACCCACTAGCCGTGCAACACTAGGGGATGACTTGTGTGTAGGGGAGAAATTCCAATCGAGTTCGGCAATAGCTGGTTCTCTCCGAAATAGCTTGAGGGCTAGCGTCATGACAATTGCATCCAAGAGGTAGAGCTACTGGATGAGAATTCGCGGTTCGCCGTAGGGTTTTCAACCAAACTCCGAATTCTTGTGATGTGTACCATGGCAGTCAGAAATCCGGCGCTAAGGTCGGATCTCAAAAGGGAAACAGCCCAGATCATCATCTAAGGTCCCTAAATTTATGCTAAGTGGTAAAGGAAGTGAAGCTTCTTAGACATCTAGGAGGTTGGCTCAGAAGCAGCCACCCTTCAAAGAGTGCGTAACAGCTCACTAGACTAGAGACTTCGCGCCGATAATTCAACGGGGCTAAGCATAATACCGAAGATATGGAATTATAAACTTCATTGAGGAAAAGTTCTCAAAACAGTGAGAGTGTCCTGCGGGATATTTAGTTATTAATACTCTGATGGTGAGATATCGGATAACCCGCGTGGTTCCGGACCGAAGTCAGAGAGACTGAATATAAACCGATTCTTGGATCGGTTTCACTCTCACTTCTTCAATGAAGTTTATAATTGGTAGGAGAGTGTTCTCTGCGTGCTGAAGCGTAAGGGGCGACCCGTCGTGGAGTGCAGAGAAGTAAGAATGTTGGCATGAGTAACCAAAATGCAGGTGAAATCCCTG
>DAIUDF010000036.1:0-5064 GCA_036845785.1 Candidatus Moraniibacteriota bacterium | reverse complement strand
AGCTACGCTATAAAGGCACACACCACGCTTCGCGTGGTGGTTTACCGGGTTAATTAAAACAGGCAAACCAATTAAGGTTTGCCTGTCATTTTTTATTTTTTATTTTCGCACCTTCACATCCAACTCTTTTTCCAATTTCTCGGTAATAGTATTCATGGCCTCATCAATTTCCTGGCCAGTCAAAGTTCTGTCAGCTGAAAAAATAATATGAAAAGCAAAACTGGAAGTATTGTCAGCAAAATCAATAGCGTCAAACAGATCAACATCTGAAACCAATTCTCCCCCGCCTTTTTGAATTGTCATCAATATCTCATCAACCAACACTCCCCGGCCAACCACTAAAGAAATATCTCTGACAACTGCCGGATATTTTGCAATCGGAACAAATTCTCTTTCCTGCTCGGAAATGAGCTGCAATTTCTCAAGATCAAATTCAAACATGGCCACTCTTGTACGAATGCCAAATTGTTCCAGCACCAAAGGGCTGACTTCCCCCACAAATCCAATTGTTTCTTCACTGCCGGATATTTTGATAGCAGCTGTGCGGCTTATATGCCAAAGGGAAGCTGGAGTTTCCAATGAAACAGCCTCGAAACTATCATAATATTGATCTGTTATTCCAATTTGGGCCAAGAGGCTATCCACACTAGACTTAACCTCAAAAAAGGCTGATTCATTTCTTTTGTCCTGTTTTTCTTCTTTGTTTTTTTCCAACACAAGGGCGCCAGTCAGGAAATCCTTCTCTTCAGGTAAAACTGATCTTCCCAACCAAAAAATTTTTCCGATTTCAAAAATATAAAGTTCCTTGAAATTTTTGAGATTCTCGCGAACATTTTTCAACAAATTTGGAATCAAACTGACTCTCGCCAACTCTTGGTCTGGATTCATTGGGTTGGCAAGCTCCAGATGTTTTATTGTTCCCAGTTGAATCAGATTCGCATCACGCTTTGAATAAAATGAATAATTGTATATTTCAGAAAAACCCAAGGAAGTTAAAATATTCTTAACATCCTTCGCAAAAATTAGACCTTCGTTAGGGAGTGCGGGACTGATAGACACCAACGGAGCCTGGGGTTCAATTTTTTCATAACCATAAACCCGGCCAATTTCTTCAATCAAATCTTCTTGTGTTTTTAGATCAATTCTAAAAGTTGGGATTTGCGCTTCAATAAATTTACCTTTCTGAGAAGTTTTTATTTCCAGCA
This sequence comes from Candidatus Moraniibacteriota bacterium, assembly GCA_036845785.1. Classification (GTDB taxonomy): domain Bacteria; phylum Patescibacteriota; class Minisyncoccia; order Moranbacterales; family GWC2-37-73; genus JAKLIP01. Next base: position 3,859 of record DAIUDF010000036.1, on the reverse strand, counting down.
AATTCAAAATTTCTTTCACTTTTTTCGACGCCACTTTTTCGCCCAAGAGTCTGCTGACATATTCAAGATCCAACTTTATCTTCCAAGATGAAACTTTTTGCGGATAAACATCTGCGATCCCATCTAACTGTCCGCCAGCGATATGCTCAATAATCTCAATCAATCTAACCATAGCTTTTTCTGTTAGATTTGGATCAATTTCTTTCTCATATCTATCAGAAGCATCCGTTTTGATATTAAGTTTTGTTCTGGTTTTCCGGATGGAAGTTGCGTTAAAATTAGCACTTTCCAGAACAATTGTTTTAGTTCTTTCATTTATTCCAGAATGTTGTCCGCCCATAATTCCAGCTATTGCCAACGCCTTATCCTCATTTGCAATCACCAAATCGCTTTCATCCAATTCTTTTACGCTCTCATCTAATAGGATTATTTTTTCGCCTTTTTTGGCCTTTCGTACAATAATCTTAGCTTTACCCCTGGAAATTTCATCAAAATCAAAAGCATGCATTGGTTGTCCTAATTCGAGCATCACATAATTGGTTGCGTCCACTATATTATTTATCGGTCTTATTCCGGAAGAAGTTAGCCTGTTTTTTATCCAGGCAGGAGATTCTTTTATTTCAATATTCTCCATAACAGCGCCAATATATCTGGGACATAGTTTCTTATCCTTTATTTCGACTGCCAGCTTTTTAGTTTTTTTGTTTGGTAATTTTAAGCCATCAAAATCATAATCCAGTTTTTTATTTTCCAAAACTGCCATTTCTCTGGCCACACCAACATGACTTTGGGCATCATGTCCTCGATCCGGCAAAATTTTTATTTCCAAAACATAATCCTCGATCCCCATTTCTTTAATAAAAGATGCGCCAACTTTACATTTTGGATCTAAAACTAAAATCCCGCTGTGATCATCTCCAAGACCCAGTTCGTCCTCAGCGCAGATCATGCCAAAAGATTTGACACCACGAATTTCAGCTTCTTTAATCTCAAAACCGGCTGGCAATTTTGTTCCAATCAAAGCTACCGGCACTTTCTGGCCTACTTCAATATTGGGAGCCCCACAAACAATTTGCAGTTTTTCTTTTCCTACATCGGTTTTAGCGATCCTTAATTTGTCCGCATTTGGATGTTTGGTGATTTCCAAAATCTTTCCCACCACCACACCTTCCAAGTTTCCACCGACTTTTTCCAATCCCTCCACCTCAAAAGATTTCATGGTTAAATTTTCAACCACTTTTTCAACGCTTGATCTTACTCCCGACAATTCTTTGAGCCAATTATATGAATACTTCATTCTAATTGTCGCTAATATTTAAACAAATCAATTCAAATGTATTTGATTATAAATTAGTGAATATTAGTATTTTAAAACTGTTTAATAAATCTTAAATCTCCTGAATGAAAAAGTCTGATATCATTTATCTTATATTTCATCATGGCCAATCTTTCTAAACCAAAGCCCCAGGCAAAACCCTGATATTTCCCCCGTGGATAGCCAGCTGACACAAAAACATTCTGATTGACCATCCCAGCTCCGCCCAGTTCCAGCCAACCGCCACCCCTGCAAGCTTTACAGCCTTTACCTCCACAAACTGTACAACTGATATCAAACTCAAAACTTGGCTCAGTAAAAGGAAAATAGCTGGGTCTAAGCCTGACATTAATGTCTTTTTTGAAAAACTTTGAGAAAAATTCGCGAGCAACATATTTTAGATGCCCAACATTCATATCATTGTCAACCATCAAAGCTTCAAATTGATAGAAAGTGTGTTCGTGTGTACTGTCCGTAGCTTCGCGCCTAAAACATTTTCCCGGAACAATCAGCCGGAATGGCGGCTTATTTTTTTCCATATATTTAACCTGTGCTGCTGAAGTTTGAGTCCGGAGTGCCAGCCTGTCAGTATCTTTTTCTGATTTCATCCAGAAAGTATCCTGCATATCACGAGCCGGGTGATGCTTAGGCATGTTGAGTGCATCAAAATTATAGAATTCAGTTTCAATTTCCGGCCCTTCTATAATTTCAAAACCCATTGAGGTAAAAATATCCTCAATTTCATTTCTTACTTGCGTTAAAATATTGAGGTGTCCTCTTTCAATTTTCTTGGCCGGCATGGTCACATCAATTTTTTCCGCCGCAAAATCAAAACTTTTTTTCTTAAGCTCCTGTTCTTTTTTGGCAAAAGCACTTTCAATTTCCTGTTTGGCAGCATTGGATTCTTGCCCAACATTCCTTCTTTGCTCTTCCGGCAAATCCTTGAGACTTTTGAGAATTCCCGTGAATTCGCTTTTGCGTCCCATGTATTTGATTTTCAGATTTTCCAACTCGTCCAAATTTCCAGCTTTGGATATAGAATTCAGTGCTTCATTTTTAATAGAATTTATTTTATCCAACATACGCAACAATTTTCAATTTTAAATAAATTAAAATTATTTATTAAACACTATTTTAACAAATCCCATCTTCCCTATTTTCAGAACTTTTCCGTTTTCATTTTTTCCAATTTCTGCTTGAGTGTCAATTATTTTTTCATCATCAATTGAAACTCCTCCTTGTTCAATCTTTCGGCGGGCATCACTCAGACTTTTGGCATTACCAGATTCAACCAAAACTTCAACTAGTTTTTTTGATTCTTCAACTTTAAATTCAGGAATGTCTGTTGGAATTTCTTTTTTGGAAAAAGTGTTGATGAAATATTCCCTGGCTGCGCGGGCTGCTTCTTCGCCGTGATATATTTCCACAATTTCCCCTGCCAAGCGCAGTTTGGCATCCCGCGGATTCAAATCATCGCTAGTCATTTCTTTTTCTATTTTTTCAACTTCTGCAATCGGCACTCGGGTGCAACTAATGAAATATTTCACAATAAGCTCGTCGCCCATACTCATTACTTTGCCAAACATTGTGTTGGCATCATCGTTGAGATTTATTGTGTTACCCCAACTGGAGCTCATTTTGCGCCCATCAGTGCCTTCAATCAGCTCGTTTAAGATAATATCCTGAGGTTCTTGGTCAAAATGTTTTTGCATTTCCCGGCCGGCTAAAATATTAAATCTTTGATCATTGCCACCCATTTCAACATCAGCCTTGATCATCACGCTGTCATAACCTTGCATTAGAGGATACAAAACTTCGCGAAGAGAAACCCTTTTCCCCTCATTCAATCTTTTTTTAATATTTTCCCGCGCTGAAAACTCCGCCAAAGAAAAAATATTGGCTTGCTCCGAAATTTCTGAATAAGTCAATTTGCCGAGCCAATCAGAATTACGATGTGACTCAACTTTTTGCATGTCCAAGAGTTTGCCAGCTTGTTCCAGATAGGTTTCCAGATTTTTTTCCACTGTTTCTTTGGAAAGCATCGGCCTTTCACTTTCTTTGTCGGATGTGTCACCGATTTGAGCAGTAAAGTCACCAATAATAAAAACGATTTGGTGTCCCAGTTGCTGCAAGTCTCTGAGTTTAAGCAACGTTACAGCGCGTCCCAAATGAATGTTGGGACTCGTCGGATCAATGCCCAATTTGATGCGCAGTTTCTCGCCACTCAAAAGTCTTTTTTTAAGATTCTCACGGTCAATGACTTCGCTGACCCCGCGCGTCAAAATCTCATCAATTTGTTTTTCAAGTTTTTTATCCATACCCAGTAGTAGAAATTCAAATAAGCTTTGCTTAAATGCAATTAAGATTTATAATAAATTTATTTTTATAAAATAACCAGTAGAGTAACATTTTCTGTTTAATATATTTTTTGAATTTTCACTACTGGGCATATACTAATAATATCAATATAAAGCCTTTTTTGCAATACTAATAAACAACCACTAGCTAAAACGCTAGTGGTTTTTATCTTGCAGGCTAACGCCT
>DAIUDF010000035.1:0-5833 GCA_036845785.1 Candidatus Moraniibacteriota bacterium | reverse complement strand
GATACCGCACTAATCGAAATCTCATTGCTATCATTTATCTCATTGGAGGCAAACTCAACTTCAACTTACCCACTTGAAATAGCGAGGAACCAAAATTATGACGAGCATCTCTTTTTTAAAGATAACACATGAAATTTATTAACAACAATTATAGCCCGCTGGTTATTCTGTTTGGCGTCGTGGTTTTGCTTTTGCTTTTGTCATACGGTCAGGTTGAACTTGATTATGGGCTGTTCAAAATCAAAAAAATTGATATTCTGTCCCAGATTCGCCAGGATAAAAAAATTGTTCATCCGCAAAGAGCGCTGTCGCAAACGGCTATCGCTTCGACTGCTCCGGCCGCTGTAACAAGTCAGGTTCAGGCTGCTGTCAGCAAAGACATTCAGGAAGAAGTCTTCCCAGAAGGATTTGTGCCGGTTGAAGATTTTGGAGCTGAAAAAAACTCCAATATGATAAAGTTTTTCAGTTCTCTTGAAAACGAATCTCAAGATAAACAAATTCGCATCGCCCACTTTGGAGATTCATTGATTGAAGGGGATATGATCACAAAAGATTTCAGATTTTTTCTGCAGCGTCAATTTGGCGGAAGAGGCGTCGGATTTGTTCCAATCACATCAAATGTCGCCAGATTCCGTTCCACTATCCAACATTCTTTTTCCGATAATTGGCGGACGCAGGCGGTGGTCAATGGAAGCGTCAGTAAATCCATGGCGGGTCTGGCCGGCCGTGTTTTTTTTCCCCGGAAAACCTGTCACAGGCCGGACAGCGTGACAAATCACATCAGTTCCAATAGTTGGGTTGAATACAGGGCTTTGAATAATAAAGATAACAAAACAAATTCATTTGGGCTGATAAGATTGCTTTATGGCAGCGTGAAGGGAGAAGCGTATGTGACTTACGCGTTGGATGATGGCGAACTGCAAACCCGCCAGTTGAGCTACGGGGAGGGCCTTAGAGAGTTAATTATTAATGAAGATAAAATTACCCGAAAAATCCAGCTCTGTTTTTCTTCTCCTGATGATATGGAGGTATACGGAATGTCTTTTGAGGACGGGCCGGGCATCTATGTTGATAATTATTCGTTGCGGGGGGCGTCCGGAACTTATCTGAACAAAATAGAGAACTCTGTTTATCAGGGATTCAACAAATTGCTCGATTACCGCCTGATAATTATTCAATATGGCGCAAATATTGCCGATCCCAACATTGACAATTTTCGATGGTATGAAAATCAATTATATGAAATTTTATTAAAACTGAAGAGTCAATTCCCCGAGGCCGGCATTCTTGTGGTCAGCGCTGCCGATAAAAGTATGAAAAGCGATCTGGAATATAAAACAAATCCGGCTATTCCCAAAATTGTTTCTGCTCAGAGAAATGCGGCAAAGAAAGCGGAAGTCGCGTTTTGGAATCTTTATCAGGCAATGGGTGGCGAAAATGCCATGTTAAAATGGAGGCGGCAGAATTTAGTCTCTGATGATTACACGCATTTCAGCCATGCGGGAGCTAAAAAAATTGCAGATCTTCTCTCGAAGGCGTTATCTTATGGATTATCTCATTATGAAAGCAGCAGGAAAATACGTCCGTAATTATTGTTTTTTAGCGGTAATAACTTTCTTTTGTATGTGCGCCCTTGTGTTTGCGAATTTTGATGCGAACAACGCCGTAAAAAATGCGCAAAAGTCAAAAGTGCCTGTAAAAAATACACTCAAAAGCAAAGCAACCAAAGTAAACCAAAAAACAAATAATGGAAAAAGCGCCGCAAGTACCTCGCACGTTACCAAACAAAAAATCGAAGTCGAAAAAAAAACTAAAACACAGCCTAAACAATTGAAAAGAAAAAAAACGTTTAAAAAGAAGCAGCCAGTCAGGTTTGTGCCGATAGAAAAAATTATTGACCAGGAAAAAAATGTCATTGGTAACGCCGCCTCGCTGGGGGCATTTTTCAACAGTCTTCAGAAAATAGAAAAAAAGGGGGAAGGCAAAGTCAACATTCTGCATATTGGCGATTCGCATATCCAATCCGGTGTCCTGGCCAAAGTTGTGCGCCAAAAGTTGCAGAAAGTCTTTGGCAACGCCGGACGAGGATTGATTTGTCCTTACGCTCTGGCCAGAACAAACGGTCCCCGGGATTACACGATTGCCAGCGACGCGACCTGGACGCAGGAAAGTGTTATTCATAAAGAAAAGAGCCTGAATATTGGAATTTGCGGATTGACAATTTTATCGGATGCTCATGGCGCTGATTTAACAATTACTTTAAATTCCCGGGATGCTGTTAATAATAAATTTAACAAAATCAGCGTTTTTCACGAAAACCGCTTGCTGAATACGGATTTGGTGTTTCTGGACACAAATGGCGGCAAGATGGCGGGCGTTGTCAACAGGCGGCTGGAGCAGGGTTGTTGTAATTATGTATCAAGCGCCGAATTGGCGGAATATCGGGATGGTCTGAAAATTCAGGCTCTGCCCAAAGAAGGCGACGCCGATTTCACGCAAATCAACGGAATCATTTTGGAAAGTGGCAATCCAGGGATCTTGTATCACAACGTTGGCATCAATGGTGCCACTTATCAGGATTATAATGAAGAAGCTTTTATCAGGCAGGTTGCTTATCTTGAGCCGGAATTAATTATCATTTCGCTGGGGACCAATGAGAGTTTTGCCCGAAATTTTCATCCCGATGAATTTATTGGACATGTTGATATTTTAATTTCCGGATTGAAAAAACATCTTTCCCGGGCGGCGTTTATTCTTACCGTTCCTCCTGACAGTCTCAAAGGCAGAAGCAAAAACTGGAACGTCCCAGTGATCAGGCGAGAGCTTCTTTCCTACTGCCAAAAAAATAATCTGGCTTATTGGGATTTGTTTTCCGTTATGGGCGGTCTGGGTTCGATGCGGACATGGCAGGCGAATAAGTTGGCATCTCCCGACAGCGTGCATTTTTTGACAAGCGGCTATGAGCTTCAAGGAAAACTATTATTTGACGCGCTTATCAAGAGTTACGATCAGTATGCCACCCATTGACGTTGATAAAATTATTAATTCCTTGCTCTTTAATCCGCAGGAAACTCTTGTGTTTAACAGCGGATTCTTTCTTTTTCTCTTTTTCTTTTTTCTGCTTTTTTATTCCTTATTGCGTCGTTTTCACACCGGCAAAATTGTTTATATCACTGCCTTTTCTTATTACTTTTATTATAAAGCGGGCGGTTGGAATGTTTTGCTGCTGCCCGTGATTTCATTAATTAATTTCTATGTTGCCAGATGGATGAATTATATAGGCAACAAAACAAAAAGAAAATTTCTCCTGGCCGGCACGGTCACTGTCAATTTAGGCATCCTTGGATATTTTAAATACACAAATTTCTTTATCGAAACATTTAACCAACTCAATCAGACTAACTTTGCTTTATGCGACATCATTCTGCCGCTGGGCATCTCTTTTTACGTTTTTCAGGCGATTGCCTATATTATTGATGTCTTTAGAAAAAACATTGAACCGGTAAATAGTTTTGTGGATTTTTGCTTTTTTATTTCTTTTTTCCCCAAGTTGCTGATGGGGCCTATTGAAAAAGCCCGAAATTTTATTCCTCAGATATTCCAGGACATAATCCTGACGGACAACGACCTTGGCAGAGGCATTTTTTTAATCATGTGCGGAATTTTTAAAAAAATAGCCATCGCTGATTACATTGGATTTAACTTCGTCAACAGGGTGTTCAGCTCACCCCTGCAATATTCGGGGCTGGAAAATCTGCTGGCTGTCTATGGCTATGCCCTTCAAATATATTGCGATTTTTCCGGATATGCCGATATAGCCATTGGCCTGGCACTACTTATAGGCTACAAATTAATGGATAATTTTAACGCTCCCTATCAGTCATTTTCCATAACCGAATTTTGGCGACGATGGCATATTTCACTTTCGACATGGCTTAAGGATTATCTGTATATCTCGATGGGAGGTAATCGCCGGAGAAAATTGCGTCTTTATCTCAATTTGTGGATAACCATGCTGCTGGCGGGTCTGTGGCACGGGGCAAGCTGGAATTTCATTTTTTGGGGTGCTGGTCATGGTTTTTTGCTTGTCTTTGAAAGATTCTGCAATCTGCCGAAACTCCTTGATCGCCATATTTTTTTCAAACTGGCGGGTGTTATTGTCACCTTCCATCTTGTATGCTTTCTGTGGATTTTTTTCCGGGCGGATTCTTTTGCGACCGCCTGGCATATAATAACCCAAATTTTTTATGCCTTTAACGGTCAAATTTTTATTCAGTTTGTAAGCGGTTACAAGGAGGTGTGCCTGCTGATGTTTTTAGGCTATCTATTACATTTTTCGCCAAAAATCATTGAAACGAAAATTATCGAAGCCCTGACCGCGTCGGGAATCCTGGTTAAAATATTTATCGTCACCTTTTTTATCTGGGCGATGATCCAAATAAAATCAGCGGATATCCAACAATTTATTTATTTTCAGTTTTAGGATTTATTGACTAAAGAAAGCTTGATGGGCAAGAGTAAGTATATGAAAAAAACATTGTTATTCCTGATAAATATCTGCGCCGCGATGTTTATTACAGTCAATGGCTATGCCGACACTACCATCTATGGATGTAAAGATGCAGATGGCGAAACTCTGCATTTTACAAATGTTCCTGCGCCGGGACGAAAATGCAGAATAATCTTCAGGGAAAAGACAGAAACCGATGTGTATCCAATGCGCCAAAAAACCGTGAAAAATATTCGTTTACCGGCGGATAAAATCATCTTTGTTGACGAAAAGATAAACAAAATAGACAATTCAACTGCCGGTCTGAAAAAATTTTACGATGCTATTGAGCAGGCGCGAAACAACGCTTTGCAGAAAATCATTATTTACCATCTGGGTGATTCGCATGTCAGTGCCTCGACTTTTCCCAAACAAATTGAAGCACTCTTACAGGATGAACTGCTGATAAAAAACAATAGCGTGCCCGCCGAAAAGTCTGCCAACCTCAATTATTATGCTTTTGGAAGCAGTGGAAAAACAATTGAATTTTTTGCTGCTTCAGAACACATGGCCAATAGTGTCGCTAGCTTAAAACCCCACCTGATTATCATTACCTTGGGTACAAACGACGCCTTTGCCAGGTTGAGCTACGAAGGGGCAATGGCCAGATTGAAGAGACTTACCGCAATTATGCAGTCAGCAAGCCCCCAGAGCAGCATTCTCTTTACGCTGCCTGCCGATTGTTTTTATCAAGGTAAAAACACCAATCCTTATATTGGAATTATCAGGCGTGCGTTCATCGACTTTTGCAACCGTAACAGATGTGCCTTCTGGGATCTCTACCAGATAATGGGCGGCACTCAATCTATGGAATCGTGGATGAGTAAGGGACTGAGCAGTGCCGATGGCGTGCATTTTACCGAAGCGGGGTATGCTTATCAGGGCAGCCTTCTGGTTGGTGCTCTGAAAAAAGGATATCTGCAATATCTTCAGTGGGCAAAATAACAATCAAATGAGCATTTTTTGTGGCTCTTTCTCAAACTTAAGAGGGCAAGGTAAAGAATCGCACCATAGCCAACCTGTCTCGTTGTTCTGAACAAGAGATTGAGGCTTTGAAGTATGCGTTGAAGAACAAGCACAACCTGGGCGATCTCATTAATCTGAAGGAAGATGTCTCGTTGGAGCAGGGTGCTTCCATAGGTGCGGTATGGGCGGTTTACCAGGTTGCGAAGCGATTGGGGATAGAGAAGGCGCTGGGATGCGATCAATCCGGGAAGTTGGCTCTTTGGCAGGTGATTGCCCGTGTTTTGGATCAGGGTTCCAGGTTGTCGGCGGTTAGATTGG
>DAIUDF010000034.1:0-6139 GCA_036845785.1 Candidatus Moraniibacteriota bacterium | reverse complement strand
CATTTGTGCTAAAAATTCGTTCACGGCACTAGTGTTCATATGGTTGACACTCGAATTGTCGCGGTTTGGAACTAAAGCATCTAATTCGTCAATGAAAATTATACTTGGTGCATTTTTTCTTACAATTAAATTTTTGTATTTGAAATAATATTCTTATCTTTGACGCCGATGTCAAACGCTAAAGTCAAAACTAATAAAATCTATTACAATGAATGAAGAATTAGTGCTGGAAGATAAAATTATCAGCTCTGCAAAGCGTGTTTTTCTTAAAAAAGGATTTGAGAAAGCCAAGATGCAGGAAATAGCCGATACAGCCGGTATAAGCCGTACTGCCCTTAATTACTATTTTCGTACAAAGGATAATCTGTTTTACAGCATTGTTAACCAGATATTTGACGGGTTGTTGCCACATTTTGAGCAAGTACTGGAAAAGCAAAATCAGACTTTTTCAGAGCGGATTGCCGATTTGGTGGATACGTATAATGAGTTTTTGCGTGCTAACCCCGATATTCCGTTTTTCATCATTTCGGAAATCAATCGTAATCCGCGACTATTAGCCGGATTTATACAAAACAGTAAAAAAATCAACGGCTATTTATCGTTTCTTAAAAAGATGCTTGACACTACACAAAAGCCGGAAGGCGTAAATTATGTGTTTCAAATGCCTATTGAAGAGTTGATTACACTCTTTTACGGACTGATTTTTATGCCGTATGTTATTTCGCCGATGGTAAAAGAGTTATATAGTAACGATGGAGAACGTATTGCCGAATACTACGACCATCATGCTGACAATGTGAAGTTTATGCTGAAAAAATTAATTGTTGATGCAAACTGAAAAGATGGAAGACTTATGCGGAAGTTAAATCAGCATTACCTGTCCCGATAACTTTCGGGAGGGTTCGGCGGATAGGGGTTTAATGTTGAAATTAACAACTATAACATTTATTTTCATCTACTTATTTCTAACTTAAAATATGAATTCTCTACTAAATATTGGTCTTGATGCCGGTTCTACTACGTTAAAGGTGGTGGTAACCGACAGTAATCATCATGTTATTTACAAAAAATACCGCCGCCATTACGCAAATATTGCCGGGACTCTCCATGAAATATTGCAGGAATTAATCGGGATAATAGGCGACCAGCCGGCAAAGCTTTGCATTACTGGTTCTGCCGGAATGGGAATTTCCGAACGGAGCGGGGTACAGTTTGTGCAAGAAGTAGTGGCATCATGCGAGGTAATCACGGCACACTTTCCGGAAATAAACGCCTTCGTGGATATTGGCGGTGAGGATAGCAAGATGATTTTTTTCTCCAAAGGAAAATCGCCGGATATGCGGATGAACGGAAGTTGCGCAGGCGGTACGGGTTCGTTTATCGACCAGATGACAACGCTGCTCAATGTGGAGATGGACGAGTTTAACCGCCTGGCTGAAAACTCCACGACCATTCACCCGATAGCATCCCGTTGTGGTGTTTTCTCCAAAACCGACGTGCAGAATTTATTGGCTCGAAATGTGTGTAAAGAAGACATTGCCGCTTCCGTTTTTCATGCCGTGAGCATGCAGGTAATCACTTCTCTGACAAGAGGATATGAGCTTATACCTAAAGTATTTCTTTGCGGTGGACCATTCACTTTTGTCCCGGCGCTTCGCAAAGCATTTGTACAGGCTAATCGCTTAAAAGAGGAGGATATTATTTTGTCGGAAAATTCAGAAGTAATTCCAGCTTGGGGTGCGGCAATTTTGGCTGATGAACAAATAGAAACCCGCTTGATTTCTGAATACGATACTCTTTTTCAAAAGCCGGTAAAGCGAACGTTTAAATTTGCTCCTAATCCGTTGAAACCGCTTTTCAAAGATGCGGACGAAAGAGAAATCTGGGAAAAATCGAAAGAAAAATACAAAATACCGGCTATCGCTATCAGCGAAATCAGAAATCCAAACTGCTACATCGGTATTGACAGCGGCTCCACCACTACAAAAATCATTGCAACGGACGAGAATGGAAACGTGTTTTTCAGGCATTACGCCAAAAACAACGGACTTTCTCTGCGTGCCGTGGAAACCGGATTGCAAAAACTGCTGAAACAGACGCAGGATGCAGGTTTGGAGATGAAAGTGCTGGGCAGCAGTGTTACCGGATATGGCGAGGATTTGATTAAAAAAGCGTTTCAACTTGATGTGGGAATAGTGGAGACCATTGCCCATTATCTTGGAGCTTACCATTTTAATAAGGATGTTTCCTTTATTCTGGACATCGGCGGGCAAGATATGAAAGCCGTTTTTATTGAAAATGGAATTATAAAACGGCTTGAAATCAACGAGGCATGCTCATCGGGCTGCGGCTCCTTTATCGAAACATTTGCCAAATCGCTTAATTTTGATGTGTCCGATTTTTCGACAATTGCCCTGCAATCCAAAAATCCATGCGACTTGGGAACACGATGTACCGTTTTTATGAATTCAAAAGTGAAACAGGCACAGCGTGAAGGAGCATCTCCGGCAGATATTTCGGCAGGATTGGGCTATTCGGTCATAAAAAATTGCCTGAATAAAGTGTTGAAACTGAAAGACACAAAAGAACTTGGCGAACACGTAATGGTGCAAGGCGGCACTTTCCGGAATCTGCCTGTGATAAGGGCTTTGGAGATAGAACTTGACAGGGAAGTGATGATAACCGATTTCCCGGAATTGATGGGAGCTTACGGTGCGGCGCTGTATGCTAAACGGAGTTTTGAAACGGGCAAAACCATGCCTCGAACGCTGTCTCAAGTGTCAGAGCCACAGCCTTATACGGAAAGAAAAACAGTTTGCAAAGGGTGTGAAAATAATTGCACGGTAACCTGTTTCAAATTTGTAAACCGAAATACGTTTTATTCGGGAAACAAATGCGAGAAAATATTTTCCAATTCAGGGGAAAAGCAAGTAAAAGGCGCCAATCAGCATGCAGAGAAATATGCTTTGTTGTTTGACAGAGAGACTGTGGAAAATCCAAAAATCACATTGGGTATTCCCCGGGCTTTGGGAACGTATGAAAATTATCCGTTCTGGCACGCCTTGTTTTCTGCCTGTGGAATTAAACTGGAGCTTTCCGACACGTCCACGATGAAACAATACGAAACCGGTATTGGTACGGTGATGGCGGATAATATTTGTTTCCCGGCAAAACTTGTTCACGGGCATATTCTCAACCTGATAGACAAAAAAGTGGATAGAATTTTCATGCCCTTTGTGGTGTATGAAAACAAGGAAGACAAAGATACGGTCAACAGCTACAATTGCCCGATTGTGTCGGCATATTCGGATGTGATAAATAGTGCGATGAACCTGGAGAAAAACTTCGGCATTCCGCTGGATGCGCCTACTTTTACATTTGCCGATAAAAAATTGATGAAAAAAGCTTGCAAAGAATATATTCAGAAACTTCTCCCGAAAATTGACAAAAAAATTATCAATCGGGCTTTTGACAATGCACTGCAGGCGCAATTGGATTATGAAAAATCGCTGAACAACCGCTCCAAAGAAATTTTGGCAAAAGCCGTTGAAGAGGAACGTCTGGTGATTTTGCTTGCCGGACGTCCATACCACATAGACCCGCTTATTCAGCATAAAATAGCTGATATGGTTACTGATTTTGGTGCCGATGTAATCAGCGAAGACATTGTGCGTGAGCTTTATATGCCCGCAAACGATGTGCAAAGTGTGATGCAATGGGCGTACACCAACCGGATTTTCAAATCGGCGCTTTGGGCGGCAAATGATGCGCCGGGCAATGTTAATTACGTGCAGATTACTTCGTTTGGCTGCGGGCCCGATGCGTTTATTCTGGATGAAGTGAATGATATCATGCACCGTGCCGGAAAAAACGCTACCATCATCAAAGTGGACGATATTAACAACCTTGGTTCTACCCGTTTGCGTATCCGCTCGCTGATTGAGAGTTTGAAATTTAAGAATGACGACGGGTATTACAAAAAAGAAATTGCTGTTCACACTCCGCCATTTATGGATGAAGACAGGCGCAGAACCATTATCGGGCCGTGGTTTGGCGATTTGTATTCGCCGTTTATTCCGGCAGCGTTTGAAGCGCTGGGCTACAAATACGAGAACCTGCCGCCAAGCGATATGCAGTCAGTGGAGTTTGGTTTGAAATATTCCAATAATGAAATTTGCTATCCGGCTACCTTGATAGTCGGCGACATTGTGAAAGCGCTTAAAAGCGGGAGATACCACCGGGATGAAATAGCTGTGGGCATTTCGCAAACGGGTGGTCAGTGCCGTGCTACAAACTACGTGGCTTTGATAAAAAAAGCTATGATTGCGGCAGGTTACGGCGATATTCCGGTCATTACGGTCAGTACAAGCAACGGGAACCTGAACTACCAGCCCGGCATGAAAATGAAATGGCGGGGAATGATTAAATCACTGCTTACGTGCATTGTTTACGCCGATTGCATTTCGCAGTTTTACTACTCCACTGCGCCGAGAGAAAAGGAAGAAGGCGCTGCTAAACGGGTGAGAGATAAATACATTGAACTGGGTATTGAAGTCATGCGTGCCAATGATGATAAGCGTTTTTACAAGCTGATAAAGGAAGCTGCCGATGAATTTCTGAAAATAAATAACCGGCATGATATTCCACGCATCGGGATTGTGGGTGAAATTTATGTGAAATACAATAATTTCGGACATAAAAACGTAGTAAACTGGCTTATCTCACAGGGCGTAGAACCTGTTTTACCGCCGATTTCCAAGTTTTTCTTAAATGCCTTTGCCAGCAAAGAAGCTCGAATTGAAGGAAATATAACGGAACGTTCCACGCCGAAATTTATCACGGATTGGATAGAAAAATACGCCTACAAAATTATCCGGAAAATGGAAGCAGGTATCAGGCATTATCCGTTTTATATCCCTGTAAGCAATGTGTATGAGGATGCAGCGGCGGCATCCAAAATCATCAATCTGAATTCGCAGTTTGGCGAAGGATGGGGGATTGCGGCAGAATTTGGCGAATTCGCACACAACGGTGTGAATAACGTGGTCAGCCTCCAACCATTCGGATGTATAGCCAATCATGTCATTTCTAAAGGGATAGAAAAACGCACCCGTGAAATTTATCCGAATCTTAATCTGCTTTTCCTTGATTTCGATAGCGGCATGAGCGAAGCAAATATCTTTAACCGCTTGCATTTTATGATAAAGAATGCAGAGATAGAAAAGCCCCTCCAAACCGGGCTGAAGGAGAGACTTTTAGAAAGGGAAGTGGTGTGAGGAATTATTTTTTTCACTACTATCAAAGTCAATGTATAATTTTCCATTAACTTTGCGTTTATGAACTCCTTCGCCGCCATAGATTTCGAAACCGCCAATCAGCATGCTACAAGTGTTTGCAGTGTGGGAATTGTAGTTGTTCGTGAAGGTGAAATTACGGAGAAGTTTTACAGTTGTCCATTCCATTCGGAAAAATGTCAGTCCGATAGCAAATGAAATGAGTAACAGGAATAAAACCCAAAGGAAAATAAAGAAAGTAAATACAGTTTTCTTGTGCTTTGGTGCGAGATAAACACCTGAGTAAACACCAAATCCAACTGCAAATGCTTCTCTTAAAAAAACAAACAAAGGTCCTAAAAAGTAGTGTCCGCCATAGTCGTCCACGGAATTAATGTCTTCCACCATATTGCTACTTATGAAATAAAATGTCCAAGACAGACAGAGTTTTGAAACAATATAAATAGTCGTAGCAAGTGGAATAAAAAATGTCCACCTAAGTATTTGTCTGAATATGTTATTTGTCTGGTTCACGGTCTTCTTAAAATCACAGCTAACGTATTATTTACGTAACTACCCATTTAAAATATTCGTAAATGAACCTATTGTTAAATTATAATTGTTTATAAATAAATCATTTAATTACATTTATAAAAAGCATTTAAGAATTGCGTTTTTAAACTATTGGGCGCAACGAATGTAAAGTTTTATTTTGTAATTAACAAGTTTTTACAAAAAAGTTTTTTTAATTTTTTGCGGTTTTTCTAACAAAAAACAAAAACACATAAAAGATAACATGTTTTCCAAAAAAACTTATCAGAACAAAAAAAGCGACCATTACTGGTCGCTTTGTAAGAGTTATAACG
>DAIUDF010000033.1:0-7026 GCA_036845785.1 Candidatus Moraniibacteriota bacterium | reverse complement strand
AGAACCGACACACACGACCTCGATTTTAAAAAGCGCAAGCGGAAAAATTTTTGGGCCACGGCGACAAGGTCAAAATAGAAATCGTGCTCAAAGGCCGTGAAAAAGCCCATCAAGATCTGGCTCGAAAAAATTTGCAGGACTTTATTTCAGGAATAACCGCTCCCTACAAGATTGAAGAACAGATTAAAAGATTCCCTGGCGGATTCAATGTTATCATCGCCCCAATTAATAATGTATAATGTATCACGTATAAAGTATAACGCATAAGAAGAAATGGATTCCATTCATACTTAATACATGCTACATAATACTTGATACAATTTAAAAATATGCCTAAGATTAAAACCAACAAATCAGTTGCCAAAAAAGTGAAGATCACCAAAAACAAGAAAGTGATCCGCCGCTCAACCGGACAAAACCATTATAATTCCAAGGAAAATGGACAAACAGGCCGAGCCAAGAAAAAAGACAAGCGCATGTTTTCTGCCGATGAAAAGAATGTAGTAGCCGCATTACCATACCATATCAATAAATAATCGTAGCGATACGAAAAATACGAACTTACATACGAATACTACGAATTTTGTTTAGTATCATTCGTATGCATTCGTAGATTAGTATCGCTTATAACAAAATGACAAGAGTTAAACGCGGCGTAGCCGCATCGAAAAGAAGAAAGAATGTGCTTGACGCCGCCAAAGGTTTCCGCTGGCGCCGCAGCAAAAATTATGCCGCCGCCAAAGAAGCCCTTTTGAAAGCTGGCAAATATGCGCACCGCGATCGGCGCGCCAAAAAACGCACCAATCGCTCTCTCTGGATTTTGCGTCTCAACAATGCTGTCAGAAATTTTGAATTGACTTACAGTAAATTCATTGCCGGACTCAAATCAAAGAAAATTGAAATCGACCGTAAAGTGCTTTCCCAAATGGCTGCTGAAAACCCTGATGTCTTTGCAAAATTCGTAGAGAAAATAAAATAATCTTCACAAATAAAAAAAACGCTCCCTAATCAGGAGTGTTTTTTGTTTGACATATTGGATCATTTCCGAGCCGGAGTAACCCAACTGAACATCTGTTTGAATTGTTCTATGATAACATCAATAATATTGTCACTTTTGGTCGAAGTGAAAGTTGTAAATTTATCAGAATTAGCCACATTGTCCCATCGGTCAGTCGCACTGATTGAATAAGTATAGCGCGTGGACGGTTCAAAATTTAAAATCAAGGCATGTGCAAGTCCTGGTCCTTTTTCTTCAACCGTATTTTTGATCGGACCGTCATTTTTAGCATAAGTTACAATCGAAGTCGCCAATTTGCTGGTTTTCCAAGTAAACAAAAGCTTGGTTTGCTTCCCGTCTTTGGAAATAACTGTTTCACCTTTAATGTCGGAAATAACCAAGGGAGTGTTTTTCGCTTCTCCCGCCATATCAACCTCATAACCGCCGAAAGTTATTTCCTTCAGCATATAGTTTTCGCTGTGCGAATAACCTTTTGAAAAATCTGCTTTTTCTTCCTCAATTTCCTGCACTCCGCTGACATCATTGACAATAGCCTCACCAATGTTTTCCGGAATAGAAATTTCCACTTCCGGCTGTTTTTTTTCATTTTCTTTGATAATTTTCCAGCCCAAGAAAATAACTGAGGCTGCCAAAATTAAAACCACCAGCACCGCCCCGCCAACAATAAAAAATTTGGAAAGTTTTTGTTTGTCGTATTCCATTTTTTGCTGAAAAAATTATTAAATCATTAAAAATATTTTTCCCTGAATTCCTTGAGTAGCCTCCAGCAAGCCCTAAAAGGCAGCCAGATCCACAAAGTTGCTAATAATATTTTTTCTAAGCGATCGTTTAAAGTCATATTATTTATTTATTTCATAAATTACATCTTTTTTCTCAACCACTATTCGCCAGCTGTTTTTTTCTGCGATAGCCTTAAGATTTTCATTGGGATTGAAAGCAATCGGATTTTCAACGATTTCCAAAATACTGGCATCTGATTCCGTATCTCCTATCCCATAAGAATCTTCAAGTAGGATATTGTGCTCATAAACATATTGTTTGACAAGATGACCTTTGTGTTTGACCGGCTCATAGGCTGATTTGCCTGTATAAATTCCGTTTTCATTATATTCATAAATGGTTCCAAAAACTTCATCAAAATGCAAATGACTTTTGTTGTATTCCATAACAATTTCAATCGGCGATCCGGAAATAGCTATCAAATGATACCCCGCTTGTCTTAATTTGGAAATTAGGTTTTCAGCAAAAATATAAGTCCTGTCCTTATGGAATGATACCACAGCTTTGCTGGCTAATTCAACATCTTTGAGCCGGCAGCCTTTTATATATTCCTCATAAAGCTCCACCAGTCCGGCGCGATATTGTTCATATGTGCCCTTGTGTTCAAGCCAATTGGTATACAAATTGACTATTTGGTCACGGACTTTCCGGGGAAAAACGTTCATCCAGGAAAGTTCGTTGATAAGTTCAAATTGCAGATTTTTTCTGAAAATAGTGCCGTCAATGTCAAAAATAGCTATTTTTTTCTTTTTTTTCATAAGCAATAAATTATTTATTTCTTATTTTTGAATTTTAAAACCAGCCGATTTATTGATTTAATTTTTTAACCATTTCCCAGACACTATTGTCATTTTGCGTAGTTTTCAACCAATACCACCATTCAACACCCCAAACATAAATTTCATGCATGCCGGTTTTTTTGGCAAACTCAACATTGTCTGCCAATATTTCCGCGTTCATAGATTCAAACTGCCTTTCTAGCGGAGCGTGCACAGTCCAGCCTTCCACCCACGGTTCTCCCTGAAGCTCAACCACGACTGCCTTATCTTGGTTGGCAAAAAACTTGATTAAAAATTGCTTGGCTTTGAAAAAATTCGGTCCGATTGGATAACGCCAGTGACCAAGCGCTTTGCCAAAAATTTTACGAGCGCTATACACTTCACGATACATTGTCGTTCCAAAAACATCCGCTCTCGACGCTGCCTGTATCCACAAGCTCAGTTCTCCGCTGTCTGTGATCATAACCGGCCGCAAAGAGTCAAGGCTTTTGACTTTGGCTATTTCCCTGTCCAAAAGATCAGGATCAATAGTCGGGCAAATTCCGAAATTCAAAAACGGCTCATTTTCAATTTGCCATATTTTTATTTCCGGATGGTTGTTTTTATATCTGTTAATGACAATTTCTTCAAACATTAAAAGCCTCTCTTGGCGATCATTGTCCTCCGTGCTGACCCATTCTGGAATAAAACATTCCGGCCAGCGCGGAACTTTTTGCCCCACGACCAAAATTATTTTTGCATCTCTTTTTTGCGCTTCGGCAAGCTGCCAATCAACATCAGCAAAATCATATTTGCCCGGATTTTTTTCGACCAAATCCCAGTAGACAGGAATGCGGATATTTTTTATTTTTAAATCGTCCAGCATCGCCAAATAAGCCTCTTTCCAATTAAGTCCGATGTCCTCCGCATACCGCAAGGAAAATGTTACCCCGATTTGCGCCTTATTTTTCGAAGGACTGACTGGCAGATTAATGTAAATAAAAAACAAAATTATTACGGCTAAAACAATTGCCAGAACCCAGGCGGCTGCCTTTAAAAATTTTTTAAATGCTGAAATATCTTTTTCTTTTTGCGTTTTATTTTTTGCTATCTTTTTTCTTTTCATTTTTATGGTCTACAAAATTACAAATAAAGTACAAAAATACAAATATACAAAAAATTATTTAATGTTAAGAATGCGTTTAAATTTTACACCACTACTGGTAACATTGGCCAAAATGGCTAATTTTAATTTTGATGTTTTTAAATACTGAATTACCTGCGTTATATTATTTTTCGTGTAATAGTCGCCTTGTTTTAGCTCTAAAATAATTTTATTTTCAACAAGAAAATCAAATTTGTACATTCCTATTGTCTCACCCTTATACACCAACTTATATGGCAATTGTCGAACATATTTTATTTTTCTTTTGTTAAATTCTTTTGCAATTGCGTCTTCATAATATCTTTCTTTAAAACCATAACCCAATTCTTTAAATACTTCAAAAATAGATCCAACGATATTATAACTCAATTCTTTATAAATAACTTTGTCCATTTATTTTTGTACTTTTGTAATTTTGTATTTTATTTGTACTTATGTAGGTTATTCGTATATCAAAAAAATTCCCACGCCGATAATGAAAATCGCTGCCACTTTTTGCGCCCAATCCCAAAACAAAAGTTTTTCCTGAAAAATATGCGCCTTGGTTCGATGCAAGATGGAAACCAAGACTAGAACAAAAACATATTGGATTGAAATTAGGGCGTTGGTCAAAGTTACACTGCCAATCCCGATAGCGTAATTAAAAAGCAGCGTGCTTATTCCACCGGCAGTTTTGTTGCCCAAAAAAAATGCTCCCGTTGAAATCGTCTGTTTTTTATTCTTTTTGGCTGAGTGGAAACTTTTAAAAATATTTTTCCTCCAAATGGGAACCAAAAGCAAGAGTCCGGCACCGGCCAATGCGCCCATTCTGGTCCAAATATACCAAGTAATGAACCAGGTAATGGAACTTTCTTGGTTTGAAATATTTTTAAACAAAAGATAGGCTGCTGCCAGAAAAAAACCGGCACCTATGGCAAAATGAAATCCGGAAAAAAATTTTCTTTTTCCAATTTTAAGAGGCAGGTCAAACGAAATGAGCAAGCCGCCCAAAACCAGCAAAATAATGCCGAAAGATTGCAGCCAGCCCAGCGTTTCTGTGCCGGCGATCCCGCTAAAAAAGAAAGTGGCCAAAGGAACAACCGCTCCAACCACCGGCGTAACCCGGCTTGCCTCAGCTTTTTCTATCGCAAAAAACAAAAGCAAGATGCCAAAAGCAAAAATCAGCCCGCTGACAAGGCACCAAATCAAAACATTGGAGCTTGGAATAGTTAGGCCGAAAGGAGCCAATATGAAGGCAAACAAACCGAAAAGGCCGACATAGAAAGCATAGACTGGGGGCGAAGATATTCTTTTTGAACCAAGCAAAAATTTATCTCCGATGTTAGCCAAGGCTCCAAAAAAATATCCAGCAATGACAATAGCAAACCAAAACATAAATTTAATTTTCAATTTACAATTTCCAGTTTACAATCAATCGTCAATTCTCAATTTCTTAAAAATATTGAGAATTAATTATTGAAAATTCACTGAAGATTGATCATTGATCATTGAAAATTATAACCTTATTATACACTAAATTTATTTTTATTCATAACAAAAACTCTCCGCTACGTGGGAGAGTTTTTGGGAAGATTATCCGGTAGCCTCATTCTATAAAACACCTTCTGGCTTGTCTTTAGTAACATTCATAAAGACACATATATTGATAAGTATCGGTGCCACGGACATCAAATTGATTATCGCCATAACTTTTTGATATATATTTTTTTCCTACTTCACAAGAAAACCAAGAAACAAATTGAGGCTCTATCTCACAATCATTCCATGAACATGGTTGCATGCCTGTGTTATAAGGTCCATAATCACCACTTTCACAAGTTGTGCCACCACCAAATTTCTCGAATATACTGATAGCAGGATAGTTAACGAGATAATTATATCTTTGCTGGGATGTATTTGCGTCCTTACCTACATGATAAAATCCATAACCCATTATAAATCTAAATTTTTTTCCCGGACAAACTTGTGTATTGCATGATTGGTAATTTAAACCAGAACAATTTGCTCCGCCATTTGCAGGAGATGGATTAGTGCATGTCCTATACTGAATTCCACCACCGCAAGTTTTGGAACACGCGCCCCAGCCGCTCCAACCACCATTAACTGGAGGCTGTGGACAAGCTTGTGTATTGCAAGCAGAGCCATTCCAAGCTTGGGCTCCATTAGCATAGCCTCCGCACGTGGCACCGCAAGCAGCGACGCATGTTTGCAAAAATTGACCTCCACCACAAGTTTTGCTGCAAGTGCCAGTATTACTCCAAAACGCTGATTGACCAGCTGTACAAATTCCTCCATTAGCGACTTTCGCTCCATCATCATAAGTGCCATCGCATTTGCCACCGCATTCATCGTTGCATGTTTGATAATATTGACCTACCCCACAAGTTGTGCTGCACTCGGTAGAGCTTATCCAATTTCCAGCCGGTAGCGGATTTTTGAACGTAGCTCCTGAACAAGATCCATCACAGAGAATTGTTCCATCATTATTATGACAAGTATCTGCGCCACAATCTTTTCCGGCATTTGGATCACATCCTCCTACTCCAGAGCAATGAGGATTGTTGCCTTTAATTTCTTCGATATTGCCGGCACTATTAACACAAACAGTCATTTCTTGGTTAGAATTTTTTTCAGACTGCAAAAGAACTCCATTTGGTCCGCCTAAATCGAATTCAACTTTCGCAAAAGGAGCCATAAAGGATATTGAACCCTCTGTTTCTGTTCCAAGATCAATCTTACTTTTTTTTGGCGTAAAAGTCTCTATTGCTATCTGATGATCAGGTGAACATTTGTCGTAATATCTTGTTTCATATTTATTGTTGACAGTGTCAAAATACATTTCAGCTTTACAAATGCTTTTCCCATCAATTATTTTTCCATTAAGCATATCATTTTGCAACAATCTCAGCTGAGCTGCGATTTCTCGCGCAGCTAGTTGCACTTCTTGCTTGCCCTTATTATTGTTAGTCATAAATAAAGTGCCTGTCACAATAGCTACTATGGCCAGAACAACAAGAACTTCCAAGAGTGAAAAACCTTTTGTTGTTTTTTTAATGAAATTCATTTTTTTGTTTTTTTGTTTTAAATAATAAAGGATGTTTTAATGCCTAAAGTATACAATTTTTTCTTTTTTTTGACAAGGAGCTTAAAGTTAATAACAAAAACTCTCCGCCACAGGGGATAGTTTTTGGGAAGATTTTATTTAATTTATTCTTATTAACCGATTATCTTTTCAAAATACATAGCTACTGTTGATATCCAACCTGGAGCACCTGGATCACCTTTGCAACTGGTTCCGCATTTCC
>DAIUDF010000032.1:0-7272 GCA_036845785.1 Candidatus Moraniibacteriota bacterium | reverse complement strand
GCGTTAGCCTGCAAGATAAAAACCACTAGCGTTTTAGCTAGTGGTTGTTTATTTGTTATTTTTAGTCCAAACTTTCCACGTTCACTCCGAAACTCCAATCAACTTCTTCGTATTTGTGCAAAATATTATTCAAGTATTTTTTAAGTTCATCATATTTTTCCTGAGTTTGCGCTTCAAATTTTATGGTGAGATAGGGACCATTTTGCGAATAGCGAACGACGAACATAGAATCGGCCATATTGAGACGCACACCATCACCGGCTCGTTCATCACTGATAACTTCAGCAGTAGGAAAGTCATTTTTCAAAACTTCGCTTAATTTTTCAATTAATCCTACTTTTTTGTCATCAGCGCAACCAACTTTTATTTCAGCGCTCGAAATATATTTAGGCAAACTGGCGACAGCTTCCGAAAGAGACTGTCCAGTTCGGGAAAGATAGCTTAGCAATCTAAAAGTTGAATAAATCCCGTCATCGTGATTGTAGAAATCAGCGGAAAAGAAAAAGTGTCCCGAAAGTTCTCCGATGAAAGCAGCGCCGACTTCCTGATTTTTCTTTTTCAGGAATGAATGTCCAGTTCTCCACATAAAAGGCTCGCCACCTTTTTCTTTGATAGTATCTTCAACAACTTTGGAACAGAGGGTGTTGTACATTATTTTGGCGCCCGGATGTCCATGAAGAACATCGGATGCAAATATAGCTACCAAAACATCGTTCCAAATTATGCCACCCTTTTCATCGACTATCCCGATGCGATCACCATCAGCATCATAAGAAAAACCCAAATCAGCTTTTTCTTCTAAAACTTCTTGGGCTACCCTTGAGGCCACTTGGGTTTCTGTTGGATCGGGAGTTCCCAGTGGAAAAGTTGGATCGATGTTACAATTTTTTTCCACGACTTCGCAGCCGATTTTACGGAGCATTTTAGGAACAATGGCGCCGGCAGTTGAACAACTCGGGTCAACTACAATCTTAAATTTTTTATCAATCGATAATCTTTTGGAAATATCTTCCAAATAAGCTTCGTTAATTTCTTTTTTCTCAACCTGACCAGGAACTTCTCCTTGCTCATAATCTTCTTCCTCAACCATTCTTCTAAGTTCCTGCATTCCATCGCTGACTAATGTTTCGGAAAGATCAATAGCAAACTTGAAGCCATTGAATTCCGGAGGATTATGCGAAGCTGTCACAAAAGCCCCACCTTTTATATTGAGATAATATTGTGACCAATAGAAAGTTCCCACCAAAGTCATGCCAATATCAATAGTGTCAATGCCCGCCCAGCTATAGCCGCGAATCAATGCGGCGCTATAATCAGCGCTAGTGGCTCGACAATCCTGACCCACAACAGCTTTGGTGATGCCTCGTCTTTTCATGTATGTGCCGTGAGCTTTGCCGATGTGTTCAACGATTTCTGGATTAAGTTCCTTATCTACCAGACCTCTAAGATCATACCCACGAAACATGGTTGGAGTAATTTTCATAGTTTTTTATATTAATAATAATGCTTTATTATTTTAACAAAAGGGTAGATTTTACTCAAGGTGTACATTGGTTTGGAATTTCGTGAGGCCTTTTTGCAGAAGCGGATGATTTTTAATGTCCGGATCTTTTTGCAAAAATTCCTTAGCTTCTTCGCTGGCTATGGCGACCAATTTAGCGTTGGCGATATGCTGCATCGCAATGTCAGGAAGGCCAGATTGGCGAGTGCCTAAAAATTCACCAGGACCGCGAAGGCGGAAATCTTCTTCGGCGATGTCAAAACCGCTGGCGAATTTTTCCATAGCCTTGAGGCGGCTTTTGGAAAGGGCGGAACTTTTGGCAAAAAGAAAGCAATAGGATTGATGCTCGGAGCGTCCGACTCGGCCGCGGAATTGATGGAGCTGTGAGAGGCCAAAGCGGTCAGCGTCTTCGATGATCATAATTGAGGCGTTGGGAATGTCGATGCCAACTTCGACGACGGAAGTGGAAACCAACATGTCATATTTTTTGTCTTTGAAGTCTTGCATGATTTTTTCTTTTTCGTCGGATTTTAATCGACCATGCAGAAGTGCTAATTTAAATTCCGGAAAAACATTTTCAGAAAGCCTTTTGTGTTCTTCAGTGGCAGCCTTGAGTTCTGACATTTTTTGCGACTCTTCCACAAGAGGGAAAATGATGAAGACTTGGCGGCCATTTTTGATTTCTCTCTGCACGAAATCATAAGTTTCCTGGCGCTCGGCTGCGGTGATAATTTTAGTTTTAATTTGTTTGCGATTTTTTGGCATTTCATTCAAAACAGAAAGATTGAGATTGCCAAAAAAGGCCATAGCCAAAGTGCGCGGAATTGGGGTGGCGGACATGCTGAGCAGGTGAGGTGTTTTTTTCGGCAGGCCGTCATTTATTTTAGAAATCTGTTGTTGTAAATAGGCGCGCTGATCGACGCCGAAGCGGTGCTGCTCGTCAATGATAACCAAAGCTAGATTTTTGAAGTTAACACCTTTTTGGATAAGGGCGTGGGTGCCTATAACTATGCTTATATTTCCATTCTTTATGTTAGATAATAAATTATCTCGCGAAGTTTGTTCTTTTTTTGCAGAAGATAATTTTAAATTTGAAATTTTAAATTTTAAATTGGAGATTTGCTGATAAGCATTTGTTAATAAGGCTACATTTATTTTATATGGTGCAAATAATTTTGAAATACTCTCAAAATGTTGTCGCGCTAAAACTTCGGTCGGTGCCATGATAGCCACTTGATAGCCGGAATTAATAGCTGATAGGGCGGCCATGGCGGCTACCACAGTTTTGCCGCTGCCAACATCGCCATTGAGCAATCTGTTCATTGGCATAGGTTTTTCCAGATCTTTCAAAATTTGAAAAGCGGCTTTTCTTTGCGCGTTGGTGAGGGAAAAGGGAAGGGCAGCGACAAATTTTTGCATTAATTTTTCATCGAAAGCAATTGTGACGCTCTGCTGTTTTTCCCAAGAAATTTTGGCGCGCTGAGATGCAAGTTGAATCAGAAACATCTGCTGGAACGCAAAACGCTTTTGCGCAATCTCAGCTTGTTTGGCATTTTGCGGGAAATGAATATTTTTGACAGCTTCAGAAAGTTTCGGCAGATGGAGTTTTCTAAGAATATTTTCCGGGATCGGATCTTGAAGCTCATCCGCAAATTTTATCAAATTTTGCAATTGCCAGCGGATCCATTTCGAAGTCAGGCCTTCAGTCTCAGGGTAGATCGGAACCAAGCGCCCGGTGTTGGTTGGAACACGCGAAGAAAGTTCCCAAGCCGGATTGGAAAAAAATAATCCTTTGGCGTCTTCGGAAACTTTGCCGCTGAGGCGCACGCCTTTGCCTTCGATTAATGAATCGCTGACATAGGGTTGGTTAAACCACACGGCGCGAACTGTGCCAGTATCATCTTGCACAAAACATTCAGTGATGAGCATTTTTTTCTTCCAAGTTCTGATCAGCTTGCTTTTGGTGACTTCGCCCATGACGGTGGCAGTTTGCCCGGCTGAAAGATTATCGATGGAAACTCGTTCGGAGTAATCTTCATAGCGGAAAGGGAAGTGCAGCAAAAAATCCTCGACAGTTCCGATGTTGAGTTTTTTCAGCGTGGCCGAATATTTAGGTCCGATGCGGGGGATGTTTTCGAGCTTTGTTTTTAAATCAGGCATATTTGTAGTATACCGCATTTTTCGTATATAAAAAAAGATCCAGTTATAATGACTGGATCCCTATGAATTTATCAGAATAGAAGTAAGTATTATAACTAACGTTACATAACACTCGCAAATCAAACAAAAAATCAAGCGTTGAGTTTTTAAAATAGAGATCTCTATAGAAGCCTCTAAGGATGCTTCTAAAACAAAAAATTCTCAACATAAAGCGAGAATTTTTCCATTTAGTGCGCTTGGCAGGAGACCTCACTCGCTTCGCTCTTTAAAACCTTGCGGTTTTAATATTTCCACTCCGGGAAAACCCAAGTTTTCCCGACCCCTTTCTTTGTTCGATTCTTGCCAAGCAAAAATAAAGAGTTCCCATGTAAAATGGAAACCCTTTAATTATAGTGCGCTTGGCAGGAATCGAACCTGCGACCTTCTGGACCGCAACCAGACGCTCTATCCACTGAGCTACAAGCGCGTCGGCACTTCGTGCCTCCTTAAAACCTTGCGGTTTTAATATTTCCACCCCGGGAAAACTCCCGTTTTCCCGACCCCTTTCCCAAAGCTAACGCTTTTTCGTCACTTTGTTCCTCCTTAAAACCTTGCGGTTAGGCTGCTTTATACACAAAGTATAACTTACAACAAAAAAATAGTAAAAGCAAGCTCTGGAGCTTGCTTCTAAGAACGATAGCTGTTCTAGATATGCAGAACCCTTTCTATTGCATCAATCAAGCTCGGGTCTTGTTTTATTTCAGGAATATAGCGAGTCATGATTTTATGGAGTTCGGCAGGATTTTCATCTCCAAAAGGAATGTGTATGAAAGGCATAAAGGAAGCCTTGGTGTGCAGGCTGATAGTTTTAGTGTGATGGGGATCATAAAAAATCCAAAAAGACTTGATATTTTCGTATAGATAAATTTCCTTGTCGGCTATTACTCCTTTATCTGTTATGGCAAAAGTAACAACAAGCGGATCTTTTTGCGAATAGATGTAACCCACAATGCCAATCAAAATGAAAGTAACAGCCATTATCGGACCATTTGTGTACAGAGCATAGACAATCATTACTAAAATAAACAAGGCGGCTATGATATACCAACGGCCAGATTTTTCATAAACTTCAAATTGAGGAGCTCGCCAAGAGTATAATATTTTTCCAGTATTTTCAGAAAAATCCGCAAGCTCTTTTTCTGTTTCTTCTGCAAATCGAAAATCATCCTTAATATAGGATTCAACAGGCTTTTTTTTAGGTTTTGTTTTTAGATCAAATGACATGTTATAATTCTAGCATAGATGTCTGGGTTTACAAATAGGTTTTGAGTTGGTATTATAAACAAAGTCAAAATAGGGAGGCGTGCTATACAAAAAGGCAGGCAATAGATTAGCGGAAAGATGGCTAAGCGGGTTTTAAAAGAAACACAGGAACTCGAAGGCTTTTAATAAAGATAATTAGCTAGGAGAGATGGCCGAGTGGTTGAAGGCAACGGTCTTGAAAACCGTCGTGGGGCAACTCACCGTGAGTTCGAATCTCACTCTCTCCGCACAATTGAATAGATATTTTGGAAAGGTGGCTGAGCGGTCGAAAGCAGCACACTGCTAATGTGTTGAACTCGAAAGGGTTCCCAGGGTTCGAATCCCTGCCTTTCCGCAATTTTTCAAAATTAAAGTTTTGAGGGTTGGCAGCCTCCCCCGCCAAGGCGGGGTCGGTAACTTTTTCCAGCATTTTCCAAGCGTTTTTGAAATCAAAATGCAAATTCTGCTGCGAAATGCGGAAGTTCGAACCAATCTTTTTTAGAAAATCCCGAATCCTTTCGGGATTTTCTTGTAAAGCGATAATTTTGGCTTCTTTGCTGGTTTTTATAAAATCAAGGGCAAGTTCGAACCGATTATTGCTTTTTTGCTCAAAAGCATTCAGTTTGTCTTTCAGGACTTGTTTTTGATTGATGAGTTTATTCTTGCTTTCTCGATATTCGTCCAATGACAAAGCGTTTTCCAAATAGGCGTTCATTAGCTTTTCCAACTTCTCATTAAGTTTTGAAAGTTCCTCCTGGGTATTTTGAGCAAAAAAGACTGACGATTGGGCTTTTGCTTGTTTCTCTTTTTCTAATTCCGAAATCATCCAATCCGCCCAATCATCAGACAAAGAAACTTTTTGAATTGCCGTTTTAATTTGCGATGAAATATTTTCTTCTTTAGTGAAAACATTTTGCGAACAATAATGGTGCGGATTTTTCTTAGTGCAATAATAGTAAATATATTCTTTACCACTTTTCTTAACTTTTTTATCAGCTGTAATTGTGAATCCGCACTCAGCACAATGGAAAAATCCGCGATAAAGAAAATATTTCATCTTGTCGTCTTTTTGTTTCAATTTGCTTTTTTGTTTCATCACTTCTTGCACTTGGTCAAAAAGTTTCTTTGAAATAATCGGTTCATGCTTTCCTTCGAAATATTCTCCGTTATAGCGAATAAGTCCATAGTAAAACGGATTTTGCAAAAGATACTGAAAATTAGAAACGGAAAGCAACTTGCCCTTAGTTCCTCTCAAGTCAAAATTGTTGATAATCTTTCGGAGTTCTTTGAGGGAATATTTGCCTGTGGCATAAAGTTCAAATGCCTTTTTAAGCAAAGGTGCTTTATTTTCATCAATATAAACCATTTTTGTCACTTTATTGTTGAGATAACCTAATGGCGCCATTTGAGGCCATAAGCCATTTTTGAGCTTCTGACGATGTCCTCTTTTGATATTCTCCGAAAGATTATCAACATAATATTTTGATTGCCCAAAAGCGATGTTTAACATGAATTTTCCTTGTGGTGTGGGATCAAACCAGAAAGTTGGGAATTTTAGCTCCTTGATTATTCCAGTATCCACAAGATAAATTATTTGTCCGCCATCAATGGAATTTCTCGCCAGTCTATCAGGATGCCAAGCTAAAATTCCCACAGCTTCACCTGTTTCAAGTCGCTTGAGCATTTCTGCAAACATTGGGCGACCAGGAATTTTGGCTGTTTGTTTTTCAACAATAATGTCAACAATTTCAATAGTTTCTTTTTTTGCCAATTCTTTCAATTCCGCAATCTGGTCGCCAATGCTTCGCACCTGTCTATCTTCACTGTCTGTTGATTTGCGAGCATAAATGAAAAACTTTCTGGTTTGATTTTCCATATATTTATTTTGAAATTTTTTAACGCAAAGGAGCAACCCTGTTGGACACAAATACACAATGCATTTGTACAGAATTGCTCCTTAGCGGTTGCAATACAAAAATTGCAACGAAAAAGCATTGTGTTTAATTTGTGTCCATAAATATATTATCATGGTTTTCAAAAATTTCAAAATCGCTTTTGGGTAAAATTATCGCTTTACATTTCCGCCTATGGCGGAAAGAAAAAAGATTGGTTATGAATTTTCAATTCATTTTCGCTTTCAGCGAAACGAACTTCCGCATTTCGCAGCAGAATTTGCATTTTGATTTCAAAAACGCTTGGAAAATGCTGGAAAAAGTTACCGACCCCGCCTTGGCGGGGGAGGCTGCCAACCCTCAAAACTTTAATTTTGAAAAATTGCGGTACCTTTTGGACGAAATTAGAACTTTTTTTGCCGAAAATCCAGATTCCGA
>DAIUDF010000031.1:4136-8628 GCA_036845785.1 Candidatus Moraniibacteriota bacterium | reverse complement strand
TAATTTTTCCATTTACCCTGTTAAATAAGATTTGAATCTCCCTTGAGACGCAATTTATTTCTAGATTAATTTTTATGATTAATTGTCCCCTGTTTTTTAATTATATTAATTCAAATCTTAATTTTGCTTTGCAAAATTATTTAACAGGGTGAACTTTTTTAGTTTTACGAATTATTTAAGAAACTTCTTTATGTATACTAACATAAAAATAATTTTTATTTAATAGCGCCTTCTTTTTTTAAAATTTTTTCTTTCTGCCCTGCTCCGCGATTGTAGCCTCCGAATTTTCCATCACTGCGAATGACGCGGTGGCATGGAATTTTTGGATTATGATTCTTGTTCAAAATATTTCCCACGGCGCGAAAAGCCTTCGGATATCCAGCCAGTTCAGCCACTCTTTTATAACTTAATGTTTTGCCCTTGGGAATTTTTCGCACCACTGCGAAAACTTTTTCCATGAACGAAGCTGGGGTTCGATAGGCCGGTTTCCCCGGCCTTCCTCCCAGTCTCGACTCGCGGCAATAACCGTTCGTCGACGCGAGGCGGGCAGTTTTTGAATAATTACGCATATGTCCTAATTAATATACAAATTATACCCTAAATTATAATACTTCTTTAAGCACTAAATATGTCTAATGCCGCCAAATTTGTATATTCGTAAAAAATTAGTAATTAGTATTGCGGATTTGGCAAACTTATTATATAATTTAGGCATAAAACAAACATCAAAATACGGGTGATGCTTAGGGGGATCCTGGGCAGTTCTCGTTTAAAACAAAAATGAAACACACTCAACAAAATGAAGATGATAGTGTTATGAGCGAAAGCGAAAAAGCTCATAAAATAGAAATGCTTCGTCAAATGATGCTCAACGCTGAAAAGACCATGCAAAGCGCCAAAGCTATGCTTCTTCAGCTGGAAGGTAAGAAAAAAACCGGACGCAAAAGAAAAATTGAAGAAGAAACTGACGGCACTGTAATTGAAGGAACATTTGATGGACAATTAATGATCGGCACTGACGGCAAACAATATCCGGTTCCCGCCAACTATGCATCCAAATCAAAACTCGTCGAGGGAGATGTCTTGAAGCTTACCATAACTCCCGACGGATCTTTCGTATATAAGCAAATCGGTCCGGCTCAAAGAAAAAGCATAATCGGCATTGTCAGCCAGGACGAAAAAGGCAATTATTTTATTTTTTCTGAAGGAAAACCTTACAAGGTTCTCCTGGCTTCAATTACCTATTTTAAAGCAGAGCCCGGCGATGAAGTTGTCATTATGGTTCCGCGCGAAATTGATGCTGCCTGGGCTGCTATTGAAAATGTCATTTCCAAAGGAGACTCTGGTTTTTCATCAATGCCTGCTGAGCCTGCTGAAAAAAAGAAACCAGCCAAAACCAAAAAAAGCAAAAGTAATTTGCCGGCTGATGGCGGATTTAATTCCTGGAAAAGTGACTTCAGAATCGACGATGAAGATGTTGATAAACAGCCGGAGAAAAATACCTCTGAAGAAAAAACTCCAACAAAAGAAGAACTGGTGGATGAATGGGCTGCCGACATTGATGCTTTGGAAAAAGAAATCGCCGCCCAATCCTAACCCCCACTAATGTACTAATGGAAATACTAATATACCAATGGGCTCAGTTTTAATGTTTATTTATTAGTATATAAGTAAAAGATTAGTAAATTCGCGGGATAAAAGATTACATCAAAAACACAAACCGCAAGAAATTTATTTAAAAAATAATAAAATAATACAAAAAAATATTTTATGGAAAACACAACAGGCATCCGCATCACCCAAAAAGATTATTATTTCAGCATTGCCGCCGGCTTGCTTGTCGGCCTCTTGCTTTTGCCAATTCTGAAAGCTTTAAATCCGGCATTATTTACAAAATTCTATCTGATCATTGTGCCTTTCTTTTTGCTGGCCACTCCGATCGGGCTTCGCATCGCTTTTTTCATCGGCCAAAAAATTGCCATCATCTATCAGATCGCCAAATTCGGACTTATCGGCGTTCTCAACACTTTGGTTGATCTTGGTTCCCTGACTCTCATAACTTTTATTTTCAGCGCCTATTTCAATATTGAATCAAAAACAAGCATCATAGGCATAATAACTTTCTATTCTTTGTATAAAGCCGCTTCTTTTATCATTGCCAATGTTAACAGTTATTTCTGGAACAAATATTGGACATTTGAACAGGGCGGAAAAAAACAGACTAAAGCTGAATTTCTGCAATTCTTCGCCGTCAGTGTTGTCGGTTTTCTTATTAATGTTTTTATCGCTTCTTTTGTCTTTAAAATAGTCTTGGGCTCGCTTGTCGGATTGTCCGCTGAACAGCTCGGCCTTATCGGCGCGGCCGCTGGCAGCATTGCTGGTCTGGCTTGGAACTTTGTCGGATATAAGCTTTGGGTATTCAAAAAGTAGTATCAAGTATATAGCATTATGTATCAAGTATAATCCCCTCTTTCGAGGGGATTTTTAATAAAAAATCACTATTTGCGAAAGGCAGTTCGTAATGCTACAATAAGAAAGTTAAAAAGGTATCTTTTGCATTTATACATAATACATTCTACATAATACATGCTACATTTATGACTTCCCTCTATAGAAAATACCGCCCACAGAAATTTTCTGATGTCATCGGCCAACAACATATCGTTCAGACGCTTTCTAATTCCCTGAAGCTCGGACGGATTGGCCATGCCTATCTTTTCACAGGCCCGCGCGGAACCGGCAAAACCACCTTGGCGCGCATTTTCGCCAATGCCGTGAATTGCCTGTCTTCCGGTGAAAACAAGCCTTGCCTTAAATGTGAAAATTGCCTGAGCATTGCCAATGGAAAATCTTTGGATATTTTTGAAATTGATGCTGCCTCCAACACGGGCGTAGACAATATCCGCGAACTTCGCGAAAATGTAAAATTTCCGCCAACTTTATTAAAATACAAAGTCTATATTATTGACGAAGTGCACATGCTTTCGACTGGCGCTTTCAATGCTTTACTGAAGACTTTAGAAGAACCTCCTGCTCATGTGATTTTCATTCTGGCTACGACAGAAATCCACAAGGTTCCGGAAACTATCATTTCCCGCTGCCAGCGTTTTGATTTTGCCCGTCTGCCGGTTGAAAATATCCTTAAAAAACTTTCTTTAATTGCCAAAGCTGAAAAAGTCGAAATTGAAAAAGAAGCTTTGGAAATGATTGCGATCGCCGCTGAAGGCGGCATGCGCGATGCTGAATCTCTTTTGTCGCAGGTTATGTCGCTCCAGGACAAAAACATCACTGCCAAAGAAGTTGAAGAAATTTTGGGCACGACCGAGCGCCAGTCATTGGAAGAATTGGTAAATCATATTTTGGAGAAAAAAACAACCAACGCCATTAGTCTTATCAATAAACTTTCGCAAGACGGCTATGATCTTAGCGTTTTCAACAAATCTTTTTTGAATTATCTCCGCCAAGCCATGCTGGTCAGCGTGGACCAAAAATTGTCCGATCTTTTTTCCTACGAGCTGACTGCTGAACAGATAAAGTCACTGATCAAACAAACTGAAAAACACTCTCCGCAAGAATTTCTTTTCATAATTCAGTGTTTTATGGAAATCCAGGATAAAATAAAGTCAGCTTTTATTCCCCAATTGCCCTTAGAAATGGCTATCATCAAAGCCCTGAAAAATGGGGACGAGACAGAGACCAGCACGGAAAATGACAATAAAAATCAGTCTCATAATTCCAGCAACACAAAATTAAGATCTTCTGCTAAAACCACTACTCCAGAGGCTCCTGAAGCCCCAAAAATGGCTTCTAATGAGCCAATTGAAGCCAAGGGGACTTCCATCGCACCCATCAAAAATGAGGCTGAAATAAAGGAAAATAAGCCAGCAAAACCGGAGCTAAACATTTCATTGTCTGAGATTAAAAAATGCTGGCAGCAAGTTATCTGCGAAACCAAGCCTCTCAACCATAGCTTGTCAGCCATTCTCCAAAGTTGCCAGCCGACCGGCATTGAAAAAGATTTTGTAGTCATTGCCGCCAAGTTCCCTTTCCACAGAGACAAGCTTAATGAAACGCCCAACAAATTGACACTGGAATCGGTTTTTGCTAAAATTTTGGGACTGTGCGCAAAAGTAAAAGTTGTGACTCAGGCTGAAGCTGGAATCAAAAGCCAGCAGCCAGCAGTCAGCAGCCAGCAGTCAGTAAAACAAGAAAAGCCCAGAGAGACCAGTTCCCTGCTAACTGACGCTTTGAACATCATGGGCGGAACAGTAGTGGAATAAATTGTATTTGGTATTTGGTATTTGGTATTTGGTATTTGGTATTTGGTATATAGTATTTAAAATACTAGATACAAAATACGAGATACCAGATACTGTTTTGTTTTTTATTGGGGAGTAGCCAAGCGGCCCGTCTCGCCCGAGGCTTGCCGAGGTCGGACCCGTCTCGCCCGAGGCTTGCCGAGGTCGGACCCGTCTCGCCCGAGGCTTGCCGA
>DAIUDF010000031.1:3578-4036 GCA_036845785.1 Candidatus Moraniibacteriota bacterium | reverse complement strand
GGCGGATAAGGCGGTGATTTATGAATATTTTTTTCGTTTATTTATTATTAAGCAATAAAGATAAAAAAACTTATCTTGGTTCTACTGACAACTTAGAACGGAGAGTTACGGAGCATAACAACGGTAAAACGTCTTCAACAAGAAATCGTAGACCACTAAAATTGATTTATAAAGAAGAATTTACTACGTTGGTTGAAGCAAGAAATAGAGAAAAATACTTAAAAACAAGAAAAGGCAGGAAAGAATTAAAATTAATTTTTAATAGATTGAAAATTAAATAAATATTGTTTTCAAAGTTGGGCTGTCGCCAAGCGGTAAGGCACCAGGTTTTGGTCCTGGCATTCCTAGGTTCGAATCCTAGCAGCCCAACTTTGAAAGTAAACCTTACAAAGTAGCCAAGCGGCCCGTCTCGCCTGAGGCTTGCCGAGGTCGGACCCGTCTCGCCTGAGGCTTGCCGA
>DAIUDF010000031.1:0-3478 GCA_036845785.1 Candidatus Moraniibacteriota bacterium | reverse complement strand
CGTCTCGCCTGAGGCTTGCCGAGGTCGGACCCGTCTCGCCTGAGGCTTGCCGAGGCGGATAAGGCATCCCGATTTTATCGGGGCATTCCCAGGTCTGAATCCTGGCCAGGCAACCTTGTACGGAATTTTCAAATAGTTTAGCACTATTAACAACTAAATAAAGGAGGAGGGTAAAAAAATAATGATTTGCCAAGTATGGTACAGTCACAGTAGGCCTGCCAAAGATGAAATTCTTACTAATTTTAAGAATTTTCAGGCAGATTCGGTAGAGAAGGCAAAAAAAGAAGCTTTGTCTATTATTCAACAATCCGTAAGACGCTGGAGAAAAGGAAGCGCTACATATGGCTGTGGTATTTTTTTAAAAGAAAAAGAAAATGAATCTTGGACACAAATATTTTTTATCCGATTTAGCTGCTCTACTAATAGGACTAAATTACTTAGAGCACGAAGTCCAAAATGTTGGCGCGCATACGGTGAGGACGTTAATGATTAAATTAGTAAACGGACCAGGCGGTTATTTTTATTAAAACCGCCTTTTTCATTAAGTAGCATAACAAAAACCCCGCTTTGCAGCAGGGTTTTATTATATTCGAATCCTAGCCAGGCAACATAAAAAATACGACCTTTCGGGTCGTATTTTTTTATCTTATATGGAGTAAAAAACAACAGAAGCAAAATTCCAATAGTTTTATTTTTCGAGCTCAGCTTCCAATGAAAGACTGACGGGAACACAGACATCTCCGTCGGGCCTTATTCTTAAATAGAAAACATTCGTTTTTTCTTCCGGATTAATGGCGAAAGGAGCTATTTTTTGATTGTCTTCGGCCGGATTATCAGCAAAAACTTCTTCCCAATTTTCCCCATCAGTTGAAAAGTCAATCGCCAAGCTTTGGTTATAAGCCATCTCCCGAATAATTATTTTTTTGGCCGGATAAACAGTGTTGAATTTATAAGTGGTAAATTGATCATACGACAATTCAAAATTTCCAAGTTCGCTTGATTTTTCATAACTGCCGTCATAGATGTCATATATTTTTCTTCCCGGAAATCCGGAGAGTGCCGTATAATCCAAGTCATCAAACTTGTACCGATAGATAAATTTTCCTCCACCAAAATCGGAAATGACCGCTCCGCTCAGAAGTTCTTTGCTTTGGACCGTATTTTGCCTGGGATAAAAAGTCTTAAACCACAAAGAATAAAATTCCTGCCAAACGTTTGGTTGTTTGCTAATAAAGCCCGGCTCATTTCCCGCCTCAAGACTGCTGTTATAAAAAACTTTGAGATAGTTTTTCTTGTCGCTTTTCACTTTTGCATTATCCACGCCTATCCAATATTTCTTGTTAGTATCCAGTTTTGCCGTAATGGGAATATTGATTTCATAAACCGTGTTAAAACTGCCTTTCATTTCAGCAATTGCCAGTTCCAGTTTGCTTTGTCGTTTTTTTGCCTTGCTTTCATCAATCTGCTGTTGGGTAAATTCCGGCGGATACCAATCAACGGTTTCGTCATTAGGAATGGCACCTTCAAGGATATCTTTTTCTTTCTGAGCCGCTTCCTCCCTCATTTGCTGTTCTTTTTCCTTGATTTCATCCAGCACTGACGAGGCATAATCGGTATAGATATATCTGGAAGCAATCGGCTCATCAGAAATTACTCCCAACCTATCGTCATATTCCCGGATCTGCAGCAGATAGTTGCCGGATCCTCCAGTTCCCACTTTTTGAATTTTAAGCGCAAGACCCGAAATTAATTCTTGCGTTGGACTGAAAATTTGCCCCATTTTGACATTGGGCTTGGAAAAAAAATCTCCAGAGTCCCCGTCGCTTTCCGTTTGGCTTCTGTCAACATTGAATCTCGAAGTGCTTCCGAAAATTGCCGGGTCTATTTTTCCAATTTCATCAGCCGAATTTATATTGAGTTTCTCCACCATAATGTCGTCAATCCAGACATCAGCCTTAACCCCATCGTTGGTCGTAAAAACCAAATCCGGTCCACTGTTTTCAGCTTGAAAATTAAATTCCGCGCGTTGAACCCCATTGTTAGCCTCCAGATTGACCTTGCCTAGATTTTGGGATTTTCCTTTTTCAACCACATTGATCGCCAAGTTTTTTTCAGCACTGGAAAGATTTCTCGCCAAAAAACTCAGTTTATAAAAACCGCCCTCTTCCAATTTATTGACATAGTCAATGATCTTGACTGAAGCGCTGGAATTTTCAGAAAAATATATTTTCAAACTTATTTTTCCTTCAATTTCATCCACCTGATCAAAAACGGCTTTGGCATTCAGCGCGGAAAGTGCAACCGGCTTGCCCTCAAATCCGAAATCAGCAACGCCTGTTTCAACCGGCAAAATAATTTCATCCTGATTCTCAGAGGAATCAAATTTCTTGCCTAAATTGGATTTTAGGAAAAAAACCGCAACAGCAATCAGAGCTACAGCGGCCAACATCAGCTTCCAAGGCTTTATTGATATTTTGATTGTTTCTCTTTCCATTTTTTTAATCTGTTACATAAGACTTGATTTTCCCTGAAAAAGAAAATCAGCTTATATTAAAATATTTTTTATTGCAAAACCCACTGAGCCTTGTCCTCATCATATTCATAGATGGTGAGGTTTTGGACGTCTTTATAAATATCTTCTCCGATTTTTACCACGTTTTTATCCGGATCATTTTCATCTTCTTGGATGTAGGCCAGAGTTTCTATGGCAGGAACATCTCTTTCCGGATTTGCGATCCTCACAAGCCACAGTCTGGCTGCAAAAGGAATCTCTTCCTCCTCATCCGCCATATCTTCTTCTTCGAGACTCACCGCTTCATATTCAACATACAGATCATTGTTGTTATAGAAATAGAACGATTGAACCTGCCATTCTCCCTCCCGGCTTTTTTCCAAAGCAATGTTGTTGATGTTTTCGCTTATATATTTCATGATGTTGCGCCTCTGGGCCTGAACATCTTTATTGGCTTCCTCGCCCACGCATTTTATTTTTTTGACATAAATATTGTTGCTGTCGGGAATTTTCCAGCCTTCTATGCGCGCATCCCTGTCCATAAAAAAACTCAGGGAATATTCTCCATCGGTCACAAATTCCTGCGAATTGTCGGCGTTGGAAAACTTATCTTTTTTGTCATCATATTTCAGTCTGGCATTGCCGACAAACTTTTCAAGTGTTTTAGATTCCTCTAAATCCGGAAACTCAATCCATTCTCCGTTTTCACATTGGGAGGGAACGTTCTCCATAAAAGCATCAACAACATCCTCTTGGATCAAAAGTTTTTCCTGATGTTTGTTATAAGCATAAAAACCAACAGCAATAATTGCCACGCCAAAAAGAACGAAGCCATGCCGTTTATATTTCAAAAAAAATTCTTTTCCGATATTATTCATATTTGTTATTATCAACCATTTTCATTTTAAGGTCAAATAAACAACCACTAGCTAAAACGCTAGTGGTTTTTATCTTGCAGGCTAACGC
>DAIUDF010000030.1:0-8854 GCA_036845785.1 Candidatus Moraniibacteriota bacterium | reverse complement strand
TGCTGCTATGGGTCAGGAAATAGTCCAACGGTATATTATCAATGAAATTCAGGAAATATATGCAGCCCAAGGTGAAGGAATCAACGACAAGCATGTTGAAGTAATTATTCGCCAGATGCTCAGCCGCATCAAAGTGGTAGACGCTGGTGACACGGATCTTTTGCCAGGCGACGTCGTTGAAAAAGATCAATTCCGTGAAGAGAATAATGATGCGCACAAGGCTAAGAAAGAACCGGCGACTGGCGAGCAGCTTATTATGGGCATCACCAAGGTTGCGCTTTCAACTGAATCATTCCTTTCAGCCGCATCCTTCCAGGAAACAGCCCGCGTTTTGATCAACGCCGCCGTGACTGGTAAAGATGATCGTCTCAGAGGTCTCAAAGAAAACGTCATCATTGGCCGTCTGATCCCAGCTGGAACAGGCTATCGAGAAAGCAAGAAATAGCTTATAGCTGTTAGCTTATAGAAAATTTAGATAAAAGCTTTGCTCACTTTTTTGAGCAGTATGGAAGCAAAAAATGCCCAGAGTAATCTAGGCATTTTTTGTTTCTGCCTATTTTAAGCATATCTATATTATTAAAATTAAATAAAAAAATCCGCGCAAACTCAAAGAGTTTGCGCGGTCAACTTAATAAATACCAATTAGCTACTTATTTCAACTGGATCATTTATTTTGATCCAGTTGTATATTTTTTTTGCATCATCGCGCAGAAGACGCACGCAGCCATGAGAGGCAGGATATCCTGGCATGTCCTGCTCATGCAGGAAATAATTGGTTTCGGACATGTTTTTCGACAGGTTTACTGAAAAAGGCATTGGAGCACCACCATAAAGCCTGGACCTATGCATTAATTCTTTTTTGTTTGCTTTATAGGTTCCTTTTTTTGTCATTCTTTTTCCTCTGCCAGAAGAAATAGGTCCCCAAAAGACCAACTCGCCGTTCTCATAAGCCCCGAAATACTGCTTATCCAGAAAAACATAAATGGAGCGTTCTTCTTCTTTGGCTTCCTCTATGTATTCTGGAACCGGGGTATACTCGCTAGCCTTGATAAAATCAACTGGAATAAGAATTTTTTTGCCGATCGGTAAATGTTTCTTATCAAAACGATTCACTTTCATGATCAAGTTGTGATGTTCTTCAGGGGCGATTTTTTCGAGAGTATCGCCTTTTTCAATTTTGTGAATAGTAAAACCTTCAGGAACTTCTTGGGCAAGAGCTGTTCCCACCGCTACAACTAAAAACATGACAACCGAAACAAAAAAAATGCAACTTTTTTTCATAACTTCCCTCCCTCATTTAGTTTTCAAGTAACAATCAATAATAAATGATAATCGAAAAAAATAAATTTGTCAATATCTACCAAAATTGGAATGTTTAAGGAGCAAAAGGCTGTGCATATTTAAGACTTGCAAAATTTTGGCTTTGGTGTAATATGGATTTTAATATCAATTTTTAAAGAAATAACAAAAAAGAGGGGGGATTGCGAAATGTTTGAGGGTCTTTTAGAATTTTTTAGTTTTAAGCAACAATCAAACTTTGCGGAATCTTTGAAAAGATTCCAAAATAGAGAAATGTTTGTTCAAAAATGTTTTCGCAAAAATTTGCGAAAGAAAAAAATGCGTTAAGAGAAAAGCCAACAGCTCGAAGAGCATGTTGGCCTTCTGTTTTTTCGGTCCACAACCCAATGTTTTGCTAAGCAAACACTATTCTCGTATTCTCGAGAATACGAGAATAGTTTAGTTAATGGTTCCCCAAAATCCGCAATGGGTACTTGGGTGAAATATAAATTTAAAAGACCTTGAATTTCAAGGCCTTTTTGTTAGAAACTATTTAGAGTAGTTGTTTAAAATTTGGTAAAAACATTTTTTACGAAACCGCGTATTTTTGAAAAACTGGAAATTTTTTCTTTTCCTTTAATCTCATCATAGGCGATTTCAAGTTGTTCATCATTTAGATATCCAAGCTTAAAGTTTCCAATACGCATCCCCTTTTTTGCGATATCCGGTCCAACTAGTATCATTGCAAGGATATCGGTTGCTTTTTCGCTTTTGCAGTAGCGGCTTTGTGTTGAATAAAGCAGAACATGGGCTAACTCATGAGCGACAAGAGACACGATTGTTTCTAATGGCATCATAAGAATCCAGCGTTCCACAATCATATATGCTCGCATAGTTTCAAATGCGCGCGAATTAAATGCGGGTGTCGGATCGGGAAAACTTATTTTTGCCGGTTCTTTTCTTCTTTTGTGTTCAATATTCGCTGCTTGAAAGAAAAAGAATGGATCAAAAGAATTGCCTATGTTTCTCATTATTGTGTCCTGAATTGCGTAATTAGGATTTTTCTTGCTAGGTGAAAATCCTACGCCAATATTGCAATTAATGCGGAAAAATATTCTCATCTGATATATAAGTTCCCGATAGGCTTCTTTGGCATGAAGATTCTTTATTAAAAAAAGCAAATCATTCGGCAATCCTTTGCTCCCAACTAAACCGCGATACAGCATCAATTCATCAACACATTGAATTAAATTACGTTTTGGCAAATTTTGCATTTTTCGATCGTCCCCTCTCTTTTTTATGATATTTTTAAATAACAAACTATCATATCGTAGAATAAGACCCTTGTCAATACTGATTTTTATTTTCCAAATCCGCAGTGGAATTTTATCGAAAATATTTGAGACTGAAATAGTCGGCATATTCAGGGGTAATAATTAAGTAGATAGCCATAGTTTTTTTAAAATTCACACAATCATAATCAGAGTTAATTTGGCTCGGAAAGGAGGCTCCACATGTTTACCATTTTTCAAACGCTGGACAACGTCAGCAAAAAAGCAGCTGATTTTCTGACGGGAGTGGGAGTTCCTAATGTTACAATTGAAAAATTTTCCCAAAAACAAGAAGGAGAAGAAGAAACAGAAGGCAGGATAATTTCAGTGGATGATTTTCCTGTTTGGGAAATATATAAAAAAGACGGGAAAATTCTGCAAAGGGGGACAAAGATAGGCGGAAAGAATTTCAATGTGTATGCACATTTCATACACATACGCGCTCAAGCAATGCTTGAGGATTTTGCACAAAAAACAAAAAAATAGAAAGTAACTTTATTTTTCTTGAAACTACTTATAAAGTCTGCAGCCGGTTTCCTTTATCTTAGGATCCGGCCTTTTTTATTTATACAAAGCCATTTTTTGGACTTTTCAGATTTCTTCCATTTTTTGAAAACCAAGACTAAAAAGTTATCCACAGGGGGGGCTTGCAGTGATATTAAAGTAGTGATAAAATAACACTGTAATAATTAAACAAAAAAATTCACCCTGTTAAATAATTTTGCTTTGCAAAATTAAGATTTGAAAAGTAATTTGAATTGCAGGGTGTTAATCATTAATCATAAATAATTTGCAATCTCTTTATAAAAAAGATTCAAATCTTATTTAACAGGGTAAATGGAACAAAAACTAACTGCTAAACAAAAAAACATTCTCGAATATATTCGGGAAATCACGTTGCAAAGAGGTGAAAAGCCGACCAGCTATCGCCTGCATAAACACCTGGTTTCCAAAGGATTGAGCGACAGCATGAAATCAGTCATGCAAGTCATTGAAGCATTGGAAAAGAAAGATCTCATCACGCGCGATGAAAACAAAAAAATATATTTGGTGGAAAATGAAAACTATGGCGATGCCCAAAATATTTTTTCCATTCCGCTCTACGGTTTGGCTTCTTGCGGCGAAGCTCTGGCCTATGCGGAAGACAATCCAGCAGATGATTTTTTGCAGCTTTCCAGAAGCCTTTTTCAAAAAGCTGAACCGGAAAAAATGTTTGCTGTCAAAGCGCTGGGCGATTCAATGAATAAAGAAGGAATCAATGATGGCGACTATGTGATTTTTGAAAAAGCGCAAAGCGATTCTGATTTTGAGAATAAAATCGTGGTAGCAGTAATCAACGGCATGGCAACGATTAAAAAATATAAAAACATGGGCAAGGGCGTGATTGCCCTTTTTCCGCATTCCACTAATGATGCGCATCATCCGATTTATCTATCTGAAGCCGACGTTATCTTTATTGCCGGAATTTTCAAGCGCGTTTTGCCGGTAAAATTCATAAGCCTCTAATAAAATTAAAAATTGAATATTATGAAAATTTTTCCAGTTATTTTATTTTTATTTTCAACCACTCTTTTCATCTACGGAAGCAGAGCAATTTTTGGGTGGATATGTGAATGGCGAATCAGCGCTTTGCAGAAGAAAATGCGCCGGGAAATTAAAGCGCTTGAAAATTTGCAAATAAGCGGTGCGCTTCTTTATACAAAAAACTACAAAATCAAAGAAGATTATCGCCATAAGATTTTAAATATCGAGGAAGTTCAAAAATTAGTGGTAAAAAGAATGAAAATAATAAAAATAAGTCCTTTAAAAAATAACTCTCTAAAACATGGCCCGTCAGCCGGAATGCTTTTTGGCAGCAGGGCTTTGGAATAGAGAAAATATGTGTTAGAATGGATGAAACAAGATTACTAACAATTTTCTAAAATTTGGTTATGGGCAGAAGAAAAAAGAATCAGGAAAGTGATGAAAAAAATGAGGCAAAACCAATAATTCACGGCGATGTTAAACGCAGTGCGGTGGCAATATTCCTGTTTGCCTTGGCAAGCCTTTTCGTGCTCGGTTTTTTGTCAGAAGCCAAAATTGTTGAAGCGGGAATTTTGGGGAAATTCTTAAATTCGGCTACCGGTTTGCTGTTTGGAATAGGCAAGTATGTTTCGCCGATAATCCTGTTAGTAGCCGGTGTTATTTTGTTTTTCCGCAAAGAAACGCTTTTTTATATTTCCAAATTATTAGGGATAACCGTTGCTTTTATTAGTATTCTGAGTTTGATTCATATTTTTTCCTGCCAACCGGAAGAAATGTTGGCTGTGGCCAAAGCTGGCGGAGGCGGTGGATTTTTGGGTTATGTTTTCGCCTATTTATTTTTGAAATTAGCAGGCACGATTGGCGGAGCTATTATTTTCTTCGCGCTGTTCCTGATCGGAATTCTCGTTGCATTCAATTTTTCCTTGGTGCAATTTGTGAATAAATTTATCCGCAAAAAAATTGATGAAAACGAGGACGAAGAAACTTCTGAAGACAGCCAAAATGAAACTGATAGCGAAAAAAATAATGATGAACAATCAGAAGAAGCAGCAAAAGAAAAAGAAGAAAAGAAAACAGAATTTGTTCAGGATCCTAATGCGGGCGAAAAGGAAAATGAAGAAGAAAGCCGCATGAAAGCTATTCTGAAAAAAGCAGCCGCCTGGACTCCCAAGGGGAAAAAAGAAAAAGAAGAAAATGATGAACGGGAGGATGCAGATTGGAAATTGCCGCCAATTGATCTTTTGGATGACACCATTGAAAAAGCGCAAGGCGGAGATGTGGAAAAAAATGCAAAAATTATTCAAGACACTTTGCGCAATTTCGGCATCGAAGTTGAATTGGGAGAAATAATAACAGGTCCGACAGTTACACAATATAGTTTTCGTCCAGCAGTTGGTGTAAAACTGAGCAGAATAACGACGCTGAGCAACGATTTGGCTCTGAGATTGGCGGCGCGCCAAGTGCGCATCGAAGCTCCGATTCCAGGTAAATCACTGGTTGGGATAGAGGTTCCGAACAAAAAAGGCGCCATAATCAGATTGCCAGAGCTTCTGCACTCTCTTGATTTTGAAAGTCGTACATCAAATTTGCAATTGGCGCTAGGGAAGGACGTAAGTGGGAATTATATTTTTGGCAATTTGAAAAAAATGCCGCATCTTCTTATCGCCGGTTCGACTGGCAGCGGTAAAAGTGTTTGCATTAATACGATCCTGCTTTCATTGCTCTATCAAAATTCTCCGGCAGATTTAAAACTAATCCTGGTTGATCCGAAAAGAGTCGAACTGACTCCGTACAATGGCATTCCACACCTATTGTCTGATGTAATTGTGGAAAATGGAAAAGTGCTGAGCGCTCTCCGGTGGGCGATTGGAGAAATGGAACGCCGTTACAAATTGCTTCAGGATGTCGGTTCAAAAGACATAACCTCCTTTAATATTAAAGCTGAAAGGAAAGAAACCTATCAAAGATTAAACGAAGGCTCCGGCGAATTCATAGAAGAATCTATCAAAAAAATACCGTATATTGTTATTGTAATTGATGAATTGGCAGACCTCATGGCTTCGCATGGCAAAGAAGTTGAGGGCGCAGTCATCCGCTTGGCGCAAATGTCCAGAGCGGTTGGAATCCATCTGATACTCAGCACCCAAAAGCCGACCGTAACAGTAATCACTGGGCTTATAAAATCAAATATCCCCACTCGCATTGCTTTCAAAGTGCCGGCGCTTATGGATTCGCGTACGATTTTGGATTCCAGCGGTGCAGAAAAACTCTTAGGCAATGGCGATATGCTCTAT
The DNA here is from genome assembly GCA_036845785.1 of Candidatus Moraniibacteriota bacterium. Taxonomy (GTDB): domain Bacteria; phylum Patescibacteriota; class Minisyncoccia; order Moranbacterales; family GWC2-37-73; genus JAKLIP01. The sequence goes on along the minus strand of DAIUDF010000030.1, from coordinate 2,427 downwards.
TCGGCGGCCGAAGCTGTTGATCTGAAAAGGGTGCAGGGAGTATTTGTTTCCGAAGATGAAATAAAAAGAGTTGTTAAATTCATAAAAAATCAGAAATTCAACAAAATAGAGGATGATTTGAGCGATGAAATTGTTGCAGAAAACGGAAAATCTTCAGGCAACAAAAACGGGGAAGTAATCACAACTTATACCGGTGACAAAATTGATTTTGCTTCAATTCCGGAAAACAATAATGATATGGAAGACGAGCGTTATGAAGAAGCCAAGGAAGTGGTGTTGCAGGCTGGCAAAGCTTCTTCTTCTTTGCTGCAAAGGCGCATGCGCATAGGTTATTCCCGTGCAGCCAGACTGATTGATATATTAGAAGAAAGAGGTGTGATAGCTCCATCAGACGGAACTAACAAGCCGCGGGAAGTTCTGATAGAAAGTGAAAATCAGACAGCCTATGAAAGTCCCATTGAAGATCAAGTTGTTCGTGACAAATGGCAAATGTAATGTTTGTAACATCAATAACCAAGATACAAGATACAAAAACCAAACAAAAATACAAATTAAAAATTTCAAATCTTAAATATTATTTTTTGATTATTGATTGTTGGAATTTGTTTGGAAATTGTTTCTTGCAATTTGTAACTTTCAACGAAGTTGATTATGGTACGATTTACTACCAAAAAAATTGATTCATTGACTTTGGGTGAGCGGATGAAAAAAATTCGCGATGAACGGCGTTTGAGTCTGGCAGATATTTCAAAAAGTACCAAAATTCAAATCAAGTATCTTAAATATCTGGAACAAGGCGAATATTTGAAGCTCCCTGCTGATGTTTATGTCAGGGGTTTTCTCAGAAGCTATGCTGTTTTTATGGGATTGAATGAAAAAATGCTGATTCGCCAATATGAACGTGAAAAGGGCATACAAAAAAATATCAAGAAAATTCCTGACACTGAAAAAGTAAGCGCACCGATAAAATTTTCCAGCCTGGTGATTACGCCCAAAATCATTATCATTTGCTCTTTGGTTGCCTTGATTTTTGGCAGCTTCCTATATCTTTATATAGAGGTTAACAATTTTATTTCCAAACCGCGCCTAGTTATAGTCAAGCCGATAAATGGAGAAACGATTAACGGCAATTCCGTCCATGTAACTGGCATTGCTGAAAAAGATGCGCTGGTTTTTATCAATGACCAGCCGGTAATGGTTAATGAAAACGGAGAATTCGGCGAGGACGTGGGATTAAAACAAGGACCGAACACAATCACAGTTAAGGTCAGGAGCAAGTTTAACAAGGAAACGTCTCAGGCTTTGACGGTGGAAACTGCTTTTGAAAACGCCAACCAGCAAAATGTTAATGATATTTCTGTTCCCGAACAAACGGCAACTGGCAATGAAAATAAAAACGGCACACCCATAACCGCTGAAATTTATGTTAATCCTAGCCCGACATGGCTTTCAGTTGAAGCTGATGAAAATTTGGTCTACAGTGGAGTGTTGTTGCCGCAATCAGTCCAGACTTTTGAAGCTAAAAACACGATCAATATAACTTCCGGCAAAGGCAACCAAACTTTTGTAAAAATAAACGGAAAAGATTTGGGCGCTCTCAGCAGTGATCCGGGAGTTGTACGAGATATGCAATATACTGCTAATGGTAAAGTGGAAAAAAATAATTAAAAAATAAAAAGAAGGGCTGTCACAGCACCAATTCCGAATATTATTTCTTGTAATATTTAGATAAGTGCACGGAAACGCCTTACGGCTTTAGTAAAAGTAATATAAAAAATTAACAAAGAATTGGTGCGGGATGCTCATTTTTGTAGCTACTCGCTCCGCTCATAGACAAAAATGGCAAAAGAAAAAAGGCCGGCTAAAGAACCGGTAGAAAAAGTAAAAAACGCTGAACAAAAAGATGTAGATAAATTGGTCGAAGATATTCAGGAAAAATTCGGGGAAGGCATGATTATGAAACTGGGTGATGTAAAAAGGGTTGATGTAGAAACCATACCGACCGGATCAGTTTCTCTTGATATCGCTATGGGCAACGGCGGAGTGCCCAGAGGCAGGATAATTGAAGTTTATGGACCGGAATCATCCGGAAAAACAACTCTGACTTTGCATATTATCGCCAATTCTCAAAAACTTGGTGGCACAGCAGCTTTTGTGGATGCGGAACACGCTTTGGATCCGGAATATGCCAAAAGGATAGGCGTAGACATTAAAAATTTGCTTGTTTCCCAGCCAGACACGGGTGAGCAAGCTTTGGATATTGTCGAATCTCTGGTGCGTTCAGGCGTTGTGGATATGATTGTTGTGGACTCAGTGGCAGCCCTGGTTCCTAAGGCTGAAATTGAAGGCGAAATGGGCGACCAGCACGTCGGCCGTCAAGCCAGACTTATGTCGCAAGCGCTAAGAAAACTAACAGCCATTATCGCG
>DAIUDF010000029.1:0-9827 GCA_036845785.1 Candidatus Moraniibacteriota bacterium | reverse complement strand
ACTTCTTCCGGCTGTTGATCATGAAGCGTTTTTTTTCCGCCTCTTTCGAACCAGCCGCCTTGTCCGACAGGAACACAGCAATCACCCTTAAATGAATGAAGAATAAGAAAATCAAGCGTAATCTTGGCGATATTAAAATATTTTTGATCGCCTAACCGCTTGTAAGCCAGAAGTAGGGCTTCGGGAAGCACGCCATTGGAATAAGCCAAAATATCTTCAAACCATTGCCAATCAGGCTTATCATTTTTCTCATATAACTCCACCAGATATTGGCAATATTTTTTTAATGCCTCTTCATATTTTGCGTCCTTGTCATATTCCAGCCATTTGCACAAAGCTTTTATATAAAACGCCGCCGCTCTTGGAGCGGTTACTATTTTTTCCAAATTAAATCTTTTCCTGAAAATTTTGGCGGCTTTTATTTTTATCGATGGCGGCAAGGATTTTGAAGCGGCTGCAAAGGCCAGGGCATATATTCCCCGAGCATAGGCATCATCCAGCCCTTCCTTGACATTGCGTTCGATATCGAACGTCTTGTCACGATTAACATAATTATGAAAACCCGGCTCGACGAATACATATTCAATAAATTTAAGATAGGTGCCGGCTAATTTTAGAACGGTTCTGTCTTTATATTTTTCATAATATTTAGCAGTTACTATAAGCGCTCGCGCATTGTCATCCAGCGTATACCCAGAATCCCTGTCCGGCTCGGTTAATTTTGCAAATTGAAACATGCCAAAATCATCAGTCATTTTTATCAAATGTTCCAATTTGACTTCCGGTAATTTTTTTTCATTCAGTTCCAATTCAGGAACAAGCTCTATAAATTTTTTTGCATAAGAAAGCGCCACATTTTGCCATGTCATTTTTCTGGTTCTAAAATAGGCTCTTTTGCCCATTTCTATTCCCATGCTTCCTCCGTCAAAAATTTCATTGATAGACTGCGCCATGGCAGTGGGATTTCTAATTTCCACCAATCTTCCGACTTCTTCCGTCACATCTTCCTTGGCTTGGGCAAAAGCAGTTGAAACGACCGGACGTCCGGCTCCCAAGGCATATGATAATGTTCCGGAAGTCGCCTGATTTTCATCAAGGGCTGTTGAGAGATATATATCGGTCGCTTGCAAAAATTGCAGAATTTTTTTTGTTGGAAAATAGGCGTTGAAAAAAATAATATTCTTATCTAAGCCGAGCTTCAATGCCAATTCAACAAGCTTGTTTCGATATGCCTCCCCTTCTCTTTTCAAAATTATCGGGTGGGTTGCGCCCACCACAAGATAGACTGCATCAGGAAATTTTTTCACCACTAAGGAAAAAGCCTCGATGGCATATTCTATTCCCTTGCCTTCGCTCAAAAGTCCGAAAGTGGAAACTACCTTTTTTCCAGTTAGCCCCAGCGCCAGCTTGGCTTTTTTGGAATCCTTATACGGAGTGGCATGGATGCCGTGGGGAATTATTTGTATCTTATCCTGAGGAATGCCGTAATCATCCGTTAATATTTTTTTTGATGTCTTGGTCATAACGACAAGACATCTGACATAATCATTGATGGCTGTTACTATTTTCTTATATTTTTCAAAAGACGAGTTTGATGATGGCAAAACGGTATGCATGGCAATCACCACCGGTTTTTTTATTTCACGTAAAAATTCCAACAGATATTCACCACACTCGCCGCCAAAAATACCGAATTCATGCTGAATACAGACTAATTTTACCGCAGGCATGGCGTTAATCTTTTGGGCCGCTTCCACATATTCATTTTTCCTGTTCTGAAAAATTTGTCCGATAACCAATTTGGGATAATGTAATTTTTCCAGCTCATTGACATTCATAGCCACCACCTTTGCTTCTTCTTCCGGAAAAAAAAGTTCATTAAAGGCGTCTACCAAATCCTTGGTGAATGTCGCGATGCCACATTCTCTGGGAGGGAATGTCGACAGATAAACAACCCAATTTTTGCTTGGTTTTTTCATACGCCTTTTTATTTATTTAATCGATGTTGTTTTTTAACTCAGAAAGTAAATTTTCTAGACTCATGCTTTTAGCGGCAATAACCTTGTCGCCTGCCCCATAATAGACAAAAAGCTGATCATCGCGAATAACGCAACCCGTTGGAAAAACCACATTGTTAACATCTCCTAATTTTTCCCATTTTTCCTTAGGAGAAAAGAGAGGCATTCGCAAACGACCGATTTCTTTGGTTGGATCGTCCCGATCAAGCAGGGCGGCGCTGGCATGATAAATTTTCCCGTATTTGGAGTCCTCCACCGCATGATAAATCAAAAGCCAGCCTTCTTCGGTTTCAATAGGCACGGCTCCACCACCGATGTTTCGGCTTTCAAATTCATACTTAGGATCAAGAATGATATATTTATCCAGTTCAAGAAAATATTTCCGCCAATAGTCGTCATTAAGCTCGGAAAATGAATCAAAATAAGAAATTTGAATTCCGGGAAGCACCCGATGAATAAGAGCAAACTTTCCGTTAATTTTCTTGGGAAAAATAAAAGCATCCTTTTCCCACAAGAGAACATCTTTTCCCGCCCTATCTTTCAATACCGATTCGAAAAACTGATACCTTTCCCGCACTTTTGATTGTCTGAACAGATCTTCCGCCTCGTCATAGGTAAATTGCGCCGAAATAATTCCCTGTTTTTTAAAAGTTTTGAGATCATTGCTGGTAGCATAAGCAATCACAGCGTTTTTTCCGTCAAAGGCGGTATAGAAAAAATAATAAATTCCATCCAAAAAAACGACTCTGGGGTCTTCCACCCCTTTTTTTTCAAAATCGTGTTCCGGGAACAAAACAGGATGATCAAGGCGATTAATAGCTTTTCCCTTTTCATCTATTTGGCAATATCCTATTGAAGAAACAGAATCTTCTTTTCGCACGGCCCGATAAAACATATGGGTAATGCCGTCCACTTCAATACAAGTTGGATTTAGCACCGCTCCGCTTTCAAACGGCAAATTGGTTGCCTCAAGAATAATTCCTTCATCTTTGATTTGAATCATAATAATGTCTTAAGATACTAATTTACTCTTTTTGTTATTTTAAAAGATAACTAAAACAACAAAGCCAAAATTATGGCTTATTATTAACATCTTAACTATACCATTTATATCGTTAAGTTTCAAAAGGCGGCCTTTCGCTTTTTTATCCGTTGTCATATTGATAGTTACCAATAAAAAAAGGACAGGCTGGAAAGTCTGTCCTCGAATGAACCGAAGGTTTAGGCGGAAAGATCGACTATTACTGACAAAAATCGGGAGCATCATAGCTTATGATGCTTGGAAGCCCTTGTTCTTTGAACAGATTCTTGTTTTTTAGCGGCGAATTCATGGCCTCCAGAAATCTCTGCACCGCAAAAATGAATCTTTTCTGCTTTTCCGGCGTTACCTGAAAATCATCGTAATACCCGTCTGAATCGGACACCAAGAGGTTGTGCGTCCCCAGGTATTGATTCATAAGGAAAGCGTAATAGGAATAAAGGAGCTGAAAATTTTCCCATTTTTCCTGGTTGCCGGTATATTTTTCAAAAGCTTCGCGAAATGTCAACCCTTCATTTTTTTCCTTGAAGAATTGATAGGTCATTCCTACGCATTGCGGGACAAATCCAGGCCAGCGCTTCCAGTCATTCTGCCGACTGCCATAGCTCACAGCTTCCAAGAGCCGCCGTTCGAAGTCACTGTTCCAAGCCGTTCCAGTCGTAATCAGTTTTTGTGAAAGCTCCAGCATAACCAGAACGCTCACCAGATTAAATGTGTTTTCTTTGGCGGAAAAAACAATATAGGCCGCCGGGGAATATTTATGCTCCGCTTGGCCATTCCAAAGCTCCGGGGAAACTATCTCATTTTGCCATTCGACAAGTTTTCCACAAGGATCGGCACTCCTTCGGTTTTTTGTCGCCGATGCTCCGGAAGAAATGTCATTGATAGAAAAAGCCTTGTCTGCTTGGGCTATTGAATTACCGCAAGCAAAAATTGCCAGAACTGCCAACCATAGAATTTTCATTTAATTCCTTTCGCTTCTGTTTTACTTTTTTCCCAGAGATTTCAGCTTTTCAAGAGCCAATTCCTGAGCCTCAGGACAAAGATTAAATTCACTGCCGACGGCCGCCGAAAAAAGAGCTTTTTCGTTTTGGGTGAAAGCAGGAAATTCCACAAGCGCTTTGTCAGCTTCCCTGCCGTATCGGAACATTTCATCATCCCAACAACCCTTAAAGTGCTTTTCAAAATCACTCGATTTAAGAAGAGAACGGAGCGATTCAATTTCACTGATATCTTTTTCACATCTTGCAATTAAATCGGGGAATTTCCGCTTGAAATAAATTCTGACCATTCCTGAATCACAACTAGTAGCAACCTTGCACGCCAAAAGGAAATCGTGCGCGCTCCTGGCTTCGTTTAGGACTATCCCCAGCAGATATTCCCACGGATCTCTGCGATCATCCATTTGGTTCAATGTTTTATAAGCGACATTCCCGCTCTCGATTGCCTGGATTTTTCTCCAGGCTAGCGAGCGAATTGACAAAAATTCATCATTGCGATACAAAGTGTGATTGGCGTTCTGAATTATAACCGCCCATTGAAAATTGGTCAGTTTTTTAAGAAAAGGAGCTTCTTCGCCATAAGCCTCCAAGGCCACATGCGCTTTTCTCAATATATTGCCATTTTTTTTCCTATCTAGTCTTTTTTCCATGTTTCTTCCTCCCTTGGTTTTATGTTTTTCCTCTCTTCATGCTTTCGTATAAAAAGAACAGGTATATAATAATAGGCTTAAATTCCCCTTTTTGTCAAACAAAAAACCACATCAATGTGGAATAAATAATGGGAGATTAAGCTCCTTTTTAGCAAATGCTTAGCTTTTTTTCCCCTGATTAAAGCTTTGCCTGTGTCAATGGACCGACAAATCCGGTTTCCGGAAGTCCGTTTTTCTGCTGGAAATTTTTAACAGCGTCGACAGTGATTGACCCAAAAATTCCGGTAATATACCGGGAATCAAGCAAACCTAACTGATGGAGTCTTTTTTGGATATTCCTTATGCCTTCCGAATTTCCAGAGCTGTAATAATCGCCGCCTTCTCCGCTTTCAAAAGAAACTTCATCCAAATTTATCTCCTTGTCTGCTTCTTCGGTGTCCGCATCGGGATTGGTTATATATATTTTTCTTTTGTGGTCGGATTTGTTTTCCAGAAGCTTAGGAAAACAAAATTTAGCCACCAGTTCCTTACTGGATCTTTTCTCCACTGAAGAAGCATTGTGGCTTCCGATCTCCACTTCGGCATCTTCATCAAAATGTTTGCCCTTAATGATCAGTTTCAGTCGTGACGAACAATGTTTATTGGTATCCTCATATCGATAGGCTTTCCAAGAGTCAATATGGGCTTTTTCCTCATCATCAGCAAGGCTATTATATTCGCTTACGGCAAAATAGGAAGCATGACTGACACTGAATGTGCAATTTCCGCTCGAAACAACGCAGGTTGTTTCCGGCTCCCATCCATCATCTTCTCCATCATCGCTTTTGGAAAACACATGCAAAGTTTGGCCGTTATAACTGGTACCGACCAAGAAAGAAATGACAACAGGATTGGAAAAAGATAAAGTAATATTAGGCACTCCGAAGCGGAGTTTGTTTATAATTTTATCATTGCTGTCGGAAGCCTTTTCCATATACCACTCACCGACATCAAACGTTCCGCCTCCCAATTTTGTAACCTTTGAATTTTCATCAAAAGAAACCTCAAATCCTTCTGCCAGAGCGGAGTAAAGATATCCTTCCGGAAAATCGATAAATTCAACAGCGCTGCTGCTGGATCCCCACCAATAAATGTCATAGTCATTACCACTATCAATATTCAAACCGTTGGTCCAGTTAATCGTGAGAGTATTTACGCCCTTGGTGGCTATCGCCTCGTAATCATAAGCTCCTTCGGTCATCGCCGATGTGTAGGTGTATGACCAATTTCCGTCAGCATCAATTGACGTTACATTTTTCACGTCCCCGCCTTCCACCTGCACTGTTATGGTAGTAGTCCCCACATCAGCCGCATCAATACTTCCCCGAATGGTTGGCGTTGTGTCCGGAGTTATCAGGGCGTAAGCTTGGAAATTATTTACATCGGCCTGAACTTTTTCGGAAGATACAAAAAAGCATCCGGAAAAAATAATCAAAGCAAGAGATAAAAAATATTTTTTGTTTTTCATTTTCGGATTCGTTCCCCTATGCATAAATAATATCACTATTTAATTATTTTTCCAGTCACTCCTGTGCATAAGTTCTATTCTTGCATATGAGATAAATAGATTATACTAAAAGCATAACCAAATTCACCCCGTGGAGTATTTTTTTAGAAAAATAATTTTGCTTGGCAAAATTTACTCCATGGGGTAAAAATAAAAAAATGAACATCAATTCCAAAATCGCCAAGATTCCGTTTCTTGTCCTTTATCTTATTATGGCCGTTCTCATCTCGTATAATTGGATCCGGGTCATTCTGTTCCAAAAGGACTTTGAAGCCTTCCGCACCGAACAACCCTGGGATTATCATCTGTCCAATTTTTTTGTGAGCAGTTTCGGCATCACCCACCAGCAATATTTTATTTTCGCCCTTCCAGTGATCCTTATCCTCCTCTACGCCATTCCTAAAATTATGGGAAAGTTGATGAATCTCGATACAAGTTCCAATGTTAAAGGCGACAACCACACTGCCATAATAATCATCCTGCTTGTCGCTCCGGTTGCTCTGGGGGTGCATAAGCTCCTCGGCCCAGGCTGGAAAAACCATCTTCTTCCGGGCGTTATCCTTATCATCCTCTTTTCCATCTGGTCTTGGATAGACGAAAAACGATTCAAATCCCAGGGTGGCTTGTAAAAACAAAAAAGAGGCCAATGCCTCATTAAAAAATACCTAGGTTTTGGAGGATTTTGTAGATGTCAGACATGACCCGTATCTTTTAAACTTTATTTTAACAATAATTCTATTACATAAAATGGAATAAATGAAAGTAGAATTAACCACCAGCTATATTTAACAAAAGGGGGCTTTTTCTTATCGAAATTGGATAATATATTTTCAATTTTTTTGCTGATTTTATGGTATAAATAATTTAAACTATCTTCTTTGTTTTTATTTCCGATTAATTCCACATGAATTATCCGATGTATTCTGCGAATATTTTCTGCTAAATATAAAATTTCATCGCTACTTTTTAATCGTTTGATGTTTTTTTTAAATTCATCAAATTCTATGTCATCATTATTAATCCCTAAGCTATTTAATTTCTCTTTTAATCCTTCGGACAATATTGGATTTGCAGAAATAATTTTCTTTACATGATCAAGCGCTGAATTAAATGCATCAAATCGTTCATTAAACAAAGAAAGCTGTCTGATAAATTCATCCGACGCCCAATTAAATTCACCCACTCCACGCCGGATAATTTCAGGCAGCGATTCAGATGATAATGGATAGATTATTTTAGTTGGCGAAAAAGACTCTTTTCTTTTATATGTTTCCTCTGAATATCCTTCGCCTCCAATCCATGCCCCTGCAATTTCTAAGTCCTTTTTAAATGAAAGAAAGAGTGATTTCCAGGATTCTAAATCTCGATTAACTGACCAGACATACGCAATATAAGCCAAAATCAATGCTAAATAAGTCAACAGATCGTCTGATTTTATTTCTCGCCAAAATGTTAAATCTATACAAGTAATCATAATTTATTCAGATCAAATGCTTCGTATATCCCATCTCCACTAATTCCTCATACGCCTGCCAAACATCATCCGAAAACCTAAAAATCCTTAAACCCAACTCCTTTCAATTCCTTTTTCATTTTTTTGACAAATTTGCCAAATTGCTTTCCCTTTTGTCTTTTTTCCATCTTACTTGCCTCGTGATGCTCGGCTTCTTTTTTGAGGCTTATGTAATTTTCATATTTTTCCACGTCGAGCGCGCCGGATTTGACGGCGGCAAGCACCGCGCAACCAGGCTCGTGAGTATGAGTGCAATCAATAAACTTGCACTCATTGGCCAGGACGATTATCTCGCCAAACAAACTGTCTATGCCCTCGCGCGTATCCGTCATACCCACTTCGCGCACGCCGGGATTGTCGATGACAATTCCGCCGGAGGCTAAAAAATACATCTCGCGCTTCGTGGTGATATGCCTTCCCCGATCGGAATACTCACTGATATCGCCGGTCTTGATAGAATCTTTTTCCAACAGCTTATTTATAATTGACGATTTTCCAACTCCTGAAGAACCGAGAAAACAATATGTTTTCCCTTTTTTGATATAATTTTTCAGCTTATCCAATCCCTCATCGTTCGCTGCGCTAGTCGGTATAATTTCAACATCACCCAATCTCTCTTTTATCTCCGCCAGTTTTAATTCCAATTCTTCCTGGGAAATTAAATCTATTTTATTGAGAATAACAGCTGGTTCGATGCCGCCGTCCTTGGCAATAGCCAGATATCTTTCCAGGCGGTTGAGGCTATAGTCCCGGCCGACTGACTCCACGATGAAAGCCACATCAATATTCGCGGCAATGATCTGAATATCACTCTTTTCGCCAATTTTATTTTTATCGCCAAACTTTCTTTTGATTATGGACTTTCTTGGAAAGATTGCCTGGATTACCGCCTGATCATTATCAAGTTCAGTTATGGCCACCCAATCGCCAACGGCGGGATAGTCCTCTTTGGATTTAGCATTGAATCTCATCTTCCCAGTAATCTTCGCCAGATATTCTCCATTAGTGTTTTTGATTTTGTAAGCGCCCTTCGTCTCTGAAATGACTCTGGCCACGGCAAAATTATCAAGCTCGAGTTTTGCCCGGTTTGATTCAAAAAAATTATCATAACCCAAATCTTCCATTTTCACTGTTTTTTCATCCATGTCTAGCATTATATCACAAAAACAGGGTTTTATCCCTGCCTTTGCAAAAAGTATATGCATCACAACTTATTGCGATTCCCGCCTCATCGGCGGGTAAAAGTCCAAGAGGCTCGACATAAAGTCAAACTTCGCGCACTGTACAAAATGTGCTCGAGATTATACAGCTCTCGTGGGCATTGCTGTTCTCATTGGCGAACCAATAAGTCGACCAGCAATAATTTCAACCAAAATTCAAGAATATATTCCGAGAACAAAAACCCTATAAATTACGATTGGTAATAAGATAGCTAATGCTAATAACGTCGAGATACCAGCAGCAATAAGCCAAGCATATATAGCCTTCCTAATATCAACTTTGTAATAATATTTAATCAACGCAATAGCAACAAGAAAGCCAAAATAGCCCATATACGATACAAATGAAAGAATGTATAGTGTTGCACCTTGAACTAGAGACACTTTTATGCTTGTTAGATAGGTTGTATCAATAAATTTTAATCGCCTCGAAGCAAAGCGAAGTGAAAATGAGTATACAACAAAAAACAAAATTAATAATAAACTTTTTGGCAGCATAATTTTTTATTTTATTTCCATACATTTTATTATCCTTAATATACCACAAAATGCCACCTCTGAAAACAACAAAAACACCCTCGCAGGTGGTTTTTATTTATAATAATCTTATGCAATTTTTACCAGCCTATGACTGGAGTCTGAATATAAGAGCCTATGCACGTCCTGTACAAAAGACGTGGCTACAGCCCACCAGCTGGCGGATTGGCTCTGTTAAGCCTAGCTGTTTGCTGAAACAAAAAGAGGCTCACCAAATTGCTTCGTTAAGCCTCCAAGTCAGACATTGCTGATTGTGATTACTTTTTAGGAAGATACGGAATCTGATAAAACATAAGCAACGAA
>DAIUDF010000028.1:0-10226 GCA_036845785.1 Candidatus Moraniibacteriota bacterium | reverse complement strand
AATCGAACCCAGATTCTCGGTACCACAAACCGATGTCTTAGCCGCTAGACGATGACCGCCACTCTATAGACTTCATGTACCCTCAGCAGGAATCGAACCTACATAACCAGCTTAGAAGGCTGGTGTTCTATCCATTGAACTATGAGGGCTCAATTTCTACTTCTAATATTTTCTAATATTATTGTGCGTCGTGAGGGATTTTCACGTCGCTTCGCTCCTCGAAACCTTGCGGTTTCAATGCTTCCACCTCGGGAAAACCCAGGTTTTCCCGATCTCTTTCCTTGTTCAAACCCCTAGGAAATAAATGTAAAAAAGCATTGTGCGTCGTGAGGGATTTGAACCCCCGACCATATCCTTAAGAGGGATCTGCTCTACCAACTGAGCTAACGACGCAAAATTTTTAACAACTAAACTATTATATCAAAAAACATTTAATTCGTCAATGAAATAACCAAGGCCAAAAGCAGGCATTTCTAGCTTTTTATTATGATTTTAATGGGTTTTTTTATATTCCTCCCACTGTTTTTTGGACCAATCATCAGGCTTGGTCGTAAAAATTTCTTGGCCCGGATGGGGATATTTATCTGGAGAATTGTAAGCACTATTAAAAATATCTTTTATTATTTCTTTTCCATCTTTATCTAAAACATTCTGGGTAAAGGTAGTTTTCATCGAACCATCTGATTTTTTTTCGAGCACCTTGGGTCCATCAATAGTTATCTGCCTGCCATCATCTGTACCATAGAATTGGAATTTTAAAATTGTGCCATCAATAATTGTTTGGATAAGAATATATCCCGGAGTGTTGTTTATGAAACGCAAATCTGGATTTGGAATATATACAGTCGAATCCATGCCTTGCGGATTATAATAAGAAACCGGATAGGCATGATTGCGTCTGGCGGTAATTTTAAGTCCCGAATAAATTGCAGCTCTAAAAGCTGTGGTCGAAACTTGGCAGATTCCTCCGCCGAATTCCGGTTCTGTTTTGTCGTGTTTTATAACAAGTTCCGGCAAATATCCGTGTTCAGCATCAACTTCGCCAAGGTTTTTAACAAAAGAAAATTCTTCTCCCGGTTTAATGAGTACGCCGTTAAATCGGCTGGTAGCAACACCGATGTTGTGAATCCTGTTTTTAGGGGAACCCTTAAAATTAGAAGTACCTTCACCCACAAGAGAATTAATCCCCATATTATTGGCATCTTCATAGCCGATTGAGGGTTTTTCTGCAACAAAGGGCAATTCAATAGTTAAAGAACTTTTAATTCCTTTACTTTTCAATGCAGATTTGATAGTTTCAACGCTTTTTTCAGTGTCCAGGGTTATCCCGTTTTGCGGTTCTGAAAAAATTGCCACTTTTCCGTCTTCAATTTGAAATTTCGCATCAATAGGATCTCGGTTAACTTTTCTGGCAAGATCGTCAATATAGGATTTTATGGCATCATCATTTAAAGATGTCTGATAAAAAAGTTTGATATGATGCCGCTGCATTTCGGTCAAAGTCAAAGAGCAGAAAATTTCATTTACGGGACAATAATTAATATTTTCAAATTCCGAACGTTCTGAGCTGGATAAAAAAAATACATTTGAATTTTCTATCCAGCTATTAGCAATGTTTTGTGGAACAATTTCAGATTGCTGATTTATGGTCAATGTGATTGCAGCGGAATTACTGACAATATTTCCAGCCGAAACTTCTTCAGCTAGGGCGCTGAAGGGAGGGCTCAAAAACAATAAAGATAATAATGTTATATATCTAACCATGCTTCAAGAATACTTTATTTTTAAGGAGAGAACAAGGGCTAGAGATGGATTTTAGCTGGCAGCTTCTAGCTTTCAGGAAAAGAAAAACGTGTGGTAACAAAAAAAGACCGAAGTCTTTTTTGTTCTAAAAGATATAATTTAATAGCTATAAGCCATATTAGAATCCTCTGACCTGGATTTTCTTGACTTTTGTGACATCAGCTTTCGGCAGTCGGATGGTCAGAATGCCGTTTTTGAGAGAAGCCTCTGATTTTTCTGAAATGATATCAACTGGCAAAACCACTGAACGGGAAAATCCTCCCCAATAACATTCCTGATAATAATAATTTTCGGCATTTACAACCTCTTCATTTTTCCTTTCGCCCTTAATGGTGACCATATCGTTATTTATGGAAACATCCAAATCTTCTGGTTTAACTCCGGCGATTGTTGATTTAATGACAATTTCATTATCAGTCTGATAGACATCGATTGTCAGTTGGCCTTCAGCGTTGCTGGCATAGGCTTCTTCTTCGACAAAAACGCTTCTTGGTTCAGCATTCATAACCATTTCTGTTTCTTCTTCCTCCGCAAAAACCGGCATAGAATCGCTGCGCTGATTATTTGGATTATTAACCGATGTTGCTCCGGTCATGCGCTCAAAGAATGATCTTTTTGTTTTTAACATAATAAGTATGGTTTATGAATTTCCGATCTCTGTTTGTCGCATAGCACACAGGCGGCAAAAAGACCGTTAATTCCCCCTAAATTAAGAATTATTCTTATATAAATATTATAAGACTTTTTTTATTCTCTGGCAAGTTATTTTGAGTCTGGATTGATTTTACCGCTGATGCGGAAAAAATTGACAATATTGATTAAAATTATCAAACCCAGCAGACAAAAAACAGCATAATTTTGCAAGAAAGCTCTTTTTATAACTAAAAAATTATAGGCTGCATGAAAAGCGACAGCAAACGAGAGGGCGAATAAAAAAGTGAAAAATTTCCGGGGGTTTTTAATGGCAACAATATATCCGATTATTCCGGCCGTACCGATATGTAAAAGCGCAATTTCACTCAAAATGTTCCAGTTTGGCAATCCGGAAGATATATTAATTAGTTCTAATTCAACTGCAAAAAATCCCAAGCCAACCAGAAGAGAATTTACAATATATGATTTTTCTAGGGAAAAGGACTCAATTTTTTTGGAAATAATAATATATTTGAAAAATTCTTCAATTCCAGCAGCAATTAGAATGAAAAAAGGAAAAGAAAAAAAGACACTGAAAGAAAAATCAATATTTTTATTATAAGAAATTCCTAAAAAAGCGATAATTTCCAAAACTAGCGCCCCCAAGGCTGCAATTATTCCCCATAAAAAAGATTCAAATGCATTCTTCATATTTATTTTAATGAAGCGAGATGTTTTTTGAGCTCCTGAAGTTCGGCTTCCTTTTTTGCCAAAGTTTCTTTCTGCTGAGCAATGATTTGTTTAGGCGCTTTTTTGGCAAAATCCTTGCCTTTCAAACGCGCTTTGAATCCGGCAATAATTTTTTCCAGGTTGGCAATTTTTTCTTTTAGCTTTTTAAGTCCTACAGAATCTATAGACGATTGCGATTTTATATCATCTATTATAAAAGTTCCACCAAGAAGCTTAATATAGATATTCACACCTTGAACGACTGTGAACTCAGCGCCGTCAATTGTTTTTCCAGTAGTAACTATATTTAATGTTTCTACACAAGTGCGAAGATTTTTAATTAAGTGTTCCTGCTCTTTCAAAAGTTTTTCCATTTCACTATTCTTATATTGTTTTTGGTTTGCGATATCTATAGTGATTTCTTTTCTTGGTTTATTTATACCAGCAAAAGCTACATCACGTATGCTTGTTATGATTTCTTGTATTAATTTACATTTTTCAGGTCCCTTTGAAGATACCTTAATATGTGAGTGTTTTTTGTATTGAGGCCATTTTGAAATCATTAAAAGTTCATTCTCTCCTGCTAATGTCCAAATATATTCAGTCAAGAAAGGCATGAATGGATGCCAAAGTTTTAGTAGTTTATCTAAGACATAACCAAGAACTTTTTTATTTTTTTCTAGCTTGTTTATTTCAACATACCAATCAGCAAACTCATTCCAAGTAAAAGCTTTAAGTCTATCAGCTGCAAGAGAAATTTGTTTAGTTTCAAAAAGATTATTAATTTCTTGGTTTATTTCATCAATACGCTGTACTATCCATTCATCCCAAATGGTTTTTACATCTTCTTTTGATATCTTTTCTTCCAATTTAAAATTTTCTTGTGTCAAACAATAGCGCGAAATGTTCCAGAGCTTGTTGGTAAAATTTCTGAAGGTTTCAATTTTTTCTTCCGAAAGGCGGGAGTCTTGTCCGGGCGCATTGTCCATAATAAGACTCATGCGCAGTGCATCAGCTCCGAATTTATCAACCATAACCAATGGATCAATTCCATTGCCTCGGGATTTGGAAAATTTATGTCCATTTTTGTCGCGAACCAGTCCAGTGAAGAATAAATTTTTAAATGGCACTTTGCCGGTGGCATATAAACTCATCATAATCATGCGTGAAGCCCAAAAAAACAGAAGATCGCGGCCCATAATCATCATATCTGTTGGATAAAATGTTGAAAAATCGTCAGCGTGTGATTTCAAGGTTGTATGTGCCCATTGGCCGGAAGTAAACCAGGTGTCGAAAGTATTTTCATCTTGCATGAGTTCGGAACTGCCGCAATGCGGGCAAGCTTTTGGTTTTTCAATTGAAACAATATATTTTTCTTCACCGCATTTTGAGCAATACCAAACAGGGAATTGCGGTCCCCACCAAATTTGTCGGCTGATGCACCAATCACGCAAATTTTCAAACCAATCAATCAGGATTTTTTTAAAGTTGGTTGGAAATATTTCAATTTCATTTTTTTTAATAGCTTCCAAAGCTTTCTTTTTTAAGGAATCAACATTAACAAACCACTGATTGGAAGTGAGAGGTTCAATGATTGTTTTGCACCTTTCACAAATAGAAACAGAATGAGCCATGTCTTCAATTTTTTCCAACAAACCGATCTTCTCGAGATCAGTTAATATTTGAGCGCGCGCTTCATTCACATCGAGTCCGGCATATTTTCCTCCCAGGTCGGTAATTTTAGCTTTTTCATCGATAGTATCAAATTTTTCGAGATTATTTTCCCGGCCAATTTCCCAGTCGAGTGGATCATGCGAAGGAGTTATCTTAACCGCGCCGGTTCCAAAATTTTGATCAATGCGTCTGTCAGCAATAATTGGAATGGTTCTGTTTTGCAAAGGCAGAACAATATTTTTTCCAACAAGTTTTGTAAATCTTTTATCTTTTGGATTAACGGCCACAGCGCTGTCACCCAGCATAGTTTCCGGTCTGGTGGTGGCAACTGTCACAAAATCAGCGGAATTTTCCAAAGGATATTTTATAAAATATAGTTTCCCCGGGGTTTCTTTATGCAAAACTTCAACATCAGAAAGAGCGGTGGCGCAGCGAGGACACCAGTTTACAATTCTTTTACCTTTGTAAATCAAACCATCTTTTTCCATTTTAACGAATGTTTCCATGGCTATCTTCAAAACATCCGGATCAAGAGTGAATTTTTCGCGCGACCAATCGGCACTAATGCCAATCTTTTTTTCCTGAGAGCGCATATAGTTGGCGCGGTCAATGCAAAAATCGTAAGTTTCCTGATAAAACTTTTCTCGTCCCAGTTTGTGTCGGGTTGTTCCTTTTTCTTGCAATAGTTTTTCAAACACAACTTGTGTTTGAATTCCGGCATGATCTTTGCCTGGCAAAAGCAAAGTTTTTTTACCGTTCATGCGGTTATAACGGCCAAAAATATCCATGACAGTGTAGCCACTGGCATGTCCGACATGCAGTTCTCCGTTGGCGTTGGGTGGTGGCAGAACATTGCAATAAGTTTCTTTTGAATCGATATTTTCCGGACTAAAAAACCCGCTGTCTTCCCAGCGCTTGTAAATTTCATCCTCGACTGCTTTCGGGTCATAAATTTTAGGCAATTCTTTTTCCATAATATCCTTATAATATCAGTTTAACTGTATTATTTCAAGAAAAACTATTTTAATTTCAAATTTGCATCGGGTTGGATATTTTTCCAACCACTCATTGCTTTTTTCTTTTGTGATTCGTTCATCTTTTGCCAGCGGAAAGCAGCAGCAGCGGCGATCATGGCAGCGTTGTCGCCGGTCAAGGATGTATCAGGTATCATGTAGCATGTATCAGGTATAAATTTCTTAATTGCCAAGTCTAATTGTTCGCGAAGTTCTTTGTTGGCGCTGACACCGCCGGCCAGCAAAATGGTTTTTGGTGCATATTTTTCGGCAGCTTTGAGAGTCTTGGCAATCAAAACATCAATGGCGGCTTGCTGAAATTCATGGCAAACAGCGGCAATATATTTTTTATTTTTCAAGAGTTTAGGATTTTTCTTGGTTTCATATAGTACGGCAGTTTTCAGTCCAGAAAAAGAAAAATTAAATCCCGGTTTATTTAGCATAGGCCTTGGAAGTTGTATCTGGTATTTTGTATCTTGTATTTCGTATGATTTTTCTTTTGTTTTATTATTTGAAATTTTGTCATTCGAATTTGATTTAAAATTTAAAATTGAAAATTTAAAATTCGCAGCTTGCTGCGCAATGGCTGGGCCACCGGGATAGCCAATTCCTAAAATTCTCGCCACTTTGTCAAAAGCTTCGCCGACTGCATCGTCCAATGTTTGTCCGATGATTTCATATTGCAAATGATCTTTCATCAAAACCAGTTGAGTATGACCACCAGATACAACAAGACACAAAACAGGAAAATTTACATTTTGACTTTTGACTTTTGACTTTTGACTTAAGCCAACAAAGTTGGCGTATATGTGTCCCTCGATATGATGAATTCCTATCAGTGGTTTTTCCCAAATATATGAAAGCGTTTTGGCAAAATTGGCGCCGACCATAAGTGCTGGAATCAGTCCTGGTCCCTTAGTAACGGCTATAAAATCGATATTTTGCATGGAAACCCTGGCATTTTTGAGAGCCAATTCAAAAACCGGCACAATATTTTTCACATGTTCTCTGGCGGCCAGATTCGGCACGACGCCGCCCCATTTGGCGTGTAGCTTTATTTGGGAGGAAATTTCGTTTGAAAGAAGCCTTAAAAAGCCATTTTCAAATTGCAAAACGGAAATCGAGGTTTCATCACAAGATGTTTCAATGGCTAATACTAGCAGACTTGACATAAAGGTGTTATTATTATAGTATAAAAATCCCTCTAAAGAAACGCAACTGACAGTTTTTGGTTTATCCTCATATGTAATAATTAAAAGATATTATCATATGGCAGGGAAAATGAAAAGTCAGCCGCAGTCTTTAGCTTCACGTAAGCGCGCGAAACTTTTTTCCGCGAAACAAAAAAAATCATTTGGATTTTTGAATCAGGAAAGAAAATGTCCTTCGGGCCGGTCTTGCAACTCAGCTTCCCAGAAAGGCATTTGTTGTCATGAACTTAACGACATTGAGCTTATTAGATTGATGAAAAAGAAGGACGCTGCTGCTTACAATACTCTTTCCGAGCGTTATTATAAAAAACTTTTTTCCTATATTTTTCATTTTGTCGGTAACAAGGATGAAACTGAGGACATTTTGCAGAACGTATTTTCCAAAACTTTCAAAAATATCAGGAGTTTTGATGTTTCCCGCAAGTTTTCTTCCTGGGTATATAGGATCGCTCACAATGAAGCAATAAATTTTTTGAAACGCCGCAATAAACGGATACTGGTTTCCTGGGATGACATCTCTACAACTAAGGATAAACTGGACACAGCTTTCAATGAAGAGCTTCCCGGAGAAAAATGGGAACACATGGAAATTGTGCGTGAAATTGACAAGGCTTTGGAAAAATTGCCGCCCAAATACAAACAAGTTTTGAAACTCAGATATTTTCAGGAATATTCCTATGAAGAAATTGGCGCTATGCTGGGCAAGCCCGTCAACACCATCGGCACGCTCATCAATCGAGCCAAGAAAAAATTGCTGGAAGTGGCGAAAAATATGAAAATAGAAAAATAATAAAAACTTCGCAAGAAGTTTTTAATTAAGTCTCAATTCTAGCCCTTAAAGAACCTTTGACTAATTATTTTTTTTATGTTAAGCTTGCCACTGTTATTGTTTTAAATTTGCCGCTATCGTCTAGTGGTTAGCCCGCCTCGACTCGCGGAGACGACCGCTCGTCGACGCGAGGCGGGGACAGCAGGTTTATATGAATTTTCATATATATTTACTTGTCGATGAAAAAAGAACAAGAACATATGTTGGTTTTTCTGATAATATAGAAAGGAGGCTATCAGAGCACCTGAAGGGCGAAGTGAAAACAACAAAAAATTTCGGAAATTTAAGCTGGCAAATATTAGAAAAGTGTGCGAATATAAAACTTGCCAGAGAGGCTGAAAAATATTGGAAATCTTCAGCTGGAAGAAAAAGAATAAGAGAAATATTTAAAAACAATTTGCCGCTATCGTCTAGTGGTTAGGACAGCAGGTTTTCATCCTGTAAACCGGGGTTCGATTCCCCGTAGCGGTACCAAAATAAAAAATCTGGATTTGTTCCAGATTTTTTTGTGCCTCTGGAAAAATATTAACATTCCATGTATAATCGAAATACTGTAAATTAATAAAAAATTAAAATATGTCTATTATTTTAACAGACGAGAATTTCGAAAACGAAATTCAAAAGACAGAAAAAATGGCTTTAGTTGATTTTTATGCGACTTGGTGCGAACCCTGCTCAATGCTAGCGCCAGTCTTGGAAAAAATAGAAAAAGAATTCGAGGAAAAAATTGTTTTACTGAAAGCCAATGTCGATGATAATCCGCTGAATGCCCAAAAATTTAATGTCGACCGCATTCCAATGGTAGTGCTGTTTAAAAACGGAAAACCAGTGGATTCTTTCACTGGATTCAATCCTGAGAATGTTGTCAAAGAATGGTTGGAAAAAAATATTCAATAAGCTATTAAAATCTAAATTGCAAAAAATATATGGATAAAAAAGAAGAAATGATTGAAAAATATTTGGAATATGCCAAAGAAAATGGATTTCAGTTGAATCCGGACGAGAAGGCTGTTGAAAGAGTGCTGGACGGATTATTGAGAAATGAAGAAAAAACAGGCCAGAAATACTGCCCTTGCCGGCGGATAAGCGGAAATCAGGAAGAAGATGCGAAAAAAATATGCCCCTGCGCTTTCCATAAAGAAGAAATTGCGGAAAAGGGCAAATGCTATTGTGGGCTGTTCGTGAAGTAATTGGAAGTTGGAAAACAACAGCTGAGCCGCTTTAAATGCTTTTTCATGCGATCGGCAAAAAGCCTTATATTAGGCAAAATATTATGGCGCTACATTTGTCGAAGAATTTGAAAAGGCTTGAATAAAGCAAAAAAGTGTTCTATGCCCAGTTTTGAGTCTGTCCAGAGATTTTCACCCGAAAAAGTCCCTGGACTTTTTTTATTTTGTGATTTTTTTAAAATTTTCTGCCAATTTTTTGACAAAAAACAAAAAAATCAACTTTTGGGACGGAAAAACAGATGGCTTAAATTGGCTAAAAAAGACAATGGCTACATTTGTTAAAGAATTTGAAAAGGCTCAAATAAAGCAAAATGGCATTTTTCACTAAACTTTACGTTTGCCCAGATATTTTTACTGAAAAAATCGCTGACTTTTTTGTTTTTCTCTATCTTCTTTATTTTTATATATTTAACTTGCTTTTTTAAATGGGTAATGCTTAACTTGAATTGCTGATTCAGTTATTTAATAACAATTTTCAAAATTTATATCATACAAAATCAAAGGAGGATAAACCAATGAACAAAGGTCAACAGAAGCCCGAGGCTTATTTGGCAGTTGTGTTTAATGGAAATACGGGATTATATCACGGTGCCATTTACAGGAACCACCCTACACCAAGCGGATTCGATAGATTTATGCTTAGTATGACAACAAAAAATGGCTGGTTTAGTCAGAGAAAGGCTGCAGAAAAAATAAACATCTTTGGTGCACAGCTTGGGATCGAACAGCTTAACCCAGAAGAATTTGAAGATGCTCCGCCGCTTCCTGATTTATCCACACTTTCGAAAAAAACGGTCCTGACTCTTATAACGCCGCACGAAAAAAAGGAAGAAGAATATGTAATTGCAGAATTGAAAGGTGTACCTATAAGCATAGACATTCTTCCAGTTCACTTGAAGCGTCTGCTTGCTTGCGGAAAAATAGAACTTGATTCGTCATCCGGTTATGATAAAAACCTGAATGCTACGTATGAACACTATGTTTTTACATAGTGGATAAAAATTTTCAAAGAAAATAAAAAAGCCTTTGCTAAAAATAGCAAAGGCTTTTTTTATTAACCCGGTAAACCACCACGCGAAGCGTGGTGTGTGCCTTTATAGCGTAG
>DAIUDF010000027.1:0-12053 GCA_036845785.1 Candidatus Moraniibacteriota bacterium | reverse complement strand
GTCTTGGTGGTTGAAAAAATAAAGGATTTAGATAAAGAAGAAATTGAAATAGATGAAGAAGCTATTTATGCTGATGGAACTAAAATAGGATGTCCGCGCAGCGGATTTTGCAATAGCCAGCGATTGAAAATTGGTGAAAAGGTTTCTGCCAGAAATCTTTTGCGTGCCGCACTTATAAACAGCGCTAATGATGCCGCAATAGCTTTAGGCAAGCATCTTGCCGGTTCTCAAAATGATTTTGCTGATATGATGAATAAAAAAGCCAAGGAGCTCGGATTAACTGATACGCATTTTTGTACGGCCTCTGGCTTAGAAGAGCCAGCGGGGCAGGAAAAAGAATGTTATTCTTCGGCTTATGATATTGCTAGAATAGCAGCCTATTCTCTTCGCTATGAAGATATTTGGAATGTATACAAATCGGCATTTTCAGAAAATAATCTAGAAATAAGTTCGGCTGATGAAAAAACTAAACACTCCCTGATAAATACAGTTTCAAATCTTTTGCAAGTGCCGAATGCGTTAGGTGGAAAAACCGGGTTTACTCCTTTGGCCGGCTATTCATTATTGACAGTTGCTGCTGATCCAAGCGGCAAACATCAAATAGTATCGGTAGTTCTCGATGACATTAATCGCTGGCAGGACACGAAAACAATGATAAATTGGGCATTTGCTTCATATGAATGGAGATAATGCTTTTTGAGATTTAAATTTTGAATTATATATTATGCAATTAGCTCAAATCCAGACAATTCCAGAAGTGCTTAATGTTTTCAAAGTGCTGATTACGGGACTTTCAGCTTTCATACTGGCTTTTGCAGTTACGCCTCTTTGGACACACATGCTTTATAAATATAAAATTGGCATAAAAATAAAAAATACTGATGTTAATGGAGAAAAATTAAATTTTATAAACAAACTGCACGCTGACAAATCCGGCACTCCAACAATGGGTGGAGTTATAATCTGGGCTTCAATTATAATTTTAGTACTATCGTCCCATTTTGTTTTTCCATGGATTTCTGAGTTTGCAGGTATTAATTTTATTGCACGTTTGGATTTTTTCAGTCGATCCCAGGTGTGGCTTCCCTTGTTTGCGCTTGGTGCAGCCGGCGCACTTGGGCTTTTTGATGATATAATGAGTGTCAAAGGCTGGGGGAGTAATAAGGGTGGCGGCATGCGATTTGCGATGCGCTTCTGGTGGCTTTTTGTTATTTCAGGTGTTGGTGCCTGGTGGTTTTTTAGTAAATTAGGCTGGGACATTATTCATATTCCGGCTCTGGGAGATTTTTCTATAGGCTTTTGGTATGTTCCGCTTTTTATTTTTATTATTCTTTTCTCCGCTATTTCTTCCAATGAAACTGACGGACTTGATGGCCTTAATGGTGGAGTTTTGCTTATGGCTTTCATTTCTTTTGCGGCCATTGCTTTCGCGCAGAACAAAGTTGATTTGGCGGCTTTCTGTGCCGCTATTGCTGGAGCGCTGATGGCTTTTCTTTGGTTCAATATTCCGCCGGCCCGTTTTTTCATGGGGGACACGGGAGCAGTTTCTCTTGGCGCTACGCTAGGGGTTGTCGCAATGCTTACCAATTCAGCTCTGGTTCTTTTCATTATTGTTTTTTTGTATATTTTAGAATCTTCCAGTGTTGCGATTCAGTTGTTTAGTAAGAAGTTTTTTCATAAGAAAGTTTTTTTGGCAGCCCCAATTCATCATCATTTTGAAGCCAAGGGATGGCCGGAATCTAAAATTGTAATGCGTGCCTGGATTTTTACAATGGTAACAGCACTTATCGGGCTTCTGATAGCTATCTTTGGAATGGGGAAATAATTAAAAATTAAAAATTAAAAAATTATGGAATTGAAAAAAATTCAGGAAGCTGGATTAGAAGAAAAGAAAATTCTTTTAAGAGTAGATTTTAACGTAGCGGTTGAAAAAGGCAAAGTAAAGGAAAAATTCAAAATTGAAGCTGCCAAAAAAACACTGAATTATCTTTTGGAAAAAAAATGCAAAATAGCGGTGGTTTCTCATTTTGGCCGGCCGGAAGGAAAAATAAATCCAGAATTTTCTTTGCAACAAATAAAAAATGATATACAAGAAACATTAGGAATAAAAGTTTTTTTTGTTAAAGACTGTCTCTCAGAGGAAATAAAAAATGAACTCGATGTTTTGGGGGAAAATGAGATTTTGCTTTTGGAAAATGTGCGATTTTATCCAGGAGAAGAAACAAATGATGCCGCTTTCGCCCAAAAGCTAATTTCTAATTTTGAAATTTTTATCAATGATGCTTTCAGTGTTTGCCATCGCGATCAAGCTTCAGTAACAAATGTTGCAAAAATAGTTCCTAGTTATGCCGGTTTATGGCTTCAAAAAGAAATTGAAGAAATGGAAAAAATAAAAAATAATTTTGAAAGACCGGCCGTAGCAATAATAGGCGGGGCTAAAATTGAAACAAAATTGCCTGTCATAAAATTTTTTGAAGAAAAATACGACAAAATTTTAGTTGGCGGAAAAATTGCCAACGAAGCACTGGATCAAAATTTGCAATTCAGTGAAAAAGTTATTTTGCCAATTGATTTTATTGATGAGAGGCTGGACATTGGTCCGGAAACTCTGGAAAAGTTTAAAAATATCATAAGGGAGGCTAAAACCATAGTTTGGAATGGGCCACTAGGTAAATTTGAAGAGGAAAAATATGCCTTCAGCACCAATGAAATTCTCAAAGAAATTCTAGGTAGTCAGGCTTATGTTGTAGTCGGTGGCGGAGAAACAATAGAAGTTCTGGAAAAAAATGAAGCCATAGACAAAATAAACTTTGTTTCAACCGGTGGCGGTGCCATGCTGGAATATTTAAGCGGCAACAAAATGCCGGGAATCGATGCACTAAAAAGCTAAACTTTTTACAGTTAGCTTTTGGCTAGTATTAGCTAGAAAGTGTGGTATAATTTAAATATAAAGTAAATATCAATTTTAAACTATGCAAACACCTCAATTTAAAAAAGGCAGTCTTTCGACGTATAACAGGACAATGTCTCTGAGTGAATTAAAAAAAATTAATGTAATTTCGCTGATAAACCTTGCTGTTTCAAGACTCCTTTTGCTTATAGGTATAGTTTTAATCTTGCTTAACAATTTGAATATTATCGAGCCAGGCAGTTATTTTGGGGCGCCTAATTTTGTTACTATTATAGTTTTTTCTATTGGTATTTTTATTAACATTTTTTGCATACCTTATCTTTATTTCTCGAGTTTCAGCAATTTTAAAGCCGAGAATGATTTTTGGGATCGGGAAATATTCTGGATTCTACCTTTGTTTTTTTTCGGTACGTTTTTTGTGTATGCCAGCCAAATAAACGTAGCCCTTATTTTTTTCATAACTTCCTTGCTGGTAATAACCATGATACACTTTAAATTTTTCCATATGTCTTGGAAATTAATACACAATAGCCTGGAAAAAAAACTTTCGGATTATTGCCAATACAATCTAAGCCTTAAATATTTAACTGCTTATTATTTAATGCTGCTGTTTTTATTGATATTTTATAATCCTTTACAGAAGGCATTCATCTGGATACGTATGAATTTATAAATTTTTTGTGCAGGTTTAAATTTTATATATAAAAAATATGATAAAAATCGCAGATATTAAGGGAAGAGAAATATTAGACTCAAGAGGCAATCCGACAATTGAGGTTATGGCGGTTTTGAATGATGGTACAATTGGAACGGCCGCTGTTCCATCTGGCGCTTCGACTGGAAAATTCGAAGCCTTGGAACTTCGCGATAATGATCTGAAAAGATATGGAGGATTAGGGGTTTTGAAGGCTGTGGAGAATGTGAATACGAAAATTCGTGAAGCGCTTCTTGATCAAGATGCTGATCAACAATCAATCATTGACGAGATCATGCTGGAACTTGATGGCACTGAAAATAAATCCAATCTGGGAGCTAATGCTATCTTAGGAGTGTCTTTGGCGGTATGTCGGGCAGCTGCTTTATCAAAAAAAATTCCGCTCTATCAATATATCAATAATATTTCCGGACTGAATGTCAAACCAAAAGTTCCTATGCCGATGTTCAATGTTTTAAATGGCGGCAAGCATAGTGATAGCGGTCTAAGCGTGCAGGAATTTAAAATTGTTCCGACTGGCATAAAAAATTTTTCAGAACAATTGCGCTCTGGCAGTGAAATTTTCCATACGCTTAAAAAAATAATCGAATCGCTTGGACAGAGCAGTGGGGTTGGCGATGAAGGCGGGTTTTCTCCAAAATTGGAAAGCAACACTTATGCCCTGGAGCTCATTAATCAGGCCATCATTGAAAGCGGATATAAGCTTGGCGAAGAAATAAATTTAGGCATAGATGTAGCTGCCAGCAGTTTTTATAATGAAAAAGAAAAAAATTATATTTTAAAGCCTGAAGGAGTTACTATGGAAAAAGAACGCCTGGTTTCAATGTATCGCGATTGGATCGACAAGTATCATGTGGTTTCAATAGAAGATGGCTTGGCTGAAGAAGATTGGTCTGGTTGGGCGGCGATGACAGAAAAAATCACACAAAAACCGATTTCGTCATCTGTTGTTAAAAACATTCTTAGAGAAAACATGCTAATTGGGGACGATCTTTTGGTTACAAACACCAAAAGATTGCAGCGGGCCATAGAAGAAAAAGCTTGCAATGCAGTGTTGATAAAAGTTAATCAAATTGGAACGCTTTCGGAAACGCTGGATTGCATACGCTTGGCCAAAAAAAATAAATTCAAAATAGTCATTTCACACAGAAGTGGAGAAACGACGGATGATTTTATTTCGGATCTGGCAGTTGGGACGGCGGCTGAATTTATGAAATCAGGGTCACTGTCTCGCGGAGAAAGACTTTGCAAATATAATCGGCTGATGAAAATAGAAGAAGAAATAAAATAAAATTAAAAAGCCAAAAATTTTGAATTATGAAAGTACTATGTATCGGTTCGGCAACTAAAGATATTTTTTTTCCAACTAACGGCGGCATCGTTATTGATACGCCGGAAGATATTTTGTCGCAGAAGAAAATAGAATTTGAACTTGGCGCTAAATATCAAATCGAGCGTAGACATGAAACACTCGGAGGCTGTGTGGTGAATGTTGCTTCTGGGTTAGTTAAATTGGGAGAAAATGCTGATTGTTATGCCGGAATCGGAGAAGATGAATGCGGAGAATGGATTAAGAAAAATATTGCCAAAGAAGGAATAGGCACGGATAAAATTTTAGTTGTAGAAAATACACTTAGCGATCTCTCGGCTATAGTTGTTGATGCTAATAGTGGTGAGCGTGTCATTTTTTCCAATCATAGAGCCTGCAAAAAATTCAGCATAGAAGAAGACAAACTGGATGGATATGAGTGGATTTTTGTGGGTGATTTAAGTGGAGAGTGGAGAGAAGTTTTGAAAATAATTTTAAAGAAAATAGAAGGAAAAAGTGTCAAAATTGCTTTTAATCCCAGACAGCAAATGATTCACGATGATATGGAAAACGTCAGTTCTATGATTGCAAAAACCGAAGTATTGTTTATGAACAAAGACGAAGCTTTGGAAACAGTCACAAATATGCAAGGTAATTTTTCAAGAGAAGAACTGAATGATGAATCTTTTTTGGTAAAAAAAATAAAAGAATTGGGAGTCGGGATAGTTGTTCTAACAGACGGAATTCGCGGTGCTTGGGGGTATGACGGAGAAAAAGTCTTGCATGTGGATGCAATTTTGCAAAAGAAAGTCGTTGATACTACTGGTGCTGGCGATGCTTTTGCTAGCGCATTTTTAGCAGCCTACATCAAAGAAAAAAGTTTAGATGAAGCTTTAAAATGGGGAATTCTCAATAGCAGTCATTCAATTACGGAATATGGCGGACAAAAAGGACTTTTGACAGAAAAACAAATTGAAGAAGCTATTTTAGATGTTAAAATTGATAAAATATAATTTTTTTAGGTTTTTATGGGACTTTTTTCTAAAATATTTTCAGGAGCTGGTTCCGAGTGTTACCTGGCCTTGGATATCGGCACGGAAGTTGCCAAGGCTATGGTTTTTCAGGTTAATGCCAAGGAAAAAACAGGTATTGTTATTGGTGTGGGCAGGGAAAGACAAAAAAAGGGAAATATGCAAAGCGGCGCCGTTTCTGATATCTCGGGTGTTATTGAAACATGTCAAATTACTATCAATAAAGCTTTAGAAAATGCCGGAGTTAAAAAAGTAAAAAAAGCCATTGTTGGAATTGCCGGAGAATTGGTCAAGGGAACGACAACAACAGTGCACTATGAACGGGGCAATCCGGATTCGCGCATCGATTTTCCGGAACTTAAAAATATTATTCAAAAAGTCCAAGTCAAAGCCTATGAACGCATACAACAGCAGATTGAATGGGAAACCGGACAGGATATTGAAGTAAGACTTATTAATGCAGCTATTGTGGATGTACGAATCGATGGCTATCAAGTAACAAATCCCATTGGTTTTCAAGGCAAGGATGTTTCTATTGGAATTTTCAATGCTTATGCTCCCATGATTCATCTTGGAGCTTTGCAAACTATTGCTGATGAACTTAAAATTGATCTCCTGAGTATTGCCGCTGAACCTTATGCAGTTGCCCGCAGTATTGACTATGAAGACGCTTTGGATTTTAACGCCATTTTTATTGATATTGGAGGCGGAACAACTGATATAGCAGTTGTGCGTAATGGTGGACTGGAAGGAACAAAAATGTTTGCCTTTGGAGGAAGGGCTTTCACAAAAAAATTGGCCCAGGAACTCAAAATAGATTTTGATGAAGCCGAAGAATTGAAAATAAAATATGCTCAGGGAAAATTGGGCAAAGAAGTTGACTTAAAAGTGGAACAGATATTGCAAAATGATTGTGCAGTGTGGCTCAGCGGAGTCGAGCTTTCCTTGTCTGAATTTGCGGGCAATGATGTTTTGCCTTCAAAAATTCTTTTGTGCGGGGGTGGTTCTGGGTTGCCTGGAATTAAAAAAATTCTGCTATCTTCCAATTGGTTGCGTGATTTGCCTTTTGCAAAAACTCCAACGGTTAGCTATTTACAGCCGAAAGATGTTACAAGAATTCAGGACAAAACAAATGAACTTAAAAATCCGCAAGATGTGACTCCTATGGGCTTGGCTAATTTGGTTTTGGATGTGACTTGCGAGGAAAAAATAATGGCTGGAATATTACGCAGAGTCTTACAAACAATGCAGGACTAGCAATTGGCATTTTCATCCCAGCACCAATTCCAATTTTGTCTTGTTGCAAGGTATTGGTT
The DNA here is from genome assembly GCA_036845785.1 of Candidatus Moraniibacteriota bacterium. Lineage (GTDB taxonomy): Bacteria > Patescibacteriota > Minisyncoccia > Moranbacterales > GWC2-37-73 > JAKLIP01. Next base: position 4,771 of record DAIUDF010000027.1, on the reverse strand, counting down.
TGCGTGCGTGGTCGCCTACGGCTTAGTTAAAATTATTTTTTAAAATAATGTGTGCGAATTGGTGCGGGATGCTCAATTTTGTAGCTACTCGCTTCGCTCGCAGACAAAAATGGCATGCATCAAACATTTTACATTGATATTGATGAAGAAATTTCTTCAGTTATAGACAGACTGGATAAATCTGTAACAACAGAAAATTATTTTGTCGTTCCGGGCAGAGCTATTTTTTTGCAAAGCATTGTAAATTTAAAGCTATTGAAACGCGAAGCTGACAAACTGAATAAAAAAGTTATTTTAGTAACACAGGATGAAATCGGAATTTCTATGGCAGAAAAAGCCGGCATTGAAGTGCATGTTTCTTTGGAAGGGCTGGATAATGAAAATGATCAAAAAAAAGCTCTTAATGAAACTGTCACGGAAGATAAAAATTATAATGAAAATGAATTAAAAAAAGAGTCAGAATTAAACATTCAGGAAAGCGAAGACAGACAAAAAAGGCTAAAAAATATAGGTACGACAAATTTTTATCAATCCATTCCTGATTTTGATGAAGAAAAAGCATCTTTAGAAAAAAAGAAATTGCCGGTTAAACGTATACCAGTAAGTTCATTGGATGTATTAAAAAGCGAGGGAAACAAAATAAAAAGAAAACCATTTGAAAGCATTTTGCAAAATGAAAATTCCAGACCAACTGCTTATAATAGCGATATTCAACCTCAAACAAATTATCAATCATCACCAAAATCAAAAAGCAGCACATTTTTGAGAGAAAATCCTTTTTCAAACAAAATAGATCCAAACAAGGAAAAAACTTTGGAAAAAATGTTTTCTGCTGACAGGCAGCAAAAAAAAGAATATTCTCAGCCTGAAAAAATGGTTACTGAAAAAAGGGAAGGAAAAGCCAAAAAAATAATTATTAGTTTCTTTATTTTTTGTTTTTTAGCACTCAGTGGAGTCGCAGCTTATCTTTTAGTGCCAAAAGTTGAAATCGTAATTAAGCCCGATATTTTAAAAGAAAAAGTTGATGTCAGTGTGCAGGCAGCTGTTAATATGAATTCTGATGATGCTTCCAAAATTTCCATTAGGACAGTCGAAAAAACGGAAGATGTTTCTTTAACTCATGAAGTTACTGGGCGAAGCGAAGTTTCTGGCAAAAAATCAAGCGGGAAAGTGGTTATTTATAATGAATTTAGTTCAGCCACTCAAATTTTAGTAGCTACGACAAGATTGGAATCTCCAGACGGAAAAATTTTCCGCATAGTTAAAAATATTGTTGTGCCAGGCACTACAGTTATTGGAGGTTCGACACAACCCGGAGCCATAGAAGTTGATATTGTTGCTGACCAACCTGGAGATGATTATAATATTGAACCTAGCAGGTTTACCATTCCAGGATTTTCCAGCAGTCCGAAATTTGACAAATTTTATGCCAAATCATCAGTTGCTTTTTCTGGCGGATCATCAAATGGTGATGCCGGAGAAGCTGTTGTCAGTCAAAAAGATCTTGATGATGCGAAAACAAAAGCAGAAAAAATGCTTAATGAAAAAATACAAGAAACGCTTAAAAAAGAAATACAAACTGACGAGGTTGCTTTGCCAGAAATGCAGAAAATTGTTGTAGAAAAATCTATTTCTGATGCTAAAGTTGGAGATGCAACCAGCACCTTGAATTATAGCGCGTCTGCTAAAATTACTGCCTTTATTTTTTCGCAAAAAGAAGCTGAAAAAATAATTTTAAATTCACATCCGGATATTGAAGGAACTAATGAAAATATTTCTAAAATAGAATATAGTGGAATAAACATGGATTTTGAAAATTTGACGGCCGAAATGAAAATCCTTTCGGAGGTAACAATAGCTCCAGAAATAGATACTGAAAAAATAAAAAAAGAAATTTTAGGAAAAAATGTTGATCAATTAGCTGATATTCTTGGCAAATATCCTCATGTAAAAAATGCAGATGCCAATTTTTCGCCAAGCTTTATTTCACATGTACCTCAATTTTCCCAGAGAGTATCCATTATTATTGACAAAAGCCCGGAATAGTCTTTTTAAATGAAATAAAAAGCCTGATTGGTGCGGGGTTGACAAGAATTCAGTATCTTGTTAAGATTAATTCACGTTTTTAAAACAACTAAATAGCTTATCCAGCATAGAGGTTTTTACTATTTGAATTTTCACGAATGAGGATAGTTTTCTGGAAGTAGCCCCCTCTATTTTTATGTTGTAAATTAAAGCAAAATATGACCCAAAAAGAGGAAAAGGAATTAATAAAATTTGAAGGAGTGGTGGTGGAAACATTGCCTAGCACTACATTTAAAGTGCAACTCGACAATGGCCATGAAATTTTAGCTCATATTTCGGGCAGGATGAGAGTAAATTATATCAGGCTTTTGCCTGGGGACAGAGTTTTGGTTGAAATGAGCCCGTACGATTTGACTAAAGGAAGAATAACGCAGAGGCTATAAAATTAAAAAATCAAAAATCAAAAATCAAAATTTAATAATTCGCTTCGCTCATAATTTTTTAAAATGTCGCGTAGCGACTCCATAATTTTGAACTTTGAATTTTAAATTTTGAATTATTTGATATGAAGGTTCGAGCATCAGTTAAAAAAATTTGTGCTAAATGCAAAATTGTAAGACGTAGAGGAAAAATCTACGTGATTTGCAGCAATCCCAAACATAAGCAGAGACAAGGATAATTAAATAGCTTATCAGCTTTCAGCTTAATTAGCTTAATTAGGAAAAAACAAAATTCCTTTTCAAGCTAGCGAAGCTAAGAAGCTCATAAAGCTAAGAAGCCAATATGGTACGTATTTCTGGAATCAATTTACCTGATGATAAAAAAATAGAAGTCGCTCTGACTTATATTTTTGGTATTGGGCCATCAACAAGTCGCAAAATTTTGAAGCTTCTGAATATCGATCCTGAAAAACGGACAAAAGAGCTTTCCAGCGAAGATGCTAACAAGCTTCGTAATGAAATAGAAAAAAAATATAGAGTAGAAGGCGAACTTAAGCATGAAGTAAAAACCAACATTAAGCGATTAAAAGAAATTGGCAGTTATCGTGGAATAAGGCATGGACGCGGTTTGCCGACAAGAGGCCAAAGAACCAAGACTAACAGTCGAACAGTTAGGGGTAATGTCAGAAAAACTATGGGCAGTGGCCGCAGAACTGAGTCAAAGACATAAAATTCCAATGAATGCAAATGATTAATAAATGTATTTGAATTGATTTTTTTAAATATTAGAAATAATTTGCGAATATGACCGAGATTAAAACAACTGAAGAGGTAGTTGAAAAAACAGAACAAGAAACTCTTGTTGTTGCTGACACTGATGCTGCAGAAAAAACTGAGGAAATTTCGGCAGCTGAGATTAAAAGAAAGAAGAAAAAAATCAAGAGACAAGTAAGCAAAGGACAAGCGCATATTAAATGCACATATAACAATACCATGGTTATGATTTCCGATATGACCGGAGGAATATTGGCTTGGTCAAGTTCCGGACTGCTTGGCTTTAAAGGCGCTAAAAAAGCAACGCCTTATGCTGCAACGCAGGTTGTGCAGGATGTAACAGAAAAAGTTAAAAAATATGGAGTTAAAGAATTGGAAGTTTTTGTTCGGGGGGTGGGAAGCGGACGTGAATCCTCAATCAGATCATTGGCTAATAGGGGATTTGAACTTGTATCTATAAAAGATGTAACACCGATTCCGCACAATGGCTGCCGACCCAAAAAGCCTAGACGGGTTTAATAAATAAAATTAATTTCAGTAGTTAGTTCGGATTATAATTTAACAGAAAGCGTAAAATTTTCAATTTTCAGTTTTCAATTTTCAATCAATTTTCAATGTTTCAATTTTAAAAATTTTGAAATTATGAATTGTTTAGAAATTAGAAATTAGAAATTAGAAATTGAATTAAGATATGGCTAGAGATTTAATGGGATCAAAATGTAAAAGATGCCGCCGGGCTGGAGAGAAACTTTTTCTCAAGGGCGACAGATGCGATAGCGGAAAATGCGCTATGGTTAAGCGTCCTTATGCTCCTGGAGTTCATGGAAAAAGCATTTCCAGAGGATTAAGCGAATATGGTAAGCAATTAGCCATGAAGCAGCGTATAAAAAGAATGTACGGAATCCTTGAAAGACAATTTAGAAAACATTATGAAGAAATTGAAAATAAGCCGGGTGTAACAGGAGATTTGTTAATGGAACGCCTGGAAATGCGTCTGGACAATGTTGTTAAGAGAGCAGGTTTTGCCAATTCGCCAATTCAAGCCAGACAACTAGTGAATCACGGAGCTTTTTTGGTTAATGGCAAAAAGAACACTATTCCGTCTTATCGGGTGAAAATTGGCGATGTTGTCAGTGTCAAAGAATCAAAAAAAGATAATGAATATTTTAAAAATCAAATTCAGCTACTGAAAAATAAAAAGAATTTTCCGCGCTGGATTGAATTTGATCAATCAAAAATTGAAGCCAAAATTATTGCTCAAGTTTCCAGAGAAGACATTGGAATTCATGTTGATCCGCAAATGGTTGTTGAAGCTTACTCACGTTAATTGTTGAATATTAAGTTAAGATTGTTTGTTTTTCATAACTTTTTAAATAAAAACATCTGTTTTATGGAAAATCCATAATTCAAATGTTACAAAGAGGATATGCAGACAGTGTCAATTCCTCAAAAACCTAAATATACTCCTATTGATGAGAAAAGCGGGGTATTTGAAATTCCTGGTTGTTATCCAGGCTATGGCATGACTTTAG
>DAIUDF010000026.1:0-12228 GCA_036845785.1 Candidatus Moraniibacteriota bacterium | reverse complement strand
CGCTATAAAGGCACACACCACGCTTCGCGTGGTGGTTTACCGGGTTAAACAAAAACCCGCCTTTGGAAGGCGGGATGTTTTTTGCTATAAAAAGAAATTTATTTGACATCAATTATCTTATATTCGATTTCTCCACTCGGAACTGAAACCCTAACACTGTCACCGCTTCTGTGCCCCATAAAAGCCTTGCCCAACGGAGATTCGTTGGAAATTTTGAAATTGGCCGGATCAGCCTCATTTGAACCGACAATTATAAATTCCATCTCATTTTTGCCGACTTTAACCTTGACGACAGACCCCATCTGCGCTCCTTCGTGAGATTTGTTTTTTTCTACAACTTCAGAATTTTTAAGAACCATTTCCAGTTCGGCAATTCTGGATTCATTTTCATTTTGTTGGGATTTGGCTTCGGCATATTCAGCATTTTCGCTGAGATCACCCTGCTCTTTTGCTTCTTTAATAGCTTGCGCAATTTCTTGCCTAAGTTTTGTGCGTCTTTCATCCAACTCTTCTTGAATTTTTTTAAGTCCTTCTTTAGTTATGAGTCTAGCCATAATTATTTTCTTTTTTTAGTTATTAAAAAATACCGCTGAATAACGGCAAAAAACATGCCAGAAGCAATGTTTTTTTAATTAACAAACATAGAATATATTAAAAACAACAATGTGTCAACCCCGCACTAACTTTGCACAAGCGCGAAGCGCTAATTGGCGAAGCCAGTGCAAAGTTAGTGCGGGGTCAAGCCCCTCCATTTGTTTTAAAAAGTGCCAATTTGGTGCGGGGTCAAACCCCTTCTTTAATTCTTTGTAAGCGCGAAGCGCTAATTGGCGAAGCCAGTGCAAAGTTAGTGCGGGGTCAAACCCCATGGAAATTATAAAATACCTTTTATTTTAGCCAGCATTTCCGGAGTAAATATTTCCCTGACCGTTATAAAAAGCATAAGAGCTAAAAGCAAGAACATTCCTACTGTATGGAAAGCCTGTTCAACTTTCTGGCTGACCGGCGAACCTTTTATTTTTTCAATCAAAATGAACAAAATTCTGCCGCCATCCAAAGCCGGAAAAGGCAGGGCGTTTATGATTGCCAGATTGATGCTGAATATGGCAATGAACCTGAGAACAAATACGAAACCCAAAGGGATTATCTGGCCAGTAAAAGCAGCCAGTTTTACGGGACCCATAACTTCAATTCCTGTAACTTCGCCATAGAACAATTCTTTAACTAGGTGGCCTATTGCAATGAACATATTGCCTATCTCGGTTAAACCTTTCCAGAGCGACTGAAAAAATCCGTATTTCATAGCAACAACTTCGCCCAGGCCTGAAATTCCTAAGGCTCCCTGTCCCTCCTGAATATCGGTACGCGGCGTGCCGGAAAAAGAAAATTCTTTATCTTTCCTTTGCACAATCAATGTTACTTGTTTGCCTTTATTTTCATTGATATATTTCTGGACATTTTCCACTGATGAAAAAATTTCTCCATTTTCATTTTTAACTATTATGTCACCGACTTTCAACCCCATCTTTTCAGCTGGAGAATCTTTTTCCACGCTTTCGATTAAAATTTTTGATCCTTCCCTGTTTTCTCCGGTCACATCCTGATATGATCCCAGCATAAAAGTCGTCGAAAGCAGCACCCAGGCTAGAATAAAGTTCATAATAACACCGGCTGCCAGAACCTTGACGCGCACCCAAGAAGATTTTGAAGCAAAACTGTCCTCTTCTTTTTCTCCCTCGCCGTCTTCGCCTTTAATTCTGACAAAACCGCCTATTGGCAGCCAGTTCAAAGAATAAATTGTGCCGCCTTTGAATTTTTTCTTATGCATTTCGTGCAAGTCCTGTTTTTCGTTTTCATCATCTCCGTCACGGCTGCCCCAGATGATCCGCCACTTTCTGACAGGTATTTTTTTCTCAACCGTGTGGATTTTTTCGGTTATTGTTTCCTGAATGATTTCTTCATCGCCCATTTTGATGTCGGATTTCTTGATTTCCAGGCTTTCAATCTCTGACACTTTCTGTTTCTCCTTGCCTTCCAGAAACTGCACACCGAACATTCTTGGCGGAAATCCCAAACCGAACTCCGGAACTTTTATTCCATTTCTCCTGGCCATAATAAAATGCCCGAATTCATGAACAAACACTAATATTCCCAATATAACCACAAATACAACTATAGTAAGCATTTATTTTTTATTAATAATTGATTAAACAAACGTAAAAATGACAAATGGCCAATTTCCAATGTCAAATCAATGTCAAAGCTCAAATATTAAAAATTTGTCATTTGGATTTAGGATTTGATTTGTCATTCGTCATTGGGATTTTGACATTTTCATTAGACTGTCATTATTTCCGCTTCTTTCTTGGTGCGAAATTCTTCGATTTTTTTGTTATAGTCATCCACAACTTCCTGCAATTTTTCCTTGCCTCTGAATTTGTCATCTTCAGAAATCTTTCCTTCTTTTTCTGAATCCTGAATATCTTTCCATATTTCTTCACGGATTGAACGCACGGCAATTCTTCCCTCTTCCGCTTTTTGATTGAGAATTTTGACCATTTCTTTGCGCCGTTCTTCGGTCAGCATTGGAATGTTGATTCGAATCAAAATTCCGTCATTATTCGGATTAAGATTCAGATCTGATTCGCGAATAGCAGCTTCAATACCTGTCAAAGCTCCGCGATCCCATGGCTGGATGACAATAAGGCGCGGTTCCGGCGTGTTGATGCTGGCAATCTGTTTCATCGGAGTTTTGGTCCCGTAATAATCCACCAGCAAATCTTCCACCATGGACGGATTCGCCCGGCCAGTCCTGATTTTTCCCATTTCTATTTTTAGATGCTCCATGGCTTTTTCCAAATCGTCTTTTCTTTTGTTTATAATTTCGTTGTACATAAGATAAAAAATTTTAAATTAAAAATTTTAAATTAATACTATCAGAATTTCCTGAGGCCCGCATAAATTTTGAATGAATCCGCATCGTCATAGCGCAATACGCTTATTTCTTTGCCAGTATCCAATTGAAATGTCGCCCAAGTTTCCCCGAAATCAGATGATTTGTAGATTGCCTTGGCTGATGAATAGAATATTTCTTTTGAGTTTCCCGGATTTATGGCAATGGCTCTAATTGGAAAAGCTTTTGAGCTTTCAATGATTTTGACTTCCGTCCAATTTTCATCCTGAGATCTGCGATAAATTCCCTCTTTTGTCCCGACATAAACAACGCCGGAAAGATAGGGATCAGCAACAATAGTAAACAAGCTCAAACTGCCTATGCCGCTGCTGAATTTTTTGGCTATATCCTCAATGGTTTTTCCGCCATCTTTGCTTTCCATGACTCCCTTCTGGAAAACTCCGAAAAAAACATGACTGGAATCAGCACTGTCAAAAACAATGCCGATGATCGGACCGTCAGCTTTTCCAAGGCTGGCCCAATTTGCGCCCCCGTCAGTTGTTTTAAGAATTACTCCCTCGCTAGTGCCGGCATAGATTATTTGGGAATTATTTTTATCAAAAGCTAAAGCAGAAATAGTCGTATTGTCTGACGGCTCAGTGTAAATTTCTTTCCATTCCTGTCCCTCTTCCAAACGCTTGTATATTTTGGCTCTTTTGTTGAAAACTCCACTGGCATAAATCAGATCGGGATTTTGCGGATCAAAAAATAATCCATAAACCTTGTTGGCAAAAGCAACGTTTTCCCAGCTATTGCCGCCGTTTTTTGTCATAAACAATCCATTGCCCTCAGATCCTATATATATTTCATTAGAATTAAGAGGATTTATGGCTAAAGATAATACGTTTATTCCGGCAATTGTTTTTCGGTCATCAATCCTGGTTTTTGGATTCCAGGTTTTCCCCCCATCTTCAGATTTTATTAATGTAGCATCTGCCATGCTCAAAGGCACCTGTTTGGTGGTGGTGCTGGTTGAACCACAACCGGACAAAACAAACGCTGCCATCAAAAGCGATGATAATAAAAATATCTTTTTTCCGCCCCAGGCGATCCCGCCTAGGCGGGACATATTACTTTTAATCATACTAAATTTTTGCTAATTTATTTTATATTTAAAGTATATCAAATAATCCCAAAATGAGCCAGAAATGAAAAAGAGACCAACCGCGATGTTTCTGCGTGACCTCTCGTTTTATTTTGCCAGACAATATGTTTATAGGTGCATTGCTGCGAAAACAATCGTCATGAAGCCTGCACACGTTACTGCAGGCCAAAAAACATGGCCCATTTTTATTTCAAAAATAGTTAGTCCAATTGCTGCAAGTATCATTCCTATTATCAATATAAAAATAATAATCATTTTTACCCCTTTCTGACATATTTCAGTCAATTTCATCGATTTTTTAGCCTGCGGCAAAGCTGTGTATTAGATAAACACAATGTGTCTGGCTGCCGCTTTGGATTTGGCTCGTGCTTCCCTGTACGCATCAGCTTCCGAACTTTTTTCTAAGATGCGTACTATTATTCCCGCCCAATCGCAATTTTTCCATAATCGGTCAAATTCTTTAGGAGATATTTTTTTCGGCATAGTTTCCTCCTTCTTTAAAATTCGACATCAGGATTTTCCTGGTTATCTTTCTCTATCGCCAGCGCCAAATCATTCAAGACATGCAAGGTGTTCATAGACCTGCCTCCACCAGGAAGTATGGCAAACTTAACAATCCTTATTGGTTCGGTTTTATTGTTAGGATCATATATTCCCACAGAGATGTCGCCAATCTTATCCTCACTAATTAAAAGCTTTACATATGGGTCATAGTCACCAACTCTTTCATAAATCTTATCATACTCCATAAAAGGTAACCTGTTTTTCTTTTTATTGGCCATGATAAATCCTCCCTTTTTTGTTATTTTTATATCTTATTATTTTTAATTTGTAAAAAACTGTCCTAGCTAATCGTTAGGATAATTTAGCATCCGGAGCGCGTTTGTCAAGAAATTGTTATATTGACTGATATTTTCCTTGTGGTACAATAGAAAATGTTGTAATAACTGATTGTTAAAAATATGCGTCGTTAGCTCAGCTGGTAGAGCAGTGGCCTTTTAAGCCAATGGTCGGGGGTTCGATTCCCTCACGACGCACATTTAAAAAAACTCCTGAAAAGGAGTTTTTAAAATGTCTTTAAAAATTTTTTTACCCCGCACTAAATTGACACTGCGCCAAAGGCGCAAAAACACTAAGCCAGTTTTTAATTTATTAATAAATGGTTATTTAAAGTTATTTTGAATAATAAATATAGCAGTAAAGTGTCAAAATAGTGCGGGGTTTATTGTCTTTTCTTCAAAAGAATCAAGAAAATCAGCGGCAAAGTTGCCCATAAAAATCTCCACCAGGGATCAATAAAGTATGTCATCGAATTATGAGAAACAAAGTTCGGAATGTCTTTGCTGGCTAAATTGGAAAAAATAACACTCAAAATCAAGGTGACTTCCAAAAAACTCAATATGAAAGATTTCCACAATGCATAGCTGGGCCCTGATTGATAAATATCAAAAAGATATTTATTCATCAAAGTTAGCACAACAATAAGCAGAACGAAAACAATCACGTAGGAATTTTTCATGAACAACATTATATCCTGCGGAATCACGCTTACCAGCGCCATTGATATATATATGTTAATGAGACAATTGTGCAAACGATATCTGCTGATGACAAAACAAAAAACTATGCTCAGAATCAAGATAATCGAAGCCAGAGTCGCCAATTCTGCCATATTGCCGGCTAGTCCCAAATTTACAAAAGCTTTGTTGAAAGGCATAAGTTTTTATTTAATATATAAAGTATACACGATTTTTAAAAATAGAACAGTAGACAAAAGTCTGTCATTGGTTTATAATCATATTTGTTAAATGAAACTTAATGGATAAAACACCTTTGCCTAAGAGAATATTTTTTTGGACGCTTGTCGCCCTTTTTTGGCTTGTTTCGGCCACAATTATTGGTTATGCTTTTGGCTATCGATTCAGTTTTGATAAAGGCATTTTTATCTATGGAGGATCAATAACAATCAAAATCACTCCTGAAAATGCCAATGTCTATTTGAATGGGGTTATGGCTTCCGGATCTTTCAGTTTTATCAATAGCTCCTACCATATCAGCGGAGTTAAGCCGGGCAAATATCTTTTAGAAGTGAAAGCTGACGGCTATCAAAGCTGGTCAAAAAATATTGTCGTCCATAGCGGCATCTCGACTGAACTGTGGAATATTTTTTTGGCGGAAAATTCCTATGAGCGCGAAAATTATAATTTAACCGGAGTTGGAAAATTTTTCATTTCGACCCAGAAAAATCTGATTGCTTTTTCAGAACAGCTTGAAAATAATTTTTCCGTGAAAGTTCTTGATCCGGAAACATCGGAAATCCAATCGGTTTTTTCTTCAAATGAATATGTTTTTACTGATGATGAAAAAGAAAATATTGAATGGTCTCCGCAATCTCACCGCTTAATAATCCCTGCCATTAGGGAGGGAGAAAAAAATTATTTCATAGTCTCATTGGAAAAACAAGAAACACTGGAACTCAAAAACATTTCTCAACTAGAAAGCCTTTCTCATGTTCGCTGGGATCCAAAAAATAAAGATATTATTTTCTGCCTGTCCGGCAGTGATTTGTATCGCATAGATCTTAATGATATCCAAAACAAAAAAATAATTGCCAAAAATATAGCCAGCTACGATCTTTCGCAAAAAGGCCTTTTCTATTTTCAGTTGCCGGAAGGCATTGTCTACCGCACGAGCTTGGATGCGTTTGAATCTCCTTTGCAGATAACTTATTCAGCGCCGGAAAATATGGATGACAATTCTTATCAAATAATCGTCTACGATGAAGACCGCATAACTTTCCTAAATAAGAGCCGAGATTTGTATATTTATAACAAAGGAAAAGAAAGCACTTACTTCAAAAAACTGGCTGGAGGCGCCAATGGTTCCCAATTTTCCGACGATGGCAAAAAACTGCTCTATTGGACAGACAATGAAATCTCCACTTATTTTGTCAGTGCTTGGGAAGTCCAGCCAACCAGAGTTGAAAATGAAAACATGTCCATAACCCGCCTTTCAAATCCGATCAAAAATGTCCAATGGACCCGCGACTATGAACATGTTTTATTCATTAATGAAAATAAAGTCAAAATAATTGAGATTGACAATCGCGATCATCGCAACATGATGGACGTTTTAACACTCAATAATGACAAACCTCTTTTTATTGATAATTTTAGAGATGGAAAATTGTATTTCACTGACAAAAACGAACAAGAGCAAAACAATCTCTATTCAATAGAATTTCCCAAACAAAATTCCCTTCTTCAGGGATTCGTTCCGGGAAACAACAATCAGACAAATTAGCTTTTCAATGATTGTTTTTCCTCTAAAATAAGATTTTTTTATTACTACCTTTAATTATACCATAAAATTAATAAAAAATCAAATCAGATATTTTCTGCTTACAAAAAACGCCTAGATAGGGCGTTTTTTGATAAATTTACATCTGAACATTTTTATAAATCTGTTTCTGCAACCCTATGGAGTTGATGTTGCTGGCGCTGCCGGTGCAGGCTCAGGTGCTCCTGCATTTTCTGCAGGTACCGGAGTTTGCTGCGGATTTATGTTTTCCGGAGCAGTTATGGAAGGAGTTTCAGCTGAAGGAGCTTCAGGTTCCTGAACCTGGGCTTTTGGACTGTTGGAAATTCCCATTCTGACATTGCTTATGAATTTCTGTATTTGTTCTTTGGCTTTAGTTGAATCCTTAGGCAGAACATCCAAAACTTTTTGGTATTGTTCGATTGCCAAATCTTTCTTCTTCTGATTTTCATAGAGAAGCCCCAAATTCAAATGGGTGTTGATATCGTTCGGAGCAACTTTCAATATTTGCAGATAGATAGCTTCAGCCGCCGCGATATTTTCATCTCCACCTTTTTTCTGAAGCAAAGATCCAAGATTAAACAGGATATTGATGTCTTGCTTGTTTACAGCAAAGGCGTTTTTGGCTGAGTCCAAAGCTTTGTCGAGATCGCCATTTTGATCCTGCATCAGAGAAAGATAATAGTAGCCCGAAGCAAAATTCTTTTTTTCATCAATGGACTTCTGAAACATGTCGGTGGCTTCCGAAAGCAAGGTTTTTTTCCTGGCCTCATCTTTTTCGACACTGGCTTGTCTGGCTTTCAACTGTCCAATTTTCAGGCGAAGATCAGGACTGTGCGGACTCAAAGCCAAGGCTTCTTCATGGGCCTTGATTGCTTCGTCAAAAAATTGTCCCAAATAAGTTGATCTGTTTTCATACGCTTGAGCCGCCGCAGAAACTGCCACAATATCTTTTGGCATAAGATTCTTGCCGCTTGAAGTCAGCGCTATCGACTTTTCCAGATAGTTTCCAATCAATGTTGCGTTGGCATCTTTGCCTTTGAGAAATTCATTGTTAGCCAGAGCAATATACATTTGTCCGCCCAAAGTATAATATCTGCCTTCCTTATTATACAGATTGATGGCCTTGCCTACTTTGCTGATTGAATTTTCTTCGGTCAGGCTTTTTTGTCTGCCGGCTATACCTGCCATCACATCAGCAGCGTATACCCTGCCCAAAAACACAAAAAGGAAAACCACGCCGGCACTCACAACCAAAAACACGAAGGCTAAAGCCAGAGCATATTTTGGCGAGGCTTTCAGGGAAAGGTTCAGATTTTCTTCTTTTGTTTCTCCTTCCGCCAGGATCGCACCCATGGCCAAAGCTGACAAAAGTACGCCCAGAATTACGATGGATCCATCCAGCCTTATAAAAAATGAAGAAGTTATGATTGTCAGTACAGCTGAAAGTGTTCCCAGAGAATATATTTTATTCTTGCCCTTGTCTTTGCTGATAAGATAGATTGTCACACCCAGGAAAGAAACCAGCAGCAAAAGGAAAGCAAATGTTCCCAAAGCGCCGACTGTTGAAAGGGTTTCCCACAGAACTCCGGAGGCTTGGTAGAAATTAAGAGTATATAAATTGTTCAGATTAAATTCCTGCGGGCGATGAAGAGCAAATGAATGGGAGTATGTTGCCGGTCCGCTGCCCAGAAAAAACTTATCTTTTATTGATTCTTTGGCTATTTGCCACGAAAGCTGATGCTGCGGACTCACTTCCGCCGGCAACTGGATTGATACGAGATTGAAGCTTGAAGAAACAAAATTGCCAATCAAAAGGATTGCCAATACGCCCATAAAAACGCTCATCGGCAGCCAGGTTGAACCTTTGCCAGGATTGATGATGCGCGCCATAATGTATACCAGAAAAAATACCACTCCGACTAGAATGCCTTCTTTTGGCATAAAATTAAAGAAGGCCAACAAAACATACAAGGAAGCCAAAATTATCACGGAAAGAACAGCCAAGATGGCTATTTTTTTTATTTTTTCCAGATTGCTTGATTGCGTTTTCAGGAAAGCCGTGACTGCGATAATAATCAGAACGCCCAGAAAAACCGCAACGCCGGAAATTGAACCCAGCGGACTGATTGGCAGATATTGCAACCAAGGATGTGCACTGACAAAATTCTGATCCAGCCCTTTCAAAGCTCCGTTGATAACCAGGATTTCCCAAAGAATAATCAGTGATCCGGATGCCAGAAGCGAACCGAGCATCATTTTCAAGCGTCGCAGATTGAAATGGCTAAGAATCAAATAGAAAACAATGATGCAGGCAGTGACATTTACGAAACCATGAGTCGGATCGCCAAAGAATCCCCAGAAACTGTGCCACCTGTCGACTGAAAAAATCGTAGCCAAAAGATAGAAAAGCCAAAAAATAATTATCGGTACATCAATCGGCGTCCGGCGTATTTTCATTTCACCCCGAATCACGCCATTGGAAGTCCAGGCGATCAGCGCCACTAAAATCCAGAAATAGAAATATATCTGTTTCTCAAAGGAAATTCCCTGCGACGTGAAGCCCGTAAAAAATATCGGCAATCCGAAAAAGATAGCCACCAGAGAAACTGAAATCATGATGTCAAATATCTTGTCTGTCCATTTAGAGCCTTCATGATTTTCTTTTTCGCTAGGCATTGGCTGCGAAGTATTTTCTTCAAATTTTCTTCGCTGCAAGTATTCTCCTTGCGATCCCGGATGAAATGCTGGGCCTTGGGATGACCTGACTGGAATGTCCATATTTTTTAAATTAATAGTAATAAATTAATTGACAAATATTTTTCTAAAAGCATGAAACAAATACAAACATGCAAATACGCTCTTGTATATTTGTAATTTGTATATTAGTTTTTGTGTTTGTTGTTCAGGCTTATTTTAGCACATATTCCGCAAGTTTGCCAAATGACCCGAAATCACTTTTCCTCGATGATTTCATTGCCGAAAATTTGATCTTTAAACGGCTGCTCATGGCTTGACCAGAATTTTTTGGTGTCAAATTCGGGAAGATTCAGCTTGTATTGGCGAGCTAGGATTGTTTTTTCTTCCATTCTTTCCATTTTTTCATTTTCCTGACCGAGTTCTGACTTTTTTGCTTCCACTTTTTGAGTTTTGGCCATAGTCAGGTCTTTCATCTCTTTTTCTTTGATTTTCAGTTTAACGATCAGATAGCTGTTTTTTTCCGTGTCGCTCCATCCGTGGCCTTCAGGAAAAATTGCAATCACGTCGCCTTTTTTCAGCGAACTTCTGGCATCTTCCACGGGATCAGTTGTTTTTTCATCGACAATATTGACCAGCGCTTCATATATTGCGATTTGATTTTCAGGTTTCTGATTTTCCCTGATTTTAAAAACAGCAAAAATCAGACCAGCGATGGCTATTATTATCGCCAAAAATAAATATGCTTTTTTATTATTTAAAGACTGCAACATAAAATTAATTTAAAGCCAAATATTTTTTAATTTTAAATTTATTATTTTGCCTTTTGATTTTAATATATCAATTCATATTTATTCTGGTATTCTGCAGAATACCAGAATGTCTTTTGATGTAATTTTTTAAAATATTAACTAACAGCAAGTCCGCTGGGTGCAGCGGGTGCTGTCGTGTCAGATGCTTCGGCATATTCATATGCGCCAATACTCCAATTCGACCTCTCATTGCCGTCCTTGTCAGTCGAAAAATAGGCGGACAAGTCCACACCAGCATTGTTATATGGAGAACTTACTGTCGGTTCAAAGTTTGCATTTAGAGCAGGGTTTTGAGTGGCATTTGTCGGAGATTCATTGATTCCCGATTGAGTCAAGAAATTAGCCCAAGTGTATAAAATATCATCCCACTTACTATTGGTAGTATAAGTACCTGAGCTTGCATGTACTGTATTGAAATCAATTATCACATCAACGGAATTGCCCCAGTTGCCATAGGTAATGGACCCATCTCCTGTTCCACCTAGTAGCAGCACTGCTTCACCAGACAGAGCGCAATCAAAAAATAAATTGTTTGCAATAATTATATCTGACACATCTGATGTCGAATGATCTGTCTGAAAACCCAGAAATAACCCGAATTTGTTTGTGCCAATCATTGTATTGTTCATAAAATACAAATGATTTAAAGTTGTGCCGGGTTGTGGAGACAATTCCACTCCGCGCCGCACATTTGTCCCCTCAGCAAAGGTCAATGGAAGCGTCTCATAAAAAAGGTTATTGTAAATCCAAATATACATTGGATTGGGATTATTAGAAGTTTCAGGGTTAAACCGTATGTAAGAGTTTACATTATTGTCATCTGCTCTGTGAAAACCATAAAACTTGTTATTGTAAATCTTAGAATATCCACTCCACGCCTGTATTCCATCAGGATGATCAAGCAAGTACGTGCCTCTGTCGCGAATAGTGTTATTATAAAAACTCACACCTTCAGCTTGCAATGTCACCCAATCCGCATGAGAGTCATAAATGTCATTATGATGAAACTTGATCTGGTCGTAAGATGTTCTGGTTCCCGTATAGGTCTGATAAAACCTAACTTCTGCATCGGTACGATTGTTGTGAAATTTACAATGATGGATTTCAGCCAAAAGTCCCGTTGCAAGTGTAGTCGGATTGGTTATATAAAGACCATAGGCAGCCCCCATATACCTATTGTTCTGCTCTGTTTCAATATACGCAATTTCTATATTTGAAGATGCTCCACCTACGCTAATTCCGCTATAATAAAAATTTTGAACCTTGATGTTTTGAGTACTGCCCGACCCTACTTGGCCAGACACCTTCAAATAATTCCTCCCAGTTATAGTTATCCCGGGATAATT
>DAIUDF010000025.1:0-13803 GCA_036845785.1 Candidatus Moraniibacteriota bacterium | reverse complement strand
TCCCAAGGCAGCGGCTTTAAAACAAATGAAGTCATTTTTAACAGAATTAACTGCCGGAAAAAGTTCTTATTTGAATTATGAAGGCATAGGAACAGGTTACTCTGCTTATATTAAAAAACAAGGTGAAATTGCAGTAAAAGACGTTTTAAGTGGCACTGTCGGCGGAAAAAAACTAACTACTAGTCTCCAAGAAACTGTGTCAGACACATCTAATTTTTTTTCAAATGGAAATATGAAGGGTCTTTTGTCTTACATGGAGTGCGCTAATAATCCTGCTTGCGTAACTTTACAATCAGGGGTTAAAGCGGCCGAGGAGTTTGCCAAAAAGCAAGACATTGCCAAAAGTGAAGCAGTGGATGGATTACTTCCAACAAAATCATCTACTGGTAGGATAACAACACCAGCCATAATGGCACAAAATGCTTTGGTTGATCTCGACAAACAAGGAACAGCAATGATTGTGAACGCCCCGATAGGAAAAAATGCGGATAAAGTGTCTTCTTTAGGACAAATTGCTGCTGGAGCAGCATTAAGTATAGTTTCAAGAGCTGCTAATTATGGAATTGTTGATAAGGCGGCTACAGTAGAAAAAGAAGTGACTCAAAAAATCGGCAATACTTATTATTCTTTCAGCACAGCCTATTCATCTTTGACAAAGTAATAAAAAAATAAAAACTAAAAAACTGATTGCAAAAATCAGTTTTTATTTTTTAACTTTAAATTTTTGTGATCATTATTGGATTTGAACCAATGACCATGATAATTCACCACGTGAAAGATTTTACCACGTAAACGGTGACGATCTAACTTCACACTCACACTTTTAGTGGGTCTGTGCAGACTCGAACTGCAGACCTCTACAATTCACCCTGTGAAATATTTTTGCTACGCAAAAATCCTGCATAGCAGGATTTCACAGGGTAAAATGTAGCGCGCTAATTTATCCTCACACCTTTTGTGGTCACTAGTGGACTCGAACCACCGGCCTTCACAATGTCAATGTGACGCTCTAACCAGCTGAGCTAAGCGACCAAAAAAGGTGTGGGGACGTGCTAAGCTACAAACCCATATATTAATTAACGCTTGCTGCCTAAACTGTTTCCGGATCAGGAATTTTTTCAACTGCTTCTGTTTTTTCAAACGCATTCTTTTCTTCTTTTTTTTCTAAAGTTATTTCTTTGAAAAACAACAGCCACATTGTCTGAATAAAAACAAAATAGGGTGAGAAAATAAAAGCCATAAATCCAAGTATAAAAATTCCTCCGATTATTGCCGCTACGATAACCCCGGCCTCAGCAAACAAAAAGTATGCTATTGCAATCGGCACTAAAAAAATCAGGGCTGCAATTATTATAAAAATAAGTAGAAAACTGGCAGATAGAGTGTTGACCGCCAAAGAAATGCAGCCCATAAGCAGGCTTTCTTTTAAATTTTTTTTAAATAAAGAATAGCCCATTTCTAAAGCTAACATAAATTTTACATCACTCAGAATGATAAAAAAATAGGCATAACATCGCAAAAAATAGGCTGTTATAATAAGGCTAATAAAAATTACTATGGCAAAAATCATTGAAATGGCAAAAAATATCCAGGCTTTGACTGCATACAAATAAATTACCGGAATCGCCAAGACAAAAATAACAACCAACAGGGATAAGCAAATTGTTATTTCCAATAAAACAAGGGGACTGATATATTTTTTAGTTTCTGATAAGATGTTTCTGATTGAAGTTTGTTTGTAAACAGCAATGTTGTTGGCTGATTTTACCAAAGCTACTGTCCCTGCAATCTTAAGAATAAAAAAGATGAGCATCAGAAAAAGTACGCCGATAAGAATTATCAGAAAAATGTTAGGGTTTTTTTGGATAAAATCGGAAATAACTTTAGCTTCTTTTGATTCAGAATTGGCGCTCCAGCTTACATTTGAAAAAAGAGAACCGAGCAAAATCAGAAAACCAAAAACCCACAAAAATTTATTCTGCCAAGTAATTTTTGCTGCTTGCTTTATAATTTCAAGATAGGTAATTTGTTTCATATTAATTCAGAGAACGACACAGAAAAATCTTATTCTGAGCCTGTTTTGTTTTCTTCCGTGTTTTTCTGCGCATCTTCTATCCCTACAATTTTATTAAATTCTTCTTTTTCAATCGTTTCTTTTTCCAAAAGTTCAGCCACTAGTTTTTGCAAAACATTTTTCTTTTCAGTTAGAATTTTTTCAGCTGTAACTGAAGCTTCTTGAATCAGGCGGGATACTTCAGCATCAATTGCTTCAGCAGTATGTTCTGAATAATCTTTTTCTTCACTTATTTCACGGCCCAAGAAGATAAGCTCTTCTTTTTTGCCAAAGGTGCGAGGCCCTAGAGTGCTCATGCCGTAACGAGTAACCATGGCCCTGGCCATATGCGTAGCTCTTTCCAAATCATTGGATGGACCGGTGGTCACATCACCAATAAACATTTTTTCACTAACATGTCCGCCCAAAAGAGTAGCTAGTTCATCCACGAAATAAGCTTTGGAGTGAAGTCTTTTGTCTTCCGTTGGAGCTGACAATGTGTAGCCGCCAGCTTGTCCGCGAGCGATAATGGAAACTTTTTGCACCGGATCGGCGTTAGGAAGAGTTGAGCCAACTAAAGCATGTCCAGCTTCATGATAGGCAATGATTTCTTTTTCTTTTTTGGAAATAGCCTTACTACGTCTTTCCGGACCAAGAATAACTTTTTCAATTGATTCTTTGAGTTCTTCTTCGGCGATATTTTTTTTGTTCCTTCTCACTGATAAAATCGCGGCTTCATTGACTAGGTTGGCCAAATCAGCTCCGGAAAATCCGGAAGTTCTTTCTGCCAAAGTTCTGATGGCAATATTTTTATCCATCGGCTTGTTTTTCATGTGAATTTTGAGAATTTCTTCCCGCTCATTGATGTCGGGAAGGTCCATCACAACCCGACGGTCAAAACGTCCTGGGCGAAGCAGGGCTGGATCCAAAACATCCGGACGATTGGTAGCCGCAATCACAATGACGCTGGTATTGCTTTCAAAACCATCCATTTCCACTAGAATCTGGTTGAGTGTTTGCTCGCGTTCATCGTGTCCACCGCCAAGTCCCGCGCCACGATGCCTACCAACAGCGTCGATTTCGTCAATAAAAACAATGGCCGGGGCGCTTTTTTTGGCTTGTTTAAACAAGTCCCGCACACGACTGGCGCCCACACCCACAAACATTTCCACAAATTCCGAACCGCTGATATTGAAAAAGGGAACACCGGCTTCACCAGCTACTGCTTTGGCCATCAATGTTTTGCCAGTTCCAGGAGAACCCAAAAGTAGAACGCCTTTGGGAATTTTGGCTCCGATGGAAATAAATTTTTTCGGATGTTTCAAAAATTCCACAATTTCTCCCAATTCTTCTTTAGCTTCCTTGGCACCGGCTACATCAGCAAAGGTTGTTCTTTTATTTTTATCTTTTGGATCAGTCATTCTAGCTTTGCTAAGGCCAAAAGAAAGAGCTTGTGAATTTCCACGTTGGGCCTGCCGAAGCATAAACCAAATGAAAGCGCCGATAATTATAAACGGCAAAAAAATCGGGATCAGAATATTTTTAGCAAAAGAAGAAAAACTTGATTCCTGCTCAATTTTCATCTGGACTGATTTGAATTTTTCTTTGTCAACGCCATAATTATTCAGAGAATCAGTCAAAGCGCTTTGCGATTCTTTGATTGATTTTTCTTTTTTGCCGTCATTTAGTTCGATGTTTAGGTCGTCACCCTTAATAGCGATCGTTTTGACTTGGCCATCATTGATTTGAGTGACTAATTCACTGAGTGAAACAGTGGCTGGTTTTTCAGACGGACCGCTATAAAGAATCATGATCATTGAAATGACCAAAAAGAAAAGTAAAACAAAACCGATGTTTTTTAATAGTTTATCCATGATTGTTTTCTATGAAGTACGAACCTGTATGAAATTACGAACCAAATTATATAAAGTTCGTATATTCGTATTAATTCGTAGTTCGTAGAGATTAAAAATTCATTATTCGCAAAAACACTATACCATTCTTTTTTAATATATTCAAGCCGCCAATTTTGGCTTTTTGATCCTTGCTTTTAGTACTTTTAATAACTTTGATTATTTCTTCAATCTGTTTATTTTCCAGATCTAAGTTATTCGCTTCGCGAACCCGCGCTACAAAAGCGGGACATTCGAATTTTAAATTTTTATGCATTATTCTTAATAGTTGTCTTTGCATAGCAGGACAAAGACCATTAAAATAATCTGCGCTAAAAACAAACTTTTTATTTTTGTTAAAGTCTTTTCGCAATTTTTCAGCGCTTTTTTCAATAAAAGCATAGTCGTCTGCCACAACTTTTGACCACTCGCTTAAAGTTTTTTTAATATTGGGGTTGAAGTTTTTTTCGAGATAGGGGAGCAAGCCATGGCGAATTTTATTGCGTTGAAATTTAGTGCTGGCATTTGATTTGTCAATTCGGTATTTCAATTTTTCGCGTTTGAGATAATCTAGAATTTCCCGGCGGCTGATGTCTAAAAGTGGTCTAATTATTTTCCCGCCTCGCGTCGACGAGCGATCGTCTTCGCGAGTCGAGGCGGGCTCATTTTTGGCGCGCATAGCTGCAAGCCCCTGAAGTCCCGTGCCTCTAATAATACGCATCAAAACGGTTTCGGCTTGATCATCTTGATTGTGCGCCACCGCAATTAAATTAAACCCGAGTTCTTTTCTGATTTTTTCAAAATAGTCGTAACGGATGTTTCTCAGATTATTTTCTAAATTGCCTTGGTATTCTTTTTTGGATGGGGAGTAGCAACTGGTTGCAATTCCATATTTTTTTCCAAGCTCTCGCACAAATTTTTCATCTTTTTCTGAATCTCGACCGCGTAAATTATAATTGACATGAATAATGTGCAGCTTAAAATCGTATTTTTTCGAAAGTTTATATAAAATATCCAAAAGACACACGCTGTCTGGCCCGCCGGACACACCCAAAACAATCTTCGAGCCTTTTTCCCAAAGTTTATTTTGAAATGCAAAATTTTGGATTTTTTTAATCAATTGCATGCAAAATATTATATATTTTTTTCAATAATTTCCTTTACCCTCTGAACAGTTTCGTCTAATTTGCCCTCTTCATTTATAACTTCATAATCATAAATATCTTTGTGTTTCAACCACTCTTTGGTATATTCTGTTCTTTCTTTAATATATTCTTCAGAAACATTATCCCGTCGGCGAATGCGGTTTTTTAAAATATTCAGTGGGGCGTTGATAAAAATAGAAGGAATTTCTGGAAATATTTTTTTGGCTGTCACAACCCCTTTCCATTCTATTTTCCATGTGCCAATATGGCCAGAATTTTTAACCCTTTCAATTTCTTCTTTGGTTACACCATACAAGTTGCCGTTATACTGCTCGGCCCATTCTACAAAACCATTATTACTTCGGCGATTGATAAATTCTCCCCGGGAAATAAAATAATATGGACGACCTTGCGATTCGCCTGGCCGCATTTCACGAGTCGTTGTTGTTATCACACGCTCAATCGTAAAAAACTTCCTAAGACCTTCTATAATAGAGTCTTCGCCAGCACCGGATGGGCCAGAAAGAATAAAAATTTTAGATTTTTGCATATTTTTAGGTTTTCTTTAGATTAAAAGAAGCAATTTTGTTTAATTACCTAATTATACTCATATCTTACAATAATACAATATTAAACAGCAAAAAACTGCTTTGAGGTGATCGCGGCAGTTTTTTCATTTTGTCATTCCGGCCTCCAAGCCGGAATCTGGATCCCGGATCAAGTCCGGGATGACATTTGTTATTTTTTGACAATAATCAGTCCCATTCTGTGGTCCTTAGGTTCAATTGACAGAATCTTCCAATCATATTCTTCTCCGGCTTTGAGAATTTCATCCATTTTCTTGCCAGGATACACTTCTTGGAATTCGCTGACATGTGCCAAACCATGAATGTCTTTGTCAAGATAGACAAAAGCACCAAAAGGATTGATTTTGTCGATTTTGCCTTTAACAACATCGCCGACTTTATATTTTTCCGCAATTTCGCTCCATGGATCCTTGGCTAAAGCTTTTATAGAAAGAGATATGCGGGTATCATCAATACCGATAATTTTAGCTTTTACTTTATCATTTGTTTTGATAATAGTGCGAGGATCATCAATAAGTTGCCAAGCTAATTCAGAAATGTGCACCAAGCCTTCAATTTTATCACTTTCATTGGTTGAGTCTGCTTTAGAAGGAGGCAAAAATTTGACAAAAGCACCAAAATCAACAACTCCACTGACCTCGCCTTCAATCACGTCGCCAATTTGCATTTGAGAAATGACCTCTTTTTCTTTTTCGCTGGAAGCGGCTCTTTCACTGACTATGAGTTTTTCACTTCCGCGATCAACATCTAAAATTCTGACTAACATTTCCTTTCCTACTAATTTTTTCAAAAGTTCCAATATCTTATTTTTGTCACCATCTTCAACTCGCGGATAATGTTCACTGGAAAGCTGAGACACTGGAATAAAACCGGTAACACCATTGATTTCAATCATTAATCCTCCTTTATTGGCATCTAGAACTTTAGTTGTAACAGCTGTCATCGCATCTCTTTTAGCTTCTAGGTCTTCCCAGGCTTTTTCACAAGAAGCTTCTCTGATAGAAAGCTCCATATAGCCCTCTTCGCTTTCCAAGTCAATAAGTGTGGCTGAAACATTATCGCCCTTTTTTACTTTACCTAAAGCAAAGCCGTCTTTAATTTCTTTTCCTAAAACCATTCCGGTTCCCAGTGATCCGAGATCCAAAAGCAGAGAACTGGAAGTTATTTCGATAACTTTTCCCTCTAAAACATCTCCGATTTGAGGAATTTTTACGGGATTTTCTTCCAAGAGGGCTTCCATAGGAGAGTTGCTCTTTTTTTCTTCTGTTTTTGCTGATTTTTTGGCTTTTTTAGGCGAAGAAATGCCTAAATCTTCCTTAACTTCTTCTTTTATTTTGTCCACTTCTTCAGCTAATTTGTCTAATATATTTGCCATAATTGTACTTTTTGGCTGTGTCAAGCCATAAATTAATAATTAAAGACACATCTTCCTCTGCTTTTTAAAAAAGCTTTGGCTAGATAAACAAAAAATTTCCTTTTGAGGGGAAATTATTAAGACAACCAATCATGGAATTAAAGCATTCCAATATTCAATTTTCTTAATAATTAATTGTATTTACAAATTTAATCTATTTCAGCAAAAATGTCAAGCCAAAAATTAGAAAAAGGTCTCGACAATAACCTGTTTAGATGTTAGAATTATTTATATAATAAGTTAAAAATCTCCGAATTTATTCGTTGATTCGAATTTTTTCGTGGTTTCGAATCGGTCATGCAAATTCAATATTACGGCCATTCCTGCTTTAAAATAACCACCAAGCCGGCCGGACGGGCAACTGAAGATATTACTGTTTTTTTTGATCCTTTTGACAAAAGAGTCGGACTTCGCCCTCCTCAAGGCCAGGCTGACATCGTTTTTGTTTCTCACGATCATTATGACCACAACAACATAAGCGCTTTAAAAGGCGACCCGCTTGTTTTAGACGCTCCTGGAGAATATGCCGCCAAAGGCATCAATGTTGTTGGCATAGATTCTTTTCATGACAATGTTTTGGGCGAAAAGAAAGGCCATTCAATAATTTTTATTTTGGAAGCTGAAGACTTGAAAGTTTGCCACTTGGGAGATTTGGGTTGCGATCTTTCCGATAAACAACTGGAAGAGGTTTATGGGGTAGATGTGCTTTTTATTCCTATCGGAGGAAAATATACTCTTGATGGAAAAAAGGCCGCGGAAATTGTCCATAAAATAGAGCCGCTTTTGGTCATTCCTATGCACTATAAAATGCCCGGCTCTGTTATCGATTTGGATGACGAGAAAAATTTTTGCGCCGCCATCGGTAATTGTCCAAAAGAAAAAATAGCCAAGTTGTCCGTCAAAAAAAAGGATTTGGAGGGAAAAAGTACTGAAATAATTTTAATGACTAATGAAAACTAATAATTATGATTGATGCTATACAAAAAAAAATCGAAAAGATTCAGCAATTACCTGAACATATGCGCATGCGCTGGGTTATCGGATGTGTTGCCGTTTCCATGTCTATAGTTTTAGTTTTTTGGATTTTTTCAATTTCTTCCATGCTTGCTGAAGAAAGAATTTCTAATCCTGAAAATAACAATGCAGGAAAAGATAGCCTTGCAGAAATTCAGGATCAGATAGAGATTTTTAAGAAACAAGCTTCAGAATTAAATGGCATGGATCTTTCCAGTACTGGCAGCATTCAGGACATTCAGAGTGGAGAAAAAAATGCTCTGTCAAATGGCACCAGCTCTTATGAGGGTTTGTCCGACACAAACCAATCAAAGGATTATTCAAGTTTACCCAAAGATAATGTTTCCGAATAAATTAATTATTATAAATATTTAAATTATCTCCGATATTATGAAAGCCAAACCGCAAAAAACAATGGAACTATTCAAAGAAGACGTTCAATCCCGGTCTATTGTTCCTGAAGTTCAACAATCCTATCTGGATTACGCTATGAGTGTTATCATCGCCCGCGCTCTCCCAGATGTGCGTGACGGCCTCAAGCCTGTTCATCGCCGTATTTTATATTCCATGTGGGAAAGCGGTCTTAAACCTTCTGCTAAGTTTCGAAAGTCCGCTACTGTTGTCGGTGAAGTTTTGGGAAAGTATCATCCCCATGGTGATGGTGCTGTTTATGATTCAATGGTCCGCCTAGCTCAGGATTTTTCCTTGCGTTATCCGCTTGTATGGGGACAAGGAAACTTTGGATCTATGGATGGCGACGGAGCCGCTGCCTATCGTTATACTGAAGCCAAACTCCGGCCAATTGCTGAAGAAATGCTTTTTGATATTGAAAAAAATACAGTTGATTTCGTGCCTAATTTCGATGGCGTGCACAAAGAACCGGTTGTTTTGCCGGCTAAGCTTCCTCAATTGCTTTTAAATGGAACCATGGGCATTGCTGTCGGCATGGCTACCAACATTCCGCCGCACAATTTGAGTGAACTGGTGGACGCTATCAATTGCCTCATCGATAATCCTGATGCTGAAATAAGCGATCTGATGCGTTTTGTTAAGGGTCCGGATTTTCCGACTGGCGGAATTATCTACAACACTCCGGGAATCAAAGAAGCTTATTCAACTGGAAAAGGCAAAATTGTCACTCGTGCTAAAGCAGAAATTATTGAAACTAAATCGGGATCTTTTAATATAATCGTCACAGAAATAACTTATGCTACAAACAAAGCAGCGCTTATTGAAAAAATTGCTGACTTAGTAAAAGAAGGAAAAATTTTGGGCATCAAGGATCTTCGTGATGAATCTGACAAGGAAGGCGTGCGCATCGTGATTGAACTCAAAAAAGATGCCTATGCGCAAAAAGTTCTGAATAAACTCTACGACTCTACGGATCTCCAGAAAAATTTCAATGTTAATATGCTGGCCTTGGTTGACGGGCTTGATCCGCAAATTTTGTCGCTCAAATCCATTTTGGAACAATATATAGCCCACCGCAATACCGTTGTTAGAAGAAGAGCAGAGTTTGAGCTTGCCAAAGCCAAAGATCGTGCCCATATTTTGGAAGGACTCAAAAAAGCTCTCGATCATATTGATGCAATAATTGAAACTATCAAGAAGTCTCCGACCAAAGAAGATGCTCACGCCAATTTGATGAAAAAATTCAAACTCTCGGAAAAACAGGCGAGCGCTATTTTGGAAATGAAGCTCCAAACATTAGCCGGACTTGAAAGAAAGAAAATCGAAGATGAATTAAAAGAAAAATTGAATCTTATCGCCGAATTGGAATCCTTGCTTTCCAGCACAAAAAAGATTCTGGCTGTTGTTAAAAATGAACTTATTGAACTTAAGGAAAAGTTTGGTGATGAAAGAAAAACTAAAGTTCTCAGAACAGGCATCGAAGAATTCAAACAAGAAGACCTGATTCCAAATGAAGAGGCAATCATTACTCTTTCTCAAGACGGATATATTAAACGCATGAATCCTGATGTCTATAAGGTGCAAAAACGCGGCGGCAAAGGAGTGATCGGCGCTACCACCCGGGAAGGTGATGCGATTGAAAAAGTTACTGGCGTTATGGCCCATGACAATTTGATGTTTTTTTCCAACACCGGAAAGGTTTTCCAGACCAAGGCCTATGAAATTCCTGAATCCTCAAGAACTGCCAAAGGTCAGGCAGTGGTCAACTTCTTGCAACTCGGACCGGAAGAAAAAATCACCGCCATGATTCCATTCGACAAATCCGATGGTTACAAGTTTTTCTTCTTCACCACCACGGCCGGCGTGGTCAAGAAAACCAAAGTGGAAGATTTCGACAATGTCAGAAGAAGCGGACTCATTGCTATAAATTTGGACAAGGGTGACACGCTCAATTGGGTTTTGCCGACAACCGGAACAGATGAGATTGTCATCAGCACTTCCGGCGGCCAAGCGATTCGTTTCAAAGAAGGTGATGTGCGAGCTATGGGAAGAAACGCCGCAGGCGTTCGCGGCATCAAGCTCAAGGGCACTGACAAAGTGATTGGGATGGATGTTGTCATCAAGGGTCAAAAAGGCAATCAACTTTTGATTATTTCTGAAAATGGTTTCGGCAAACGCACTGATTTGGGTTCATACAAAATTCAGCATCGTGGCGGATCAGGAATCAAGACTGCCAATGTCACAGCCAAAATTGGCAAATTAGTTGGCGCAAACATCGTGAATGTGGATGATATTGAAGGTGATTTGATTGTGACTTCCGCCCAAGGCCAAATCATCCGTATTCCGCTCAAAAGCATTTCCGTCCTCGGCCGCGCTACCCAAGGTGTTCGCATAATGCGCCCACAACCAGGCGACAAAGTCTCCGCCGCAGC
This sequence comes from Candidatus Moraniibacteriota bacterium, assembly GCA_036845785.1. Taxonomy (GTDB): domain Bacteria; phylum Patescibacteriota; class Minisyncoccia; order Moranbacterales; family GWC2-37-73; genus JAKLIP01. Next base: position 2,855 of record DAIUDF010000025.1, on the reverse strand, counting down.
GATAATATAGAATTTCCTTTATACTGAAAATTTACAAAAATATGAATGAAAAATGGCCAACAAAAAATAGTTCATTCATACAGGGTCTGGAAGGTGATTCTAAAATTCAACATGGAGATGAAGAATTAAAAAACCAAGAAAACACTGTTGTAACCAATTTAGAATTGGGAATATCCTATAAAGAAACGGTTATTGATTTGCCGCTGCATAGACAAAAAGAAGTTGGAATCAAAAGAATACGAAGAAAAGAAATATTAAGCCACCCTGAAAGTCTTAAGGGTAAATATAGAGGTTATGGGATGGGTAGAATAGATGGCTATTCTTTGGAATTCAAAAATTGGCCAATATATGATTATTTAACAGATGGAAGGTTCACATCATTCAAAACATTAAACCACCTGATGTTTGCCGATGTGGGAGCAAAAAAAGGGAACAACTGTTAGATAAATTTAATAAAGAAATGCTTTATTTTCAAAAATGCACAAGGAGTTTGGATGTTAGTTACGGTCCTTCTACATGGAGTGCTGACGAAAACCTAGATGTGCCAGTATTCTTTTTTGGCAATAAAAATGAAACATTTGTAAATTACCTGGAGGCAGTTCTTGTTGACAACGAGGTCACTCGCTATTGGGATAGTGGTGATCTAGAATTAGTAGAAGAGGATAAGGATCCAGGTTTATATTTTTATGCTGCAGGACCAAATGGAGTAGGTCGCCCTGACTTTAAATATGATCCAGATAAAACAAGCTCTAGAACCAGAGAAATTATAAAATTATTAAGAGAAAAAAATGTAAAAGTTTTCACAAGCAAAGGAAGAACTTTAGATGTCTTTAGGTTTCTTTTAGATGGAGAGAGTTTCTATTCAGCAGTAGGGCATACTTCTATACCAAAAATATCAAATGCTAATATGCCCGATCTAAGGTGGTGTCATTCTGAATTTGCAATAATTCCAACCAAAAATAGCTTAAATGTGTTATTTTTTGAAACCTAAAGGAAAGTTTTTGAATTTGGGCATTTTCCCCTTACCTCTAGGTCTAAATCAAAGACGGGTAACAAGATTTGCCAAAACAAAAAACCTGTGTTATGGTTTTTACATAATTAATATTTGGACATAGATTAGTTTTCGGCGTTTCCCTCAAAAGGGGACAACCAAAACAAGTTTATTGCCCGCAAAAAAGCTATGGCTTTAACGCACAAGCAAAAGGAAAAAGTGACGAAAGAAGTGAAGCGTCACGAAAAAGATACCGGTTCGCCGGAATATCAAATTGCTCTCTTCACTGAAAGAATCAAGAAGTTGACTTTCCACCTTAAGAAAAACAAGAAGGATTTTCATTCCCGAAGAGGACTTCTTAAAATGGTTGCCAAAAGGAGAAAGCTTATGGCCTATTTGGAAAAGACTGACGAAAAAGTTTACAAAAAAATCATAAAAGGACTTGGTTTAAAATAAAACGAATGAATACGAATTCTATAAACAAATATTCACGAATCACGAATGCTTCTTAATTAGTGATTCGTTTTAGTTCGTCTTCAAATTCGTGTAAATTAGTGAACTACTATGGCTCAATTTAAAGAACAACGCGTCGGCGTTTTGGTTGACATTCAAAATCTATATTACAGCGCCCGAGTTTTATATAAAAAGAAAGTTAATTTCGGACAGCTTTTGAAATTGGGCGTAGGCGAAAGAAAACTTATCCGCGCCATTGCCTATGGTATTAAAACTCTTGAAGGACAAGAAGAAAAGTTTTTTGAAGCCTTAAGCAAACAGGGGTTTGAAGTTAAAACCAAGGATCTGCAAATTTTCCCCGGCGGAGCCAAAAAAGGGGATTGGGATGTAGGCATTGCCGTTGACGCAATCAAGCTTTCTAAAAGCCTGGATGCTATCATTTTGGTTTCCGGCGACGGAGATTATATCCCGGTTGTGGAATATATCCAAAACACTACCGGCTGCCGCGTGGAGGTCATGGCTTTTCATGAATCTGCCAGCGCTAAACTGATCGAAAAAGTAGATGAGTTTATAGACATCAGCGAAAACAAGAAAAAGTTTCTTATATAAAATATACTAGTAAATAAAAATACGCCCTTCTTTTTTTGTAGAAGTGGCGTATTTGTTTTATTGTATCTTAACTAATGCTGTTGATTGTTCTTGCTGATTCCCTTTTTAACAGCTTCTAGTTCTTTTAGCCTGCTTTTTTCTGTTGAAATTTTATTCTCCACTGCTTGGGCAATACTTTTGTGTATTGCTTCTGCAGCTTCGTCTGGAGATTTGGCATCGTAACGTTCTACTTTTCCAAATTTTCCAACTGTAATAGTAAGCCTATCCATTACGCTGTCCCAGTTACCGGAAATTTTCCTTTCCTCATCGGCATAACAATCTGTGACTATTTCAAAATCTGTTGCTGAGGGTAATTTTTTTGAACTGTTCCATCCCCGATAGGTTAGTGTTATGCTCTGGATATAATCCAATTCTACTATTGGCAGCAAAATAGCAGCCACAAAGCTTGTTAAAAATGAAAAGGTTTTTTTAGTTTTTTCTTTGTTTCCATCGCTCCCCTGAAAAGTAATCATAACCGTTGCTTTTGACATTTTCGCCTCCTTTTGTGGAATAATCAATTTTTTATTTTCAAGACCTGGTTTTGAATTATTAAGAACTTTAATTCAATTTCTTGCATTTTTATTAAAACTTGTCAACCCTTTTGACAAAACCCCAAAAATAAAGTATTCTATACTCAATTAACAATTTTAAAGCCTTTGTTGGTGCGTCAAAGACACAGTAGTGGACTCAATAATTGAGTTTAGTATCGTGTTTATAACGTCATTAGCTATAGGCTAAACGTTTTTATGGAACATAAAAAATG
>DAIUDF010000024.1:0-14559 GCA_036845785.1 Candidatus Moraniibacteriota bacterium | reverse complement strand
GTCCCATGTTTGTTTTTTTGGCATCTGCACGAGCCACAATCAATTCCGCTGCCGTGTGACGATGTACGGCATAGTGCAGTTTGTTTTGCACCAGTTCTCCAACGCCTCTGACACGCCTGTTGCCAAGATGATCAATATCATCAGCAATAGCATGCGGATCATTGTTAAGGCGGATAATTTCTTTGATAATCAAAATCAGATCATCCACCAAAAGAATGCGGTTAGCTTCATCATCTTTGCGATCAACGCTTAATCTCTGGTTCAAGCGGTAACGTCCCACGCTGCCGAAGTCATATTTGTCAAAATTGAAAAACATTGAATCCACCAATTGCTTGGCGTTTTCAGCTGTTGCCAAATCTCCCGGCCTGATTCTTTTATATATTTCCTTGTATCCTTCGGCCTGGCTTTTGGTGATGTCTTTAGCTAAAGTTTCGGCAATAAATTTAACTTCTCCCTTATCAATATCGCTGAATTTTTTTATGATTTCTTCATCTTTTTCAATTCCAAAAGCCCGCAGCAATGAAGTTACGGGGATTTTTCTCTTGCGGTCAATACGCACGTTTAAAACACCGTCAAGTCCGGTTTCTATTTCCAGCCAGGCGCCGCGATTTGGAATAAGCTTAGCTCCGAAAAGTTTTTTGCCTTTCTGATATTCCATCGTGAAAAACACACCGCTGGATCTAATCAATTGGCTGACAACAACACGTTCTACGCCATTGATTATAAATGTTCCGCGATCAGTCATGACCGGGAAATCGCCCAAATAAATCTCCTGTTCTTTTATTTCCCCATTTTTTTTGATGGTTAGGCGAGCTTTAGCCCTAAGAGGAGCTTCAAAAGAAATATTTTTACTTTTGGCAGTCAGTTCGTCTGTTTTTGGCTCATCTAAATAATAGTCAGTAAGCGAAAGTTCCAAATCCTTGCCGGTAAAATCATTGATTGGATTGATTTCATCAAAAAGTTCCCTCAGTCCTTTTTCCAAAAACCATTGGTAGGCATCTTTTTGCGCTTCAATTAAGTTTGGAAGCGATACGACCAATTGTTTGTTAAAAAATTTCCGACGGGAAAGTGAGGAAGCCTCTCCATAGATTTCCTTCACCTTTAGCACCTTGTTTTCTTTGAGCATAAAAACAACTCTCACTGATCATCTCTCGCTTCGATAATTTTCTAAGAAGCAAAGAGGCCAACAGCAAGTTTAGTGTTAGTCTATTAAAATTTATTTAGTTGTATGTGTCATTCTCATTCCCCTTGTGAGAATTGATGTGTCATTTAGGCCATTATACGGCCTATTGACAAAAAGATTGTGCACTGTTTTCACCCAAAAACAATGCAAAAAGTAGAAGTTCTTTCCTAAATCCTGTATGTACTAATTAAATTATCACATATGCGAAAAGTTGTCAACCCCGCACCAAATTGGCACTGCGCCGAAGGCGCAAAAAAGGCTATTGCAACTTCATTTTTAAATAAATGACCGTTACCATCGGCTCGTTGAAAAAGTTATAAAAAAAGTGCCAAATTGGTGCGGGGTCAAGCCCCTCATTATTGTTTTTACAAGTGCATGGCACTAATTGCCTTCGGCAAGCCTAAATTTAGTGCGGGGCCAGATAAAAACCGCCCTTGCGAGCGGCCTTTGCATTATAATCTTTTTACTTTATAAAATTTTTATTTCTTCTTTTTCTTGGAAGCAGCAACTATAACACCAGTAACTGCGGCACCAATGGCAGCGCCGATAGCGGCTGAAATGACAGCGGCCTTTTCAGGATTCTTTTTGACATAACTTTCAACTTTTTTAGCGGCAATGTTCATTTCTTTTTTGATTTTTGCATACTCTTTGACGGCGATTTTTTTGAGATCAGCACCTTTCTCTCCGGCAATTTTAACATTTTTCTTAATTGCTCTTTTGATTTGTTTTTTGTTCATTTTTTTATATTAAATTAATTAATTTATTCTTGAGGTTTATTATTGCTAACTAAATATCCGATAAGCACAGCCAAAACTCCGACCGTAATATATCCAAGTCCGGGAACAAATTTTCCCAAAACTGAATTCAAATATACGGATGCTCCGATCAAAAGATAGAAAAGGCCGAAAATCATCAAAAGGGCGCCGATTGTTTTGCGCTTGAGCATTTTTACCCAGGCCTGCACTTTTTGGGAAACATTGTCGCCAATGCGCTCAACCATGTTGGCTACAAATCCTTGAACCACACTTTTCCAATCATTTTTATTTTGTGTTTTTTCCATATAACTAATACATCTATTTTTAAATTTTTATTCGCTATTTTACCTTAAAATAAAGAAAAAGACGGGCAAATCACCCGCCTCGTGTCGACGAGTGGCCGTCTCCACGAGTCGAGGCGGGCCCGCCTTCACATCCACATACATCAATTATAGCAGATTTTAAGCCTTTTGTCCAGTATTCCACGCTTTGGCGACTGTCTGCACGATTCTGGAACTGGTCACGCCGGAAATCCGGCTGATTTTTGGAATCACTTTTTTAATTTTACTTTTGTCTATATTATTTTTTCTAAGCAGTTCATCAATTTTTGGCAGTAGCTGTTCGCTCAAAGAATATTCGCCTTGCCAAAAAGAGCGATCGATAATCTTGCTGCCATTTTTTATAATTAAAGTTATGTTATTACCGTCTAATTCAATAATCAAATTCATAAAATTTTAATTTAAAATTACTTGTTTACCTTTTTCCATTCTATTCCCCATGGATCTGTCTTTCTTCCCGGCGCGATGTCACTGTGACCCAAAACATATTTGATGGAATATTTTTTCTTGAGCGCGCTGATTAAATAATTTACAGCGGAATATTGGTCGCTCGTGAATTTTCCGTCTTCTGTGTTCATCATTTCAATGCCAATAGAAAATGCGTTCACGCCAGTCCGTCCGTCTGGCGTCTTGCTTTCTCCCGCGTGATAGGCAATATTCTTGTCTGCGACCAGTTGATAAATTGCGCCTTCGCGGTCAATCAGATAGTGGGCGGCCACTCCGTATTGTTTGTATTCAGCCAGAAGTCCGCTGACACTGAATGGCTCGCTGCCGATTGCGTCATATGAAGAATGAATGACAATCGTATCGATTTTGCGGCTGGAAGATTTTTCAAATCCCCAAGAAACAAATTTCTCCACAATTTTCGCAGTGTTTTTTACTTCTGCCTCTTTGTTACCTGTTTCTGTGGTTTCTTTTTCCGGTTTGTCGCTTTTCACATCTTGTTTGCTGTCATCTGCCTGTTGTTCATTATTTGCTGTATTTTGTATATTGTCCTCTGTCTGTTGATCGCTGTCCGCTTCTTGTTGTTTGCTATTTTCTGTCTGTTGATTATTGTATACGTTAACTGTTTTTTTCCCAAAAAAACTGCAGCCAGAAAAAACTGTCACAAAAAATATACCGATAGTAATAATTAAAATCTTTTTCATATCACCTACACTCTAGCAATGTTCGAAACAAAAGAAAAGAGTCGCTTGCTTATTAATAAGGAAGCAATTTAAATATTGCTAAATCATTTTACAAAAATTTTAATTCTCGAGTTTTTGATCTTCTGGATTATTGAGCTGTCCAACCCACTGTTTATACATCGGGTCATTGGCATTCGGCAGAGCGATGCTCATGGCTCCAGCCACCTGTCCTTTGTTATTCTCAGGAGCAGGAACATATTCCACCCGTTTTTCAATTTTTTTCGGATCTGCTTTTTGAGCTTTTTCTTCAGATATTTTTTTGCCATTTCTGTAATAAGTAACCTTTGCAATCATGTTTGCCGAATCTCCCGCCAGCTTAACATCTGTTTTTTCGCCTCCTTTATAAGTATCATACGCCACAAATGTTTCGTTTGGTTTGTTCGCCAGCACTTGCTGCATGAAATCATTCCAGATCGGCGCCGCCACAAACACGCCGTCCGCACCGGCTTTCATCGGATGATTGTCGCTGTTGCCCGCCCAAACACCGACTGCGATTGAAGGCGTATAGCCCACTGTCCAGGCATCGCGAAATTCGGAAGTAGTTCCGGTTTTGGCCGCCACTGTTTTGCCCACGCTTTCTAAAGTCAAAGGACTCCGCGCTCCGAAAATCGGTGTGCGCGCTTTGTTGTCGGAAAGAATGGAATTTATTTTTCGCGCCACCTGCACATCCAAAACTCTTTCAGGAGAGACGTTTTCCTGATACAAAACATTGCCCCGCGAATCCACCATTTTTATAATCGGCTGATATGGTACCCGCAAACCCTCAGTGGCAAAAACCGAAAAAGCGCTCGCCATATCCAAAAGCTTGACTTCGCCGCCACCCAAAACCAATGACAAACCGTAGCGTTTGCGATCATTAAGTGTGGTTATTCCCATTTTGTGCGCCAGATCAATAGTCGAGTCGATTCCGACCAAATAGAGAACTTTGACAGCCGGCACATTGAGCGACATAGCCAAGGTGCTGCGCATCGGCAGAAGCCCATGAAACTTTCCGTCATAATTTCTCGGAATATATGGGCGGCCTGATCCATCCGGACCAAAATTAGTTTGAGCATCCAAAATTTTCGTTTCCGGCTGATAGCCTTTAATAAAAGCGGTGGCATAGACAAAAGGTTTGAAAGCCGACCCTGGCTGCCTGGGACTCACCGTTACATTAACTTGCCCGTCAATCGATTCATCGTAAAAATCTTTACTGCCGACCATAGCTAAGATGTTTCCATCTTTTGGATTCACCGCGACCAAGGCGGCATTGGTGGCTCCGCGCGCAATATTTTTTTGCGCTCCGCGAGCAACAACATCTTCCGCAATTTTTTGCATATCATAATTGAGCGAAGTATAGATTTTGAGTCCCTCGGTTTCAATAAATTCTTTTCCATATTCCTGTTCCAATCTTCCGAGCACAAAAAACACAAAATGCGGAGCTTCGATCGGCTGCTTAAGCGGTTTAACTTTTTCAAAAGTTTTTTCATTCAAAGCCGCCTGCACTTCAGTTTCAGAGACCAATCCTAATTCTGCAATTTTTTTCAGAATCGCTTTCTGCCTCTGGATCAGCGCCTTGGAGTTTCCTCCATACGGCGAGTAGTATGAAGGCGCTTTCGGCAGTGCCGCCAGAAAAGCCGCCTCGTCCAATGTCAAATCAATAGCCTTTTTCCCGAAATAAGTTTCACTGGCCGTTTCCACGCCATAGGCATTGGCGCCATAGGGAACCTCATTGAGATATTGATCTAAAATTTCAGCTTTCGTATAGTGCCGTTCGATCTTCAAAGCAAAAACGGCTTCCAAAATTTTACGCCGCACAGTTCTTTCCCTTGTCAGAAAAGCGTTTCGCGCCAATTGCTGCGTAATAGTTGAGCCTCCCTGCATGATTTTATTATTTTCTAAATTAACTTTGAGCGCCCGAACGATTGCGAGCGGGTCTATGCCAATGTGCCGATAAAAATTGCTATCCTCGGCGGCAATAGTTGCGATCCGGATAGAGTTGGCGATTTCTTTGTGAGAAACGATCTTACGATTTTCTTCTCCGTGCAGTTCATAGAGAACATGTTCCCCACTGCTGTCATAAACCGTGGAAGTTTCCGCGATTTTGCGATTGGCAATCTGGCTGACCGCCGGCGTAGCGCTGTAATATAGCCAAAGCCCGGCAAAGACCATTAAAAAACAGGAAAACAATCCGGCATCAAAAACCCCCAGCAAGGTTTGTTTGCCATAGAAAAAAATATTTTTAGTTTTTTTTCGGCTTCCTTTTTTCATAAGATTTATGTATAGAATAATACAGCAAATTTTCCGATTTATTCGCCATTTTAGGGACAATGTCCGGATAAAAAAATCTTTCCTTGATTAGGAAAGATTTTTACATTTCAAAATTATCCCCTAAAGAAGGATTATTTTATCGCCATCAATTCCACATCAAAAATCAGAGTTGAATTTGCCGGTATTACACCCATGTCTCTGGCGCCATAGCCCATTTCAGCCGGAATCGTCAATGTTCTTTTTTCTCCGACTTTCGCGCCGATGAAACCTTTTTCCCAGCCCTGAATAACCATGCCTTGGCCAACCGTAAATTCAAAAGGCACGCCCCGATCCACGCTCGAATCAAACTTTGTGCCGTCTGTCAGCTTTCCCGTGTAGTGCACGCTAATTGTGTCTCCGTTTTTGACCTGTCTTTCTCCTGTTCCTTCTTTTGTTGTTTTAATTTCTAGTTGCATAGGTTTATTGTTATTATTTACTGATTGAGATTGATTTGTTGCGCTAGTTTTTGAACTGTTTTCACTTGTTCCCTTTACAATTTTTTCACTTGCTTTGCTAATAACATTTTCTTCATTAAGTGGCGCGTTAATTTCCTTGCTCAGCAACACGAAAATTAAAATTATCAGCACAGCAATAACTCCTAAGATAAAAATGGATTTTTTTGTCATATAGTTTTTAATTGTATTTATTTAGTCTGTGCTGGTTGGTTTGCATTTTCTTCCATTCTTATTGAATGCGCCAAAATTTTTCCTTCAGCGTCTCTGAATCCCCTCACGACAACTTTGTTTCCAACGGCAAAATTATCCAGCGTTTCACCTTTCTTGCCAATATTGGTTTCCGGAGAAATCAAAACTTTTGTTTCAGCGCCGTCGGCGCTTTTAACTGCTATCTGATATTTATCAATACGCAATATTTCTCCGTTCAGAACCTCTGTTGTTTTGTTTACCGGAATAAAACAAACGTCGTTGTCATTTTTCAGTATTCCGAATCTTCCCAACTTATTTTTTTCGTACACAGCTCCGGCATAAAAAAAAGCCCCCGCGACTATCAGCATTAAAATTGTGGCAATCAAATATTTTTTATTATAACCACAAATTAAACAGTCTTTTTTTTCCTCTGTCATAAAATTCATGAAAAATAATTATCAAACTCCTTAATGATTATACCCTGCCAATTTGCCAAGAGTCAATTTCAAAAAAACTTAAAACTAGCTTTTTTGAAGTTGCTTAAAAATTTGAGCGAGCAATGAGAATCGAACCCACGCTCCAACCTTGCCCCGCACTAAGTTTACACAATTTGAGCGAGATACGAGAATCGAACTCGCATCTTCTGCTTGGGAAGCAGATATACTACCACTGTACTAATCTCGCACTACGTGCAGTGCAAATTTAGTGCGGGGCTTGGGAAGGTCGTGTACTGCCACTATACTATGCTCGCAATTTTTACCTAATTTATTCTATCAAACAATAAGAAAAAGAAGCAAGGAAATACTTCTTGCAAAAAAGCTTCGTTTGCGCTAACATTTCCTAACACCAAAATAAAAAACGGGGAGGGAAAGCTATGAGCGATAAAGATATTAGTTTTTTAAAAAGAAAAATAAATGTGTCGAAACCAGGACCTCTAGGGCACTTAACTTTTAAAGATGAAATGAGCAAGGGTCGCAAATGGACTGCTAGTGAAGATGAAGATGCCTGGATGTTTAATTTTTTTGAACCTTTTGTTGTGGATCAGCAAAAAATTGAATCTTCCAAAGCTTGGCGAAGACTGGAACAAAAACAACAAGTTTTTCCTGCGCCAATAAATTCTCACATCCGTAACAGACAGACCCATACGGCCGAAGTTGCTAGCATTGCCGCATTAATTGCCAAGGCCTTGGGACTTAATGTTGATTTGTGCGTTTCTATTGCTAAAGCTCACGATGTTGGACATTTTCCTTTCGGCCATTCAGGTGAAAGGTTTGTTAGAAAAAAAATAGGCAAAAATTTCCATCATTCGACTTATGGTGCAATTTTGTTACAAGAAATTGAACGACAAGGCAAGGCCAATTTTTCATTTGAAGTATTGGAAGGAATAACTTTTCATTCCGCAAAGTTTATTCCCAAATCAAAACCGCAAGAATATTCAGTAGTCAGATATGCCGACAAAATTGCTTTTGTTTCACATGATATCAACGATGCTGTCCGGATGAAATTACTTTCGGAAAAAAATGAAATGAATCTGCTGGGAAAAAATCAGCGGGAGCGAGTCAAAAATTGTATAATAGCCTTGCTCTCAGAAAGCATCAGACGCGGGTTTGTTTCCTTTGAACAATCAGACACTGCCAAAAATTTTTGGTCACTATACGATTGGATGCATGAGAATGTCTATATGAAAATTGACGATGCAGATACTTTTTTCATTTTAGACAAAATCTATTCTATGCTGGAAAATTTATGCTCCCAAAGATTTTCCGGTTTTCATAGATGCAATCCTGTCATTTTGCTCAGCTTAATGAATGATAAGGATTGCATTAATTTGTTCAGCAGCTTTGTATCCTTTGATGATCCGCAAAACATTCTCAAAAATCTGTCTCTCAATGAAATCGTGCCTACAATTATAGGCAAGGAAATAGATTTATTTGTTCCAGATTTCAGCTGGGTAAAATGAAAAAAGCCCCTTAGGCAAACGCTTAAGGGGCTTTTAAAAATCAATTTTAAAATTCGTGAGCAAGCCGATTACTTGTCCTGTAGTTAATTTATCATACTACTGGGATGCAATGACGTTCGAACTGGGTTTATCAATTTAAATTTTAATATTTTCTTCCGTCATTTTCTCTATTCTATATTTAAAAACTAAATCAATATCATATAGACCCCTGCTGCATTTGATAATACGTGCATATTTAAGTACATCAATCAACTTGTTGAAAGAAAGCGCTACTCTCATTTTTTCAACTTCATCTTTCTTTATCGGCATGTCTTCAATGAATTCTATCGCATTATCCATTTCATGATCTTCAATTCCAAAATTATAGTCCCCTGCTTGAATACTTTTAACAATTTTGATATTTCTAAAAAAACCTTTCATGGTTACCCTCAAAATAATAGATAAAAAAACAATAAACAATATTGCATATATATGTACCCCGCTATCAAACATTTCGATACTAAAGACCACAAATAGGGCAGCTCCCAGCATCATCAATATGAGAGATACATTGATAATAATGTTTATAAAAAAATATATTGGGAATTCTTTACTAAATTTATCTATTTTATTTTTTACTTCAGTTTTAAATAGAAGTTTATCTTTTATTTCCATATTATTTGTAAATTTATCTTTTCATTATACCACAATCAAAAAACGGCTTGAGCGAGCCGTATTTTTATGCCTGAGCGGGTAGGGGGAATCGAACCCCCATTCTCAGTTTGGAAAACTGATGTAATAACCACTATACGATACCCGCACGCTTATCTTTAGTTACACTTTAAAAACTTTATGAACTTTATAGGCTTTCCTCATTATACTCAAAAATACTTTATTGTCCAGTCTTGGATTGCCTTTGCGCGTCTAAAAACCAACTCCTGCCCAATCCCCGCATAGCTATTGACAAAAAATTGATTTGGGTGTATGGTACTCAGTCATAAATAATATGACAAACTAGCCTCAAAGCTGGTTTTTAATATTTTTATTAAACCATATGCACAAAATTAAGTTCTTGTTTTTAGTGATGTTTGTTTTAATTTTAATGCCTGCGTCTTCTGCAGAGGCCTGCAGTGTGCGCCAGCCAGCCAAGTCTTACATAGACAGAATCCACAAGATTATTGGCGGTGAAAAACCAAAGCTCGTAGTTGAAAGTGGAAAAAATAAGGATATAGCCGCTTTCTATGATGGAAAAGCTATCCATATTTATAAGGGAGACTACAAAGGCAGCTGCGGGGATGAAACCCCCTATCTAAAATCGGTTATCGCTCATGAATACGCCCATCATGCTGAAAAAAAATTTAAAGGTGTCGCAAAACTTAAGGGTGAAAAATTAGCTTATGTTGCTGAACACGCCATTGGGGATTCCATTTTTGGAGATGACATCGAATATGATAATGACAAAGATCTCGATCATCCGAAAGCTTACACGGCTATCACAAAAATGATCTTCAAGAAGCAAAGCAAGAAACATGACTTCGGCAAAAACAATACCCTATATTTCAAAAAACACAGGAACAACAAATAATTCATAAAAGAACCGCCTTGTTATCCAGGGCGGTTTTTTTATGCAAAAAATTTTCAACAAGACAAAGTAAACCGCCACAGATATTCTTTGCAGTGTTTGGCATAGTCAATGCCAATTCTTTTATTTTTCACAATCTGTGATTTTTTAATTTTAATTCCCTGCTCAATCCATAATTTATCTTTCTTGGTAATATCCCAGCCGTTCAGTCTCCGATCTATTTGCAAAAATTTGCAAAGTTTCCCCGGACCATTGGTTTTTTTGTATTCAATATTTTCTATCTTAATTCCTCTAATTAATACAGCTGCTGGAAAATCTTTTTTCTCCGTCACAATATTCAAACAATGATACATGCCATAGATCATATAGATATAGGCTTTGCCGGCCTCGTCAAACATAAGTTCTGCTCTCGGTGTTCGCCCTTTGGAAGCATGTGAAGCCAAATCATCCGTGCCCATGTAGGCTTCAGTTTCCGTGATCTTAGCTTTTATAATTTTTCCGTGAATTTTTCTCACCAAAAAACAACCCAGAAGCTCTTGGGCGATTTTCAAAGTGTTTTGATTATAAAAAGATTTTTTAAGCACCAGCATAACATATTAAGTTAAGATAAAATTTCTAAATTATACACATATTAGACGACCGCACATTATGTGTATAATTATCTTTAAAATATGTTTTTGTAAACTCTATCCACCAATAAATAATTCACAAAATTACTTATTTTATTTTCTTTAATTCCTAAAATAATATCCTCTGGTAAGGTTTTTTTACCAATAAAAACACTATTTTGCAACCTTTTGTAGCCCAATAAATAAAGTTCTGCTCTTAGCCAATTGCGACTTTTTCTTTTAGTTTCAGGGATATCAAATATAACGACTCTATATTTTTTATCCCACATTTTCCTGGACTGTTTTTTCTTTTTTAAAAGTTGATTTAAAAATTCCTTTCCTTTTTTCGTAATTATAAATTGAGCCTCATTTCTTTCAATAAAACCGTATTTTTCCAATCTTCTCAAACTTTGCCTAATGGTTATTTCTTTATATTTCGCTTTTTTGCCTGCTTTAATAACGTCGTCAAAAAATAAATTTTGAGAACTGGGAAAATCCGCGTATAAAGATGGCGAAAGAAAGGCCTTGATGGTTATTGCGCCAAATTCAAATATCGAACAAAGCAGCCATGATGTAGCAGTAATGCTTTGATTAATAATATTCTCAGCAATTATATTTTTATATTTTCTTTTGTTGTTTTTAATTTTTTTATTCATATTTATATTATACACTTAGTAGACGACCGCACAAGATGTGTATAACTTAGATTTGTTTGAATTTGCCTCTATTTTCTTCTATTACCTGTTTATAAACCTCCAGCATTTTTTGTGCAGAAGCGGAGGCGGTATATTTTTCCCGGGCGATTATTTTTGATTCCTGAGACATCTTGTCACGCAAATCTTTATCTTCAATCAGTTTTTCTATGGCTGAAATAAATTCTTCCTTATTTTCAGAAGTTAAAATTCCGTTCACATCATTTTCCACCAAACTTTCAATGCCAGTCGCTTTGACCGCCACGATCGGAAGACCAGCATACATCGCTTCGGTAATAATCATGCCTTGCGTTTCCGACTTGGAAGCATAGACAAAAATATCACCGGCCGCATAATAGTTTTTAATCTCTGCAGCTTCAACCGCGCCGGCAAAAATTATTTGTTTTTCCAAATTCATTTTTTTAGCTTCTTTTTCCAGCTCAGGCTTAAGATAACCATCGCCCACCAGCATAAATTTAGTTTTTGGATTTTTTTGCAAAACTTCAGCAATTGCTTCAAAAAGAAATTTAATATTCTTTTCTTCCGTGAGACGCGAAACCAAAAGCAAAAGTGTTTCGTCATCTTGGATTTTATATTGTTCGCGGATTTTTTTTCGATCCGGATTTGAAAATTCTGCTTCATTGATGCCCGTTGCCACTGGAAAAATTTTTTCATTGGCAACTCCCCAATTTTTAATAATCGGTTCAATCGATTGCGTTGGCACAATCACGCTGTCTGCCTGATTGGCATACTTAACCGCTTTGTTTATGATCCAACTAGCTGTTAGTTTCGACGGCAAAAATGGCACGAAGTTGGTATATTTGTCATACAGCGTATGCCAAGTGAAAAGCAAAGGGATATTTTTTTTCTTGGCCCATTTCATGGCGGCCGATCCCAAGAGATTAGGATGGTGCGAGTGGATAATATCCAAATCAAGCTTTTCGATAAGCTTGTCCATTTTGCGCGAATATGGAATGCCTAATGGCAAACGGAATTTTATTTCGATATCGATTGAGGGATAGCGAAAAACATTTTTATTTGTATCTTGATAATCAGAATAATTCGGCGCGAAAATATAGACTGTGTGTCCCAGTTTTTCAAATTCCTGGCGGAAAGTTTCCACTGACATCGGCACGCCATAAACATTCGGCAAATAGTTGTTGGTAAAAAAAGCAATTTTCATTTTAATTTTCTTTTAGAAAATTTGATATCTCTTCAAACACGTGTTCATTTTTAATATCAGAGATGAATGTATGATAAGCTCTGTGTATATATTTTTTCTTTTTTATTTCTGAGCCCAACTTTTCATAAATCCTATCCATGCTGCCATGCGAAACAACATGATCCTGCTTGGATTGGATCAAAAAACACGGCTGTTTTATTTCCGCAAATCTTTCTCTGACCGCTTTTACCATCTTTATTATTTCCAAAGCGCTTTTGGTGGAATATCTTTGATAGGCAATAACGCGGGTAATTGTGGTTGAGACGCCAAAAGTCGGCGGATAGAATTTTTTGTTATATTTTTTGAAAGGCAAAATTAATTTTCCCCAAAACTCCAACAATCTTTCCAGCTTTATTTTGTATGGAGTCGCCATCAGCACCAATCCTTTTGTTTGTGGCCTTTCTAGCGCTAACAAAATCCCCAAACTGGCGCCAATCGAAGTTCCGCCGATATATATTTGATCGCATTCTTTTTCCAGATCATCATAAGCTTTGCACAAATCAGTGAGCCAATCCTGATAGATCACATTCTCCAAGTCTTCTGGCTTAGTGCCATGTCCCCTAAGCATCGGTCCGGAAACCGTGAAGCCTTCTTCATTGAGATACTTTCCCAATCTTCTCACCTCATAGGCAGTCGATGTCCAGCCATGGATAAGCAGCACACCTTTGCCGTTATTGCCTTGAAAATAGAAAGACTGATTAATCAAATCTCTTTCCTGTTCAAAAGCAAGTTTAGGATCGGCAAAAATAATGCTTTTGGCTTTATTGATAAATTTTGCAAGTTTTGGAGTCATATGTATTATCTATCTAATTTTAGTCTTTCCCCCATTTTTTGCAAGAAAAAAGCTCCTTGTCAAAATATAGACAAAGAGCCTTTTAATAGTTTTGGAAAAAATACTTATTTATTCTGTGTAGATTATGGCGTTAATTTTTTCTCTGTGAGAATCAATGATTTTTTTAATCGTTGTTTCTCCCGCCATCAAACACTCTCCGCGCACAATAACAATTGCATTGTCGACGGTGCTGTAAAGTGTTTTTGCTAAAAAATTCTCCTGCCTTAGTTCAGGATTCTCAAATTCGCATGGACTTTTTTTGTTTTCATTCTCACTAATTATGTCTGTGGATATAAAAACAAATGTTATCCCGCCAAGAGAAAAACTTCCAAATGACAGTTTGTTCTCTTTGCCTTTTACCTTACACCGTAAAATGGGAATGTTTTTCACATTACACCTCCTATAGATTTTTTATTTTTAGCCAAAAGCTTAAAATGTTAAATAACAACTAAGTATTATACATCAAAAAAAACCAGAAGTCAATAGGATAAAGGACTTCCCATAATGAAGCTGTTGATTAAAAAATTTTTATTATAGAGCAAAGCAAGATCCAGCTATGACTGGATAAGTTATTAGTGGCAATAAAAAGACAGCTATCGATTTATTTTTCCCGCAAAAGCTGCCTGGACTGGTATTTTTTATAAAGCGTAATGATCGCGAAAGAAACAATTGCCACCACTGAAATTACCCAGCCTGCCCAGCTGATATATTCTTTCATGCTTTTCCAAAGATAGCCGTAGAAATATCCCATCGCTACCAATGATCCGCTCCAGACAATGCCGCCCAAAAAAGAATATTTCAGAAATTTTTTAAAATTCATTCCGACAATCCCGGCAGCCGTGAATGTCGCCCAACAAAGACCGACTGTTGATTTCACTGCAAAAATTGTTTTGCCGCCGTGATTTATGAAATATTTTTCCATGCGGAGCACCAGGGATTCGGTGATGCCGATGTGCTTTCCGATTTTTCTCACAAAATGCATGCCATACTTGTAACCTATCCAATAGAGAATCACGTCGCCAATGATGTCGCCTAAAATTGAAAGGACCAAGACCCATGGCCAAAAGAACGCGCCCATTGAAGCCAGCATGGCTGAAATCAAGGTTGCCACCGGCCCTTCGAGAGTCATCAATGGCAGCATGGCAAAATAGCCATATTGCCTCAAAAATTCAAAGATGTGTTGCCCAGTCTGTTCCATATCTATAATAATAATTTAAAAATAATAAAAAAGCCAATAAACAACCACTAGCTAAAACGCTAGTGGTTTTTATCTTGCAGGCTAACGCCT
>DAIUDF010000023.1:0-15234 GCA_036845785.1 Candidatus Moraniibacteriota bacterium | reverse complement strand
TATCATGGTAAGATGTTCCTCAAAAAGAGGCTCAAATCTTATTTAACAGGGTAAACATGGAAAGTGTCAAAAATAAAAATATAACCTGGATAGATTTTTTAGATCCCGGCGCGGATGATGTTTTGTATTTGCAGGAAAATTTCAATATTCATCCTCTGGCTATTGAAGAATTTGTCACGCCTACCTATCGCCCGAAAGCCATGCAATATCACAATTGCATTTTTCTGACTTTGCATATCCCGCTTTTCGATCAAAAAACCCGCATGACCTGTCCCGGCGAATTAGACATTGTCCTGACTAAAGACCACCTGATTACCGGACATGTTCAGAACATGCCGCAGCTTCGCAGTTTTTTTGAATCTCTTAAAGAGAGTGAAGGAAAACGCCGGCTATATATGGACAAAACACCAGCTCATCTGCTCTATAAAATTATCGAGGTCTTGCTGGATTCTCTTTTCCCCAATCTTGACCACATCCATGAAAAACTTATTTTCATAGAAGAGCAGGTTTTTAACGGCCGGGAAAAAGAAATGGTTTTTGAAATTTCCATCGTCAAGCGCGATATCCTGAATTTCCGCCGCACGCTCAAACCACAAAGGAATATAATCGAATCGCTCGTGCAAATGAAATCTCATCTTATTGATCCGGAAATCATTCCCTATCTTCAAGACCTTATCGGCACCAATATCCGGCTTTGGAACGCATTGGAAAGCAACAAAGAAACTATTGAATCATTGGAAGAAACTAACAATTCCCTGCTTTCGAATAAATTGGACTTTACCATGAAAATTCTGACAGTTTTCAATGCAATATTTTTGCCAATTACAGTTTATTCCAATATTCTGGCTATGAGTGCTGATATTCCATTCAGCGAAAGCCATTATGCGTTCGCCATCCACGTTTCCATCATGCTTTTCATTTCCTTTTGCACTATCGTGCTTTTCAAGATTAAAAAATGGCTGTAACTAGACAGTATAATGTATCAGGTATAATGTATAAGGTATAAAATTCAAGAAAAAACAATGCTTTTCTTATATAACACTCTTTCTAAAACTAAAGAAGAATTTAAGCCTATCAATCCCGGCAAGGTCGGGATGTATGTTTGTGGCCCGACTGTCTATGACCACTGCCATTTGGGACATGCTCGAGGTTATGTTTCCATGGACATTTTGCGCCGCTATTTGGAATATCTGGGTTTTGAAGTGCGCCATATCATGAATTATACGGATGTCGGCCATTTGGTCGGTGACGGCGAGGGAGGTGAAGATAAACTTGAAAAAAGGGCTGCTTTGGAAAAAGTTGATCCCATTGCCATTGCCAATAAATACATAACTTCTGTTGAAGAAGATTTTAAGGCTCTGAATATTAAACCGGCCCACTTTAATCCCCGACCGACAAACTATATCGCTCAGATAATTTCTTTTGTTGAAATGTTGATTCAAAAAGGCTTTGCATATGAAGTAAATGGCTCGGTTTATTTTTCCGTGGAAAAATTTCCCGCCTATGGCAAACTTTCCGGCCGCAACACCGAGGATATGATTAGTGGTTCAAGAGTTGAAATAAATCCGGAAAAAAGAAATCCGCTGGATTTTGCTGTTTGGATCAAGGCATCCAAAGAACACTTGCTTAAATGGGAAAGTCCTTGGAGTCTTGGCTATCCCGGCTGGCATATTGAATGTAGTGTCATGAGCTATGATCTTTTGGGTCAAAACACTTTTGATATTCATGGTGGTGGCAATGAAAATAAATTCCCTCACAATGAAAATGAAATTGCTCAGAGTGAAGCAATTTTGGAAAAGCCAATGGCTAACTATTGGACTCATTGGAATATGGTCAATATAGACGGAAAAAAGATGAGCAAATCTCTTAATAATTTTACGACAATTAAAGATGCTTTGGGAAAATATAATGCCGGAGCTATTCGTCTTTGGATTGCAAGCTCGCATTATGGAAGTGTGATTGATTATTCTGAAAAATCTCTAGGACAAGCCTATAAAAACTTCCAAAAAATCAATGATTTTGTTTTAAATCTGGAAGCCATTGCTGCTCGGAATGCTTCCTCTGACAAAAACTTTGACGTGTCAAAACTTCAGGAAAAATTTGAAGCCGCTATGGATGACGATCTCAACACTCCTTTGGCTCTCAGCGCTATTTATGAAGCTATTACTGAAATCAACAAAATGATTACCGAAAATTCGCTTTCTTCCGATGATGCCAAAAAAATTCTGGCTTTTTTCCAAAAAATGAATTCGGTTTTCGGTTTTGTTTTGTCAGGCCAAGCGGAAATTCCGGAAGAAATCAAAAAATTGGTCGCCGAAAGAGAAAGCGCGAGACAAGGCAAGGATTTCAAAAAATCCGATGATCTTCGGGCTCTCATTGAAAAGAAAGGATACATTATTGAAGATACAAAAGATGGTTCTTCGGTTAAGCAAAAATAGTTTTACTATAAATTTTGGCAATTTAACAATTTGGGAGGTGTTTTATGGAAGAAAAAAGCAGCAAAGAAGATGCAAACGGGATTCCTAAGAAACTCAAACCAAGCCATAACATGACAACAGCAACAGCAGGTCTGGGTCGCCCAATTTCGGAAGGATTATACTGTGGCATTCGAGAAATTCCGGACCTCATGGAAATTGAACCAGCCAAAGCAGCAGATATCGGTTTATAAAACTGATGTCCAAATTAGAACAACACGGAAGCCGAGCAAACGCCCGGCTTTTTTCATAAAATAATTTTGCATTCTGCATTTCAAAGGCGCCATATGAAGTACGTAGGCAAAGCGCGAGTGATGAGCGTTAAAAAATTTTGTGCGGAACGAAGTGAAGTTGAAATTTTAGCGAAGAACGAAGCGCTTGCCATCAGTATCTTCATCCTGGCGCGACTTTCTTTTGTAACTTTTCTTATCCTAGAAAGAAAAGTTAATTATGAATTTTGAGAAAAAGAAAGCGGAAATGAAATTTTTTACAAAATTAAAAGGCGGGGGTGTGTCACTGCGACACCCTCGCCCTTTTGTTATCAGAAAACAAGCAAATTGCCAGCCATTAGTATCCAATATTGGCTTTAATAGTATCTACTATTATTTGATCGCAAGCTTTCTTTATATATTCAGGGTTAATATACAGTTCTGATGAAATATCATTAACAAGATCCTTTAGTTTTTTTGTATCAACCGTGAATACCATGACTTTTCTGTCGTCAGGCAATTTTTCTTTATACGCCTCGTCCTCCCTAAGCCTTTTTTAAGAAAAGTCTCTCCAATTGCAGCCAACCTTTCCTTTTGTTCCTCTGTTTCATTAATAATAGACATTGCTTTTTTCCCTCTCTTTCCGGCTTGCGCCTAGTTTATTTCTGATACAGTAAATAGAGAACAATGGTAGCAAGTGAAACAAGAGAACTTCCTGCCATTCCAATAAACATATGGGTTGATTTAAGGTTAAGTTTTCCGTGCATACTTATTAACCCTTGTAGAACGAAAAAGATAGCCCACGTATGAATTGATACGCCATCAGTATTCCCCGTTTTCCAAATTGCAATTGGCTGAGAAAGCATTGCAATTACATTCAGATACATAGCGGCATTAAAAACAAACTCAAGAAAATTTTTGAATAATACCATTTTGCTTCTCCTTTCGCGCATTTAGGCCTGCGCTAGCCTTTATTTGTTAATGTTAAGTTGCTTGGACATTTCTATCACTAGTTTATAATTATACTCCTTTTTCGCCTAAAAGTCAACGTGTGGGTAATTAGTGCATAAATAGGACCTAAAAAATATTGCTCCAAAAAAAAGTATCATGTATCATGAAGAATGTATCATGTATAAATTCGGAATTGCATTTATACCTTATACATGTTACATAATACATACTACAAGTTATGGCTTCTGCAATAAAAAGACAATCCGATAATGACTTGCGCATTCCCCCCCACAATCTTGAAGCTGAGCAATCAGTTTTGGGTTCTTTGATGTTGGAAAAAGATGCAGTCATCAAAATTGCCGATCTTTTGAAAGTCGGTGATTTTTACAAAGACATTCACAACATCATCTACGAAGCCATGCTGGAACTCTATGAACAGCGCGATCCTTTGGACGTGCTCAGCATTTCCAACAAGCTGGATGAGAAAAAACAATTGGAAAAAATCGGCGGCAGCGCCTATCTGGCTTCTCTGGTCGGTGCTGTTCCCTCAGCTTCGCATATTGTGCACTATGCCAAAGTCGTGCAAAAAAAAGCTTTGCTCCGAAGACTTATCCGTGCTGCAACAGAAATTTTGGAAGCTGGATATAATGAAGGCGATGATATCGAAAAAATTCTGGATGAAGCTGAACAAAAACTTTTTGGGGTTTCCCAGAAATACATAAAACAAGATTTTATCCCAATCAGATCTATTTTGGAATCTGCTTTCAACCGCATTGACGAACTCCATCGCGACGGCAGCAAATTCAGAGGCATTCCGACTGGTTTTCATGATTTGGATAATATTATGGCAGGACTCCAAAAATCTGATTTGGTAATTTTGGCTGCCCGCCCGTCTATCGGAAAAACATCTTTAGCTCTCGACATTGCCCGCCATATTGCAGTCAGGGAGAATGTGGCCGTTGGAATGTTTTCTTTGGAAATGTCCTCGGATCAGCTGGTTGACAGAATGCTAGCGGCTGAAGCTAATGTTGATTTGTGGCGCCTTCGAACCGGCCGGCTCAAAAGCGAGGGTGATAATAATGATTTCCAAAGAATCGGCGATGCTATGGGTGTTTTGTCGGAAGCGAAACTTTTCATTGACGACACTGCCAGCGCTAACATTATGGAAATGCGAACCATGGCCCGACGTCTTCAAGCTGAACATCATTTGGGACTCATTATTATCGACTATCTGCAGCTGATGGAAGGCCGTGGCGGCGACAACCGCGTGCAGGAAATTTCGGAAATTTCGAGAGGCCTTAAAAATCTGGCGCGTGAACTTAATATTCCGATTTTGGCCCTTTCCCAGCTTTCCCGCGCCGTTGAATCACGTTCCCCGCAAATTCCAAAACTTTCAGACTTGCGCGAATCCGGTTCGATTGAACAGGATGCCGATGTTGTGCTATTCTTGTATCGTGAAGACCGCGAAAAACCTGACACCCCAAACAAAGGCATTGTCAAAGTTATCATTGCCAAACACAGAAACGGCCCTGTCGGTGAAATTAATACCTTCTTCCAGGAAAACAGTGCTTCTTTCAAATCTTTAGAAAAAATACACACACAGTAAAATGACAAATGACCAATTTCCAATGTCAAATCAATGTTAAATCCGCCAGCTGGCGGACAAATATCAAAAATTTGTCATTTGGATTTAGGATTTTATTTGTCATTCGTCATTAGGATTTTGTCATTAAAAAATTATATAAGTTAAAATAAACTTTTTTAGATTCATGTACCCTCGTGCATTCCAGAAATTAATTAAGAATTTATCTGCTCTTCCTTCCGTCGGTCCAAAAATGGCTGAACGGCTAGTTTTGTTTTTGTTCAAACAGGATACGGAAAAAATCAAAGAATTTGCCGAGAATCTGCTTGAAATAAAAAGCATGAAAATTTGCCACCGCTGTTTTAATATCGCTGAAGGAGAGCTTTGCGAATATTGCAAAGACTCGAAACGCGATCAGCATTCAATTTGTGTCGTTGAAGAACCGCTGGATATAATTTCACTGGAACGTACAAAAGTTTTTAACGGACTCTATCATGTCTTGGGTGGAGTTTTGCAAGTTGGCGATGCTGGGGAAAATCTTAAAATTTCCGAACTTCTTAGCCGAGTTGAAAAAGAAAAAATAAAGGAAGTTATTTTAGCCACCAATCCGACAACCGAAGGTGACACGACCGCGCTATATCTTAAAAGAAAACTGCAGCCTTTTGGAATCAAAATAACCCGACTTGGTCGCGGACTTTCTACTGGAGCTGATTTGGAATACGCTGACGAAATCACTTTGTCAGAAGCGCTAACTAACAGGAAGGAGTTGTAGATTCGTATATAGTATATAGTATTTGGTATTTGGTATTTGGTATTTTTATACTAGATACAAAATACTGCATACAAGATACTAATTAAAAAAACAACTGATTTTTGTCAGTTGTTTTTTAAATTATGCTATTTTTGTAATTTCCACTTCCGTGAAAAGCTGTTTGTGACCGAATTTAACTTTATATCGTTTCTTTGGCTTATGTTTGATGCCCCAAACTTTTTTGTGCCTTCCCTGTCTTACGATTTTAGCTTCAATTTTAGAACCTTTAATGAAAGGAGTTCCGACTTTCACGTCTTTTTCGTCGCCCACAAAAAGCACTTCGTCAAATGTGATCTTAGCTCCAGCTTCGCCTTCAAGCTTTTCTATTTTGATTTTATCGCCCTCAGCCACTTTATATTGCTTTCCACCTGTTTTAATTATTGCCAACATAGTATTTTAAATAATAATTGTTACTAAACTAGTATAGCGAAAACTCCTTATTTTGTCAATATTAAGCCAAAATTAGACAAGATACAATAACCAATATACAAACACCAAACAATATTCAACAAGCAAATTTCAATGACCAAACCGTTTTGTTGTTTTGGTGCTTGGTGATTGTAATTTGTTTGGTTATTGTTTCTTGTTTCTTGGTTATTTGTTACTCTAAAACAGCTTTTATTCTTCTAACACCCGCAGAAGATGATTCCTCTTTTGTTATCTTAAAATGTCCCAATTCGCCTGTATTTTTGACATGCGGACCGCCACAAATTTCCCGACTTATTACGATTGCCTTGTCATTAATTATGGAATAGACAGAAACTTTATCGCCATATTTTGCATCAAAAACTCCCATCGCATTTGTTTTTTTAGCCACTTCCAGGGACATTTCTTCCCGCACCACATCCAGATGCGCTTCAATTGCCATATTAACAATTTTCTCAACCTCGGTTTTTTGTTCATCCGTTATTTTTTCCGGATGGGAAAAATCAAAACGAAGCCTTTCAGCAGTGATGTTTGATCCTTTCTGTGTGACATGATTTCCGAGCACGTGCCGGAGCGCCGCCAACATCAAATGCGCTGCCGTGTGATATTGTACCGTTTTTTCACCTGCATCTGCCAGCCCGCCTTTGAACATTCCAGCCGAAGCAGTGCGAGAAAGTTCTTGATGTTTTTTAAATTCATTTTCAAATTCCTTCTTGTTTATCTCAATGTCTTTTTCCTGAGCCAATTCTTCTGTCATCTCAAGAGGAAATCCGTATGTTTGATATAAATTAAATGCATCCTCTCCGGAAACAACTGACAGTTTATTAAACTCTTTTAGCCCATTAGCCAGTGTTTTCCTGAATTTATTTTCTTCTTTTTCCAACTCTTCAAAAATTTTATTTTTATTCTGTTCCAATTCATGATAAAAATCTTTATATATTTCAATCACTACTTCTGCAATTTCAGCAGTAAAGTTTTTCTCAATTCCCAATTGCTTGCCATAACGGATTGCCCGGCGGATTAATCTGCGTAAAACATAACCAGCCCCGACATTCAGAGGAGTCACTCCATCGGAAATTATAAAAGTAGCTGCTTTCAAATGATCAGCAATAATGCGAAATTCTTTTTTGTAATCGTCATATTTTTTGCCAGAAATTTCTTGTATTTTTTCAATAATCGGCCAAAATAAATCTGTTTTATAATTATCATCCAGCCCATTGATCGCCGCCAAAGCCCTTTCGAGTCCCATGCCCGTGTCCACATTTTTTTGTTTAAGCGGCTCATATTTTTCTTCGGAAGCTTTGTTATATTGCAAGAAAACATCATTCCAAATTTCCACCCATTTTTCATTGTCATCATTGAAACTCTCCGGTGATTTTTCTTCGCCTGACCAATAGAACATTTCTGTGTCAGGTCCGCACGGCCCTTTTTCCATCCCCCACCAGTTGTTTTCTTTTGGAAGCTTGGCAATTCGGGAAATCGGCAGATTATTTTCTTCAAAAATTTCTTTCCAGATATTGTATGCTTCTTCGTCAAAAGGAGAATTTTCATCACCGGCAAAAACAGAAACTGCGATTTTATTTTTATCCAAACCTAGCCATTTTTCTGATGTCAAAAATTCCCAGCTCATCTTGATGGCTTCTTTTTTAAAATAATCGCCGAAACTCCAATTTCCCAGCATCTCAAAAAAAGTATGATGAACAGTATCCCCAACCTCGTCAATATCACCAGTACGCACGCATTTCTGCACATTAGCCAGTTTCCGTCCGCTTGGATGCTTTTCTCCTAAAAGATACGGCACCAGCGGATGCATGCCGGCCGTTGTAAAAAGCACTGATGGATCATTTTCGGGAATCAAAGAAGCCGAAGGAATCACTATGTGTCCTTTGGATTTGAAAAAATCCAAATAAAGCTGTCGAAGCTTACTAGCATTCATTATTATTTTTTGTTCTATTCTGTTATTTTTTTCACCGCTTCTTTTAAAGAGTCTTTTACTATTTGCAATAAATTTCTGTCTTTTCCTATTCTTAACTTCAGTCTGGCAAAATCACTTTTCAAAGAATTTAGATGATCATCTAAATTCTTGGCTACTGACACAGTATCACTAGCAAAATCAACGCCTGATTTATTGTCATCACTTTTTTTGTTTTTTTCTATATAATCAGACACTGTTCTTTCTATTTGATCAATCATATTTTTAAATTTAAAAAATTAACGCCCTAATGAATTCATTTTTCTTTTAAGTTTAATTAGTTCGTTCTGCATAAAAGCCGCATCAGCTTCAATTTTTTTGAGCTGATTTTCTTTGGAAACAATTTCCATTTGGATCAGGCTTTCTTTGTGTTTCAGGTCGCGAAGCGCGGTCTCTACTTCAATTTTGCTGCGCATATTTTTTTTCACATCAGAATCCTTGAGTATTATTTCCAGCTGCATTTTTTTCCTTTCGGCTTTTAATTCTGGATCAAGTTCTTGCATAAATTTTATCGTCGCAATCCGCCAGCTGGCGGAGATTCATTAATTTTTAACTTTGAATTTTTAATTTAGTATGGTTCCACCTCCTAAAATCTCTCCCTTGTTTCCATAGAAAACCGCTGACTGCCCTGGGGTCACCGCTTTTTGAGGTTTTAAAAATTCCACTTCAATAATACCTTGTTTTTTGCTATTTGTCACTTTTTTTCTTTTCAGTATGCAATCTATCTCGTGACTACGATAACGAATTTTCACTTTAATTTTAGCTGGTAATTTTGGCTCTTTTATGACCCAATTAGTTATTTTCACTTGCATGTTCTTTTGGCAGATATTTTCATCTTTTTCATTATTAGTAACAATAAGCTGATTTTTCTGAAAATCGCGTTTAGCCACATAATATGGTCCTGTGCCGCCAATATTGATTCCTTTTCTTTGCCCAATAGTATAAAGTTCAAGACCCTCATGTTGGCCGATTTTTTGACCATTTGGCAGAATGATATCTCCGGACGATAAAGCTAAATTGCGTCGAATAAAACCATTTGGCGATTTTTCTGAAGTGAAACACAAATTCTGTGACTCTGCTTTATTGAAAACCGGCAAATTCCTTTTTTTGGCCATTTTCTTAATTTCAGTTTTTTTATAAGGGCCAAGAGGGAATAATATTTTTCCCAATTGTTTTTGCGACAAATTATAGAGAAAATAGGCTTGATCTTTTTCACTGTCAGAAGCTGGATATAAATGATACTTTTTATTTATTTTTTGAATTTTGGCATAATGGCCGGTCGCTACAAAAGCTGCTTTCATTTCCAGCATTTTTTTGAAGAGTATTTTGAATTTTATTTTTTTATTGCAAACCACGCACGGATTAGGCGTTTGGCCAGCCTTAATTTCTTTAAGAAAATCATCCACTACTTCTTTTTTGAATTCTTTGGCCACATTCACGACATAAAATGGAATATCCAAAATTTGCGCTATTTTTCTGGCATCTTGCTGTGATTCCAGAGAACAACATTTGTTCTCAAAATTTTTATTTTGGCTTGGCTCTTTCCAAAAGTGCAAAAAAACTCCCACGACATCATAGCCCTGTTCTTTGAGAAGTGTAGCTGCCATGGAAGAATCGATTCCTCCTGACAACCCGACGATAACCTTTTTTCGCTTAATTTCCATAGCAAATTAATAATAATATATACAAAATATTCTGTAAAACAAAGCGAGGCTTGCCAGCATGATTAACTGGTAAGCCTCTTTTAAATACGTGCTCACTTCTTAAGCCCTCCTTAACGCCTCAACAAAGAAACTTGAAAATCTTTTCCTTAATTTTCGTCTTTGCTTAATGAGATCGTCCATCATATTCTTTTCTGTTTCACTATAAATCTTGGTGAAACTGAAAGGAATAAGATGCGATGAACAACCGCATTCGTTGTTCAAATCTACAGTATCCACGGCTTCTATTCTACCGAGTTTTTCTATTTTTTTAGAAATCTCTATGTAGTCATTCATAAAAGCCACTACTACTCTCAGCAAATTTTTCACGCTTCCTCCTTTCTTGAAAATTTTTGTATTTTTGTTGATATACAACTAAATATCGCAATCACAAAGAACTAATACTAATAACTATAAATATATTACCTCCCTGTTTCCCGTCTGTCAATTTCATAATCATCATCCTCTTCTTTGACCGAGTTTTTATTTTCTTGAGTATTTTTTATCAAATTTCTGACTTCGTCCAAATTGACATTTGGTCGATTTCTTTGCGGCTTGAATTTTTTGGGTGCAATGTATTGCATTTGCGAAAGTGAAAGCGGTTTTTCCGTTGGAGTATAAGCTTTATGTTCAAATCTTTTTTCAACTGCCTGGTTTTGCGGTTTTTCTTGGACTCTTCTCTCAAATTTTTGTTTGCTATAAATTTTTTGCGGCTGAGTGTCTTTAGGTTGCGTTTCTTCCTGCTCTCTCTGCATTTTCCGTTCTTGCGCAAGTTTTTCTTTGGCTACCATGCGCTGATAATCTTTTAGGCAATCCTTGCAAAAAGTCGGCCGTTTGCCATCAGGTTTGAATGGAACCTGAATTTGGGTACCGCACATATCACAAACAGCCTCAAATTTCGGCCGCTCATCTGGCACAACCATCTGTTCCTGTTTTTCTATTGGTTGGCTTTTTAGTTCTTGAGAAATTTTTTGGGCTTGCTTTTGAATTTCCACTTGAGAATCAAGTTGCGGTCTTGCAGCAGCTGTCACGGTTTGATGCCTAACTGGTTGCTCCGCAACTCCGTTTATTGTTTTAAATCCATTTGTCGGCATCATACCTGCCCATTTGGCTATTTTTTCCTCTACTTCAGCTTTACTGGAAGCATAACGTTCGCGTGAAATAGTGATGACTTTTTCTTCGTTTTCCTTGGTATCCTCAATAAAAACCGGCGGCAAAGTTGTGGCCGAAAAAGCATCACCAGCAATACCGTCGATCATAAGTTTTAGATATATCTGATATTTGGGAAGATTGACAATGTCATTTTGCACAAAAACCGGCGCAAATTCTTTTTCCAAAAATTCAGCATCAGTTGCACCAACCCGGAAAGATATGATAGTTCCGGCGTTTCCAAAAATAGCATCCCGTACTCTTTCATCAATCTGCGTGATATATTGGTTTGCCAAAACAAGATCAAGGTGATATTTCCTAGCCTCGGAAAGAATGTTAGCAAAAGATTCCGTGGCAAAATTCTGAAATTCATCCACATACAGATAAAAATCTTTGCGTTCTTCCTCGGGCATATCTACGCGTCCCATGGCCGCCAGCTGGATCTTGGTTATCATCATAGCTCCCAAGAGGGCGCTGTTATCTTCGCCGATTCTGCCTTTGGACAAATTCAATATGAGGATTTTTTGGGAATCCATAATGTCGCGGATATCAAAAGAAGATTTTGTCTGGCCGACTATATTTCTAATAAGAGAACTGGACAAAAATTGTCCGACTTTGTTTTGTATAGGCGAGATTACTTCCTGCAAAACCCGATCATTCCATTTACTAAATTCTTCTATCCAAAACTGCTTGACCACGGGATCCGTTACCTTATCAATAACTTTTTCGCGATATTTTTTGTCCACCAGAATCCTGGTTACTCCAAGCAGAGTGCTGCCTGGATATTCTAAAAGAGCCAAAATAGCATTGCGAAGAATATATTCCAATCGTGGCCCCCATGAATCCGCCCAGATTTTTTTGAAAACTCCGATCAGTCCTGAAGCTACCAGATGACGGTATTCCGGATCAACAGCTTCCATAACATTGAAAGCCAAGGGAAAGCCCTGGTCAGCCGGATTTAGATATATGACATCATTGATTCGATTTGAAGGAATAGCTTTTATGAGTTTTTCAGCTGTGTCTCCATGAGGATCAATGTAACAAACGCCTTTTCCGTTGCGTATATCCTGCACCACCATATTTTCCAAAAGATTCGTCTTGCCCATGCCGGTCTTTCCAATGACATAGATATGGCGCCGGCGATCATCCGTTTTTATTCCAAAAACGCATTCTTGGTTCCGAAAATTTGTTTTGGCAAAAAAATTTATTTCTTTATTCATTCACCCTGTTAAATAAGATTTGAATTTCTTTTGGAAAAACAACTTATTTGCAATTAATTATTTCAATTTATCCTGTCATAGATAATCGGTTCGCTATTCAAATCTTAATTTTTAATTTTTTATTCAAAAATTAAAAATTATTTAACAGGGTAAACTTTCTTTTTTATTCTATAGGCAAATTAGACGGAGCGCCGCCACGCTTGGCATCAACGTGCGTCAGTGCTGGGGCCAAAACATTCATATCCGGCAAATGGAAAACTGTGGCCAATTCTTCGCTGCTCATGACAAGCAGTCCGCCTTCTCCATCCATGCTCCTGATTCTATATCTCCTAAGCTGTTTCCTTTGCAAATAGCGCAGACGTGTTTCTATAAAAATATGATAGGCTGTAGTTTTTGTTGTGTTAGGCTTTAAGGCATTTAAATTTTCGTCGGAAAATTGGCGTATAGCTCCAAAAAAAGCATTAATGCCTACGCCTTTATCATAATTTTCGCGACGACCCACATAAGCATAACGCGGCCGCACAAAAAATTGTGGTTTTCCTAAATTTTCTTCGACAGCTTTCAAAACATCTCTCTCTCCTGGGGACAATCTGAATTCCAGCGGCTGCTCATCTTTTTTTGCTTCCTTAGAAAAATCAACCGGTTCGCTTAACGCTTTGAAAAGATTTTTAAAAATATCAATAAGATCACTTAGCAACATTTCAAGCAAGTTTTCACTGTCCTTTGCTCGTCCCTTAAGTTTCTCTGCAAGTTTTTTTCCTTCCTTTTCTGCCCAGCTTGTTTTAGTTGGTTGGATTATCCATTGCAACCACAGTTTTTGATTTGGGCCAAGTTTTCCCATAGCTTCAATTAGCCCCGCTAAAGGATCAATCATTTTGCCAGTAACCGATTCTTCAAATCTTGGATAGGTCCTAATAGGATACGCATTGTCTTTTGTAAAAGCTAAGTCTGAACTCCATATGTCCCATTGGCTGTTAGGAATAACTCTTGGCACGTCGTTGACATAATCAGGAACCTCAACAATTTCTACATCTGGATATTGTGCATAAAGATGAGCCTCCACCAGATGGCGGTATTTTTTCATCGTTCTGATATAAAAATGAACACTGCCGGAATCGCCAACAATCTCCAGACTCATGTAATCCGTAAAAGCTCCGTCGATATAAATTTCAACTGGGTTAAATGATTTTTCAACGCCACAAAAACCAATGAACAATGATTCCATTGGTTTGGGACTTTTTTCTATATTTTTTGGAGGAATGATTTCAAGAAGCACCCAGTCAGCTGAAGCCCAGAACTTTTCCTGAATGTGCTTCATCCACAAAACCTTAAAAAGGAAATACAAAACCGGAGGCAATATAAAAAACCACGTATAACTTAAAACTTGTCCGGTTTGTGCGAATGAAGTTGCTATTTGTTGCAGTGAGCTTGAAATGATATCCATGCTTTCTGACCATGCCGGAAATTCAAATTTTTGAAATTCTGCGGCAAAATACTTTTTTAAATGAAACGATTTTTAAAGACAAATCTGGCTTGAATTTTATTTTTTTATTGAATAATATCCGTTTTTTTGTTTGGAGAAGTAGTTATTAAGATTGATGGTTATTGTTGATTTTTTTACATTTCTGACTTCCATAACTTTTTTTAAGATTTCTTCCTTTCCCAAAGGCTTAGGGCTGTTTTTCAATATTTCTTCAATAACATCCTTGACTGTTCCTTTTTTGTATCCCCATTCGGCCAAAGCGTAGATGCCTCTTCCTACCAATACGAAATTATCATCCTTGATCAGTTCATTATGCACTGTTTGCGAATGAGTTTTCTTTTTGTTCAGATTATGCTGGTCTATCTTGTTTGCAATTTCACGAAAGTGCAAAGGTTTATTTGCTTCTTTAAGGACCAAATAGGCTTTTTCCCTAGTTCCCTTGGGTGAAATTTCTTTCCATTTTGAAATTCCCCACTTGCCGAAAGTATTTTGCTTTATTTCCTCGGAAACCTGCAGGTAAAAAGCAAATGATTCTTTAGGAAATTCCGCATTTATCAAACTGGAAATTTTCTGGAACAATTCATCAAAATGCAGAGGTTTTTTATGGTTTTCAAGAACATCTACTGCAGAGTTTTTTACTTTTTTCCAATGTTCAACATCAAATTCTTTTAGCGCATAGGAAAATTTAAGCTCGCCAGCAATTTCCTTGTCAATAATGTCTCCTCCGCATTGCAGAAAAAAGCGAACTGCCGCTTTTTCACTTCCGCTATCTTTTCCCAAAAAATCTAAAAGTCTTTTCTCCTCCATTATACCACCATTAGCTTTGAGCGCCAAGACTATTTTTTCCTGAACTTCCAAAAAAATCAAATCCTTTTTTCTGTCATTAACTTTTTTCAGAACTTCACGGATAACTTGCCGAACACGCTCACGTGTTATGTGATATTTCCGGCCTATTTCTTCCAATGTCATAGGCTTGGAACTGAAAACTCCAAAGCGGTTAAAAATAATTTCCTGTGAACGCGAAGGCAGGTTTGAAACAAGTTGCTTCAAAGATTCAGAAAAAAACAGGCTTTCGGCCTTTTGATATTTTTTGGCTTTAATAAGCGATTTTTCCATATATTTTAAACGTTTATTATTAATAATTTTAACAATCATATTATATTACCATACAATCAAATTGTTGTCAACATTGCTGTAAATAAAATAAACTACCACTAGCTAACGCTAGTGGTTTTTATCTTGCAGGCTAACGCCTGC
>DAIUDF010000022.1:0-15633 GCA_036845785.1 Candidatus Moraniibacteriota bacterium | reverse complement strand
GAAGGTGCGGAAAAGAACATTTCTCAAGGCGCATACAATGCCGCACTTGTAGCTGAAGATCCGAAAACCGGACAAATTCTGGCTATGGTGGGATCCAAGAATTATTTCGGAAAATCTTATCCTGAAGGTTGTGTTTCCGGAAAAACCTGCACTTTCGAACCGCAAGATAATGTGGCTATCCGCAATCGCCAACCCGGATCATCTTTCAAGCCCTATGTATATCTGACGGCTTTTACCAAGGGTTATACCCCGGAGACTTTGCTTTTTGACGTAGAAACAAAATTCACAGCCGATGATTCATCACAAGAAGAATATAAACCGCAAAATTATGACGGAAAATTTCGCGGTCCAATCCAAATGAAAAGTGCTCTGGCTATGTCTCTTAATATTCCGGCAGTCAAAACGCTATATTTGGCCGGAGTTAAAGATTCAATTAAAGTTGCCAAGGGGCTGGGAATTACCGGCTTGAATCAGCCTGACCGCTATGGTTTATCATTGGTGCTTGGGGGCGGAGAAGTCAAACTTATCGATCATGTTCACGCCTATGCTTCTCTGGCTCGCGGCGGAGTTTACAAAAATCAAACATATATTTTACGAGTTGAAGATAGTGGCGGTACTGTGCTAGAAAAATACGAATCTTCTGATGGTCAGCGGATAGTGGAAGAAAAATATGTGGCTATGCTGGATTATATAATGTCAACCAATGATTTGAGGGCTCCAGTTTTCGGTGAAAATAATCCGTTTAGATTTGACAATCGACAAGTAGCGGCCAAAACCGGAACAACAAACGAATTTCGTGACGGCTGGGCCGTGGGTTTTACGCCTTCTTTGGCTGTTGGCGTTTGGGCCGGCAACAACAACAATGCTTCAATGAAAACCGGTGCTGATGGCATTTATGTCGCAGCGCCAATATTCAGAAGTTTTATGGACAAAGCTCTGGCTAATTATGCTAATGAAGAATTTCCAAAATATGAAAAAGAAGAAGATGTCGGTAAAGCTGTTTTGAATGGAAAAATGGATGAAGAAGAAGATGTAAAAGTCTGCGCTATTCCTAATGAAAAAAATGAATACTGTCTAGCTAGCGATGCTTGCCCTTCATCTTATGTAGAAAAAAAAGATTTTTACAATGTCCATAATATTTTATATTACGTAAACAAAGATGATCCGCGAGGTGATTATCCAAAGGATCCAGAATCAGACCCACAGTTTAAAAATTGGGAAAAGGGTGTAGAAAAATGGGCTGAAAAAAATGACGATAAAAAATATAAAAGAGGTTCAGCTCCGGATGAAGAATGTGAAAAAAGCGATTTTGAAAGTCTGAAGCCTAGCATTTCAATTTCTGTTTCCGGCAATTTTTCTTCCGGACTTTCAATTTCAGCCAACGTTAAATCGGACTTTGATATTGACAAGGTAACTTTTTATGTTGATGGTAAAGAAATTGATTCTATGGATAGTGGTCCGTATGAAACCAAATATGACACCGGCGGGCTTTCAGCTGGAGATAAGTTGACAGTAGAAGCCAGAGTAAAAGATGAAAATGGAAATGAAGACAGTGACAGCGAATCAAAAACGCTTTAAAGAAATTCAAAAATTTAAAATTTCAAATTAAAAATTGTTTGAAAAATTATGATTGCCCGATTAAAAGGTACAATTGAATTTATTCACGATAACTATGTTGTTGTTGATGTGGCGGGCGTCGGTTACAAAATTTTTACGACTGCTTACATATTGGGCAAAATTTCGGGCCAGCCAAACGTGGAGTTTTACACACATACCTATGTACGCGAAGACACATTGGCGCTCTATGGTTTTTTGGAATTTTCGGAATTGGAAATGTTCGAACTTTTGATTTCGATTTCCGGGATCGGCCCCAAAGCAGCACTTGGAATTCTATCGATTGCTGATCCAAAAACTGTGAGAGCAGCGGTTCTCAATGAAGATGCTTCGATTTTAACAAGGGTTTCCGGCATCGGTAAAAAAACAGCCGAGCGGGTAATTCTGGAACTCAAAAACAAGGTGGCTGATTTACCGCTTCAGGAAAAAACCCAGATTTCGGAAGACAGCGATGTTTTGGAGGCACTGATTGCCATGGGCTATTCAAACTCGCAAGCCCGCGAAGCACTCAAAAATATTCCTGCGGACATTAAGGATGTTGGTCAGCGGGTAAAATTAGCACTCAAGAGTTTAGGAAAGAAATAAAATTTAAATTTATATAAAAACGGATTGGTTGATCTGTTTTTGTTTTTGCTTAAAAATATTGCTATACTTGGACTATGGAAAATGAACTAAAAAAACAAGATTTTCTCCAATCCCAGGAGTGGCGGGAATTTCAGGAAAAGGCTGGCAATCACACGTTTTTGGTTGAACAAGACGGATTTTCGGCCAGTATTATTGAACACAATTTGCCAATTGTTGGGAGATATTTTTATGTACCCAGAAAATCAGCAATCAGAAATGGAATGCAGGAAATTGTTAAATTAGCTCAGGAAAACAAGGCGGGGTGGATTAGGATTGATTTAAAAAATCAGAACGATCTTAATTTAATTAAAGGAAATACAAAACAAAAAATTCTGAAAGCGCCGCATGATATGCAACCCAGGGAAATTTTTGTCCTGGATATTGCGAAAAGTGAAGAAGAACTTTTGGGCGAGATGTCGCAAAAAACCAGATATAATATTAAGCTAGCACAAAAACGCGGAGTAAAAATTATAATTGATCGAAAATATGTTGAAGATTTTTTGAGGTTAGTGAAAGCAACGGCCAAAAGAAAGGGGATCAGTTTTCATGCTGAAAATTATTATCGCAAAATGGTTGAGACAATTCCGGAAAACATGTTGAAATTGTATGTGGCTGAATATAATGAAAAGATAATTGCGGCCAATCTAGTAGTGTTTTATGGCGAAACAGCAACTTATTTGCATGGAGCAACTGACGATGAATATCGCAATGTGATGGCACCCCATCTTTTGCAGTGGCAGGCAATTTTGGACGCCAAAGAAGCTTGTCTCAAGTTTTATGATTTCGGGGGAGTTTCTATGAACAATGAACAACGAACTAATAATTGGCAAGGAATTACTAAGTTTAAACTAGGTTTTTCGCCAAACACAAAACCGATTGAATTTCTTGGCAGTTATGATATAGTTATAAATCTTTGGAAATATACGTTTTATAGAATATTGCAGAAAATAAAAGAACTCGCAGTTAATCTCAAAAAATAATTATGGAAAGAATTCTTATCTTCATCAAAAAACTGATTCCCAAGAAAATTTTCAACGCTCTACAGCCGGCCTATCATTTTGCGCTGGGCTATTTGGCGGCGTTTCTTTATGGCAATCCGAGTGAAAAAATGATTGTGGTGGGCGTGACGGGCACGACTGGCAAAACCACAGTGGTCTATATGATTGCGGAAATTTTGAAATCAGCCGGCTACAAAGTCGGCTATATTTCGACAGCTCTTTTTGGCGACGGTGAAAAAGAGTGGCTCAATGACCGGAAAATGACGATGCTAGGACGATTTTTCACGCAAAAAATGTTACGCAACATGCAGAAAAATAAATGTGATGTGGCAATTGTTGAAACCACTTCTCAAGGCATTGTACAATTTCGTCATCGTTTTATCAACTATGACATTTTGCTTATGACCGGTCTCTATCCGGAACACGTGGAAGCGCACGGCGGTTTTGAAAATTACAAAAAAGCCAAAGGCGAATTATTTGCGCATCTTAAAAATTGCCGCCGGAAAAAAATTCAAGGCCGAGAAATTGTCAAAACTTCCATCATCAATGCTGATGATGAGCACAGTGAATATTTTTTAAATTTCTGGGCGGAGAAAAAAATAACCTACGGAGAAAACAAAGGAGAAATCAGAGCGCTCAACGTTTCCTTTGATCGCCAGGGAATAGGGTTTTCGCTTAATGGCACCGAAATGAAAATGCAGATCATTGGGGAATTTAATGTTATGAATGCTTTGGCTGCCGCTGCTGTAGCGTTGTCTTTGAATATCCCAATCGAAAAAATTAAAAAAGGCTTGGCGGAAATTAAGGGTGTTCCGGGTCGCTTGGAAAAAATTGAAGGCCCAAATTTCACCGTGATTGTGGACTATGCTTTCGAGCCCAACGCCTTGGCTAAACTCTATGAAACGGTGAAAATTCTTCCGCACCAAAAAATTATTCATGTGCTTGGTTCAACCGGTGGCGGTCGCGACAAAGCCAGAAGACCAAAGCTTGGCAAACTGGCTGGCGACAATGCGAACTATGTGATTATCACTAATGAAGACCCATACGATGAAAATCCTTTGCAGATAATTGATGAAGTGGCCACTGGTATGGAAAATAAAAAAGAAGCAGAAGATTTTTGGAAAATTTTAGACAGACGTGAAGCGATTAGAAAGGCTTTAATGCTAGCGAATGAAAATGATATCGTGCTCATAACAGGAAAAGGCAGTGAACAAGCAATTTGTGTGGCTGATGGCCGCATGGTTCCCTGGGATGATAGAAAAGTTGTCCGGGAAGAATTGAAAAAAATAAAATAAAAAAACAGACTTAGGAGAAGCCTGTTTTTTGTTTCCCAACAGATTTTAACTAAAAAGTTTGATAAACATTCCTGTTAAAATTAAACCTATAATAGCGCCGACAACCACTTCGCTTACCTTATGGCCCATACGTTCCTTGAGTCTTGGAAATTTTTTCTCGTCAATGTTGAGTTGGCCGATAAGCATATTGAGATATTTTCCCTGATCGCCCAATGTCATTCTGAGACGTGCGGCATCATCAATAATAAGAAAAGCAAGCGCTATCGCAAGTGCGAATGTTCCTGTGTGAACTCCTTCATAAAAACCTATAGACAATACCAGTGAAACAGCAAAAGCGGTGTGCGCCGACGGCATATGCCCGTGCGTAAACATGTATCGGACGTCCCAGCCATGTTTTATGCTATAAAGCACAAATTTAATAATCTGCGCAATAATTCCAACAGCGATTGGAATGAGAAAAACAGCATAGGGCGTAATAAATTTCATAAGAGTGTTTTTTAAGGATTATTTATAGTTACATTATAGCATACTTTCATCATTTGAAACGTAAGCCGGAAGGGTGTATAATTGGGTTAATAATATTTAAACTAAAGGTTTTGATATTTCATCGGATATAAAATGCAAATGTCAAAATCCTATAACCGAGTATGAGTATTGGATTAATTGTTTTGATAGTCGTAGTAGTTTTGGTCATAGTGGGTATTGGGATTTACAATAGCCTGATTACGTTAAAAAACCGGGTAGACGAGGCCTGGAGCGACATTGATGTACAGCTCAAAAGGAGATATGATTTGATTCCTAATCTGGTAAATACGGTTAAGGGCTATGCCACTCACGAAAGGGAATTGTTCGAAAAAGTTACTGTGGCCAGAACGGCAGCTATGGGAGCTGGAACTCCGGCCGAAAAAGAACAAGCCGAGAATATGCTTTCTGGCACACTTAAATCTTTGTTTGCGGTGGCGGAAAACTATCCAGACCTCAAGGCTAATCAAAATTTTCTTGAACTTCAAAGAGAGCTTACGGATACTGAAGATAAAATTCAAGCTTCCCGTCGGTTTTATAACGGCAATGTTAGAGATTTCAATACCAAAATTCAAGTTTTTCCAAACAACATTTTTGCCAGTATGCTAGGTTTCACCAAGCGTGATTTCTTCGCCGCTGAAGAAGGAGAGAAGGAAGTGGTTAATGTTCAATTCTAGAAATTAATTATTCTAAAGAAACAAGATACAAGAAACAATGACCAAGCAATGACCAATAAACAAATTCTAAATTCCAAACGTTTGGGTTATTGATTATTTGGATTTGTAATTTGTTTGGTTTTTGTATCTTGGTTATTGTATCTTTTAGTTATGGCGACTTTATACAATCAAGCTGACAGAAATACGCGACTGACTTGGGTTTATATCACCGGTTTTTTGGTGTTTGTTATTGGCGTTGGCTATATTTTTGCCGGAGCCATGAACAACAGTGCTATTCTCTATGGCTGTGTTATCTTTTCAATTTTAATGAGCTTCGGATCATACTGGTGGAGCGACAAAATTGTCTTAGCAATGAGTGGAGCTAAAGAAATTACCCATGATCAGGGGCGGGAAATTTTCCACATCGTCGAAAATTTGTGCATTACGGCAGGCTTGCCGATGCCAAGAATATATATCATTGAAGATAGTGCGCCCAACGCTTTTGCGACCGGTCGCGATCCCAAGCACGGAGTTATTTGTCTTACTACCGGCATCATCCAAAAACTAGAAAAAGCTGAACTAGAAGGTGTGATTGCACATGAGCTTTCGCACATTGGCAATCGTGATATTTTGCTCTCAACAGTCGTTGTGGTTTTGGTTGGATTTGTAACTCTTTTGGCTGATTGGTTTCGCCGTTGGGCTTTTTGGGGCGGTAAATCCCGTGATAATGAAGGCGGGGGGCAACTCAAAATGATTTTAATCATTGTAGCCGTTGTTCTTTCGATTCTGGCGCCGATTGCAGCCATGCTCATGCAGCTGGCTATTTCTAGAAAACGTGAGTTTCTGGCTGATGCGGACGGAGCATTGCTCACGCGTTATCCGGAAGGTTTGGCTAGGGCGCTTGAAAAAATTTCGGCCGATCAGGAACCACTGGAAGCAGCCAATCGCGCTACAGCGCATCTTTATATTGCCAATCCTTTCAAGGGGAAAAAAGTTTCCAAACTTTTCATGACCCATCCACCAATTGAAGACAGAATTAAAGCTCTGCGGGGGATAGAAATTAAATAGTCTAAAATATTTACCCTATTAAATCCTGCTTCACAGGAATTTTTCAGGGAAAATTATTTAACAAGGTGCAGTGGAAATCGCCAAAAAATACAGAGAAATATTATTGGACGCAGCATGTGCAGGAAAAAATGCACTACTATGGTCTTTCGGAGCAGAAAGTTTTGGGCGTGATTCGAAAACCGCAAAGGATTGAAACGGGAATTGCGGAAAATACGGTGGCAGTGATGACTCCGGTCGGAATTCAAAAGAAAAATAAAAAACCTTCTCTTTGGAATCGGAATTTTAATGATGACGGAGAACAGGAAAAATGGTCCCAAGAAATCTGGGTAATGTACCAGATTCACCCTGTTAAATCCGCGTCTAAACGCGGTCTGCCTAAGGCAGAATTTAACAGGGTAAAAAATCAAAAATTAAAAGATTTACAAGACAAAATCAATTCGAACAAGCAACTAATAATAATCAGTGCTTGGCGGTATCCCGGAGTCAGTCCTAAAAATAATCCAATTCCAGAGGAAATTCTGAGAGAGCTTGATGAAATTTTATGAATAAGAAAATAAAACTAGCTGTGATTTTTGGTGGACCCAGTTTAGAACACGAGGTTTCCTTAAGATCGGCTGAGGAAGTTATAAATTGTTTGGATAAAAAAAGATATGAAATTTTGCCAATTTTGATTGGCAAAAAAGGCAAGTGGAACAAAAATTTATTAAAAACAAACAAAGTGGATTTAGTGATTATAGCTGGTCATGGAACCTTTATGGAAGACGGACAGTTGCAATTGATTTTAGAAGAATTAAACATTCCTTATCTTTTTTCTCAATCTGCAGCCAGTGTCTTGGCCATGAATAAACACAAGTCCAAAGTGATTGCTCAAAAACATGGGCTCACGATTGCTAAAAGTAAGTTAATTAAAAATGGGCAAAAAATTTCCTGTCGAAAAATAATCAAAGAACTGAAATTACCTATAATTATAAAACCAAATGGTTCGGGCAGCTCAGTTGGTGCGAGCATTGTTCATAGAGAAAAAGATTTTCAAAATGGTCTGCAAAAAGCATTAAAATGCGGCAGCGAAGTTTTAATCGAAGAATTTATTGCTGGTCGCGACTAACGGTAGTCGTTATTGAGCTTAATAGGGCAAAGGCATTGTCGGTGGTTGAGATTAAACCACGTGTTTCGGATTGGTTTGATTATGCTGCAAAATATAAAGAAGGGGGCAGTGATGAAATATGTCCGGCTCAAATTCCTAATCCCATTGCGCAAAAAGCCAAGAAGTATGCAGAAAAAATATTTAAAGCTATCGGTTGCCGGGACTTGGCCAGGGCTGATTTTATTTGGAATCAAAAAGATGGAAAAATTTATTTTTTAGAAATAAATACTATACCTGGAATGACCAAAACCAGTATTGCGCCGCTAGCCATTAAAAAAGCCGGATACGATCTTGGTCAATTTTTTGATAATTTAATAAAAAATTGTCTGAAAGATAGAAAGATTAGCTAAATAATTATGAAAAGTTGGCTTTAAATGGGCATTATTTTGGGATTTTGGAAATAACAGGAAAGTATGATACAATATAATCAAAGTTTAATTGTAATATATAAAGCTATTGATAATTTTTAATATTTTAATCTATCCCAGTTGATTTTTGGTAAGCAATAATTTTGCACCAAATCAAATAAGGGGAAAAAATATGGAAGAAAATATGCAATCACAGGGAGCTCCCCAACCAGAGCAATCACAGCAACCAGCGCCTGAACCAAAAGCCGAAAGTTCAGATGCTGAAAAAAATAAGGTCATGGCAATTGTCGGCTACATAATTCCGATTTTGTTCTTTATTCCGCTTCTTTCTGAAGAATCGAAAAAGAGTCCGTTTGCCAAGTTTCATGCCAATCAGCAGTTAGTGCTTTTGATTTCAGCTGTTATTGTTAATATTGCAGGGACAATAATTCCTATTTTGGGCTGGTTTATCATTTTGCCGATAGGTTGCATCGTTCTTTTGGTTTTGGCAATTATGGGCATCATTAATGCCGCTAAAGGAGAAATGAAGAAATTGCCGATTATCGGCGGATTTGAGATTATAAAATAGCTTTTGTTTTTTAGGAACAGGCAATCTTCGCGGTTGCCTGTTTTTGCATGTTATGGCACTATGAATAAAGAATAACTAATAAAAAATATAAAATATATGGACGCAAGAACAAAAATAGTGGCAACAATCGGACCCGCTTCCGAATCAGAAGAAATTCTCAAAAAAATTATTCTGGATGGAGTGGATGTTGCCCGGCTCAATTTTTCGCACAACAGCCATGAATGGCATGGAAAAATTATTGATCGTTTGCGCAAACTATCCAATGAGCTAAACATGCCAATTGGCATTATGGCTGATCTCCAAGGACCGCGGATTAGGACGGTAGTCCAATCAGATGTAGAAATTAAGACGGGAGATTTCATAATAGTTAGTGATATATTTTATGCCCCTAATTTCCAATTTCCAATTTCCAATTTCCAAACAATTTCCAATGATCAAATTTCAAATGACAAAAAAATCAATTTGGATGTAAATAAAATTGTTGATGATATTGAAGTGGGAAACGAGATTATGATTCAAGATGGTCTGATGAAAGTTGTTGTGCGGGAGAAAAATGAAGGTTTTTTGCTGGCAGAGGTTATAAATGGCGGAACGATCGGAAATCATAAGGGAGTAAACTTGCCGGATTCTAATATTAAGTTGGGAGCTTTGACGGAAAAAGATCTAAATGATTTGAAATTCGTCTTAGGCAAAGGCGTGGATTTTGTGGCAATGTCTTTTGTGAAAGACGCGGCAGACCTCAGATATCTCAGGGAAAAAATCAAAGAACTTTCTTCTGATAAAAATGCGTCTGTGCAAATTATTCCAAAAGTAGAGAGAAAAGAAGCGCTAAAAAATATTGATGAAATCATTGATGAATCCGATGTTGTCATGGTGGCTCGCGGAGACTTGGGAATAGAAATGCCGGAAAGCGAAGTGGTGATTTATCAAAAAGAAATAGTAAATAAATGCCGGGAAAAAAATAAGCCGGTGATTGTGGCCACGCAAATGA
The DNA here is from genome assembly GCA_036845785.1 of Candidatus Moraniibacteriota bacterium. Taxonomy (GTDB): domain Bacteria; phylum Patescibacteriota; class Minisyncoccia; order Moranbacterales; family GWC2-37-73; genus JAKLIP01. The sequence continues at coordinate 5,785 of DAIUDF010000022.1, read as the reverse complement.
TGGAATCAATGATGGAAAATCCTATTCCAACTAGGGCTGAAGTTTCCGATATTTCTAATGCGGTCATAGATCATGCGGACTTTGTTATGCTAAGTGGAGAATCGGCTAATGGAAAATATCCGGCAGAAGCGGTGAAAATGATGGAAGAAATTATTGAAAAAGTCGAAAAATCGCCACTGGATGACTAGGGCAAAATTCATGAAAAAAATCATAGAAAGGAGGGGTCGCATAGTGGTCGAGTGCACCACCTTGGAAAGGTGGCATACTGGAAACGGTATCGGAGGTTCGAATCCTCTCCCCTCCGCCAAGGTTTATCGTTAGCTTAATAAAAAACAAAGGAGTATAATATAAATGTAATCATTAAAGAAAAAAATATGTTTAAAATTTTTGAATCTCCCAAGGGAGAAAAATCCATTGGGCCTGCAGAAAAAAGGGTTCTATCTAAAAAAGATTTGGAATCTGGCGAATTTCTTAACGAGAAGCTGGAAAAATATAAATACGGCAATTTTTCTCTCAATGATAACGAAATCGCAGCAAAAATAAAAGAATTAATGGAAAAAGAAGGAATATCTGAAGCTGAAGCTGAAGCAAGAATAAATAAGGCTCAAGAAATAGTTAAAAATAAAATCATTGAATCCAGAATCAATAATTAAACTTTTTAATTTTTTGTGTTTTTGTATATCGAAATAAAAAATAATAAGCACTTTCTTTTTCGGAAAGTGTTTTTTATAACAATTTGCCTTTTTTGCTAAAGTTCTCTAATCTAAAGGTAATGCCCGGTAGTGAGAATTCCAAAAATTATGTTCTATACATACATATTAGAAAGCATAAAAAATAAGACACTATATATAGGTTATACCAGTGATCTTAAAAAACGGTTCAAGGAACATAATTTAGGACAAAATACTTCAACAAAGCAATTTTTACCATGGAAAATTATTTATTACGAAGCTTGCTTGGAGATTGATGATGCAAAAAGAAGAGAGCGATATTTTAAAACTAGCCAGGGCAGGAGAATGTTACGTCAAAGAATCCGTAAATATTTATTTAAAAAATAATTGGAATTTCTACTACCGGGATGAACAACAATGTTGAAGAAGTAAAAGCGCGGCTGAATATTGTAGATATAGTCAGTGAACATGTCCGGCTGACTAAAGCAGGGGCCAACTGGAAAGGGCTTTGTCCTTTTCATCATGAAAAAAGCCCATCTTTTATGGTCAATGAAGAAAAGCAGATTTTCCATTGTTTTGGATGCGGAAAGGGTGGAGACGTGCTTACTTTCGTGCAGGAAATTGAAAGTTTGGAATTCCGGGAGGTTTTGAAAATGCTAGCAGAAAGAGCTGGAGTTCAACTCGAACAATATGAATCGCAGGATTCCGGTAATAAAAAAAGAATTTTAGCGGCTCTGGAACTGGCCACTAAATTTTATGAAACGCAGCTTTGGAAAGGTGTCGGCAAGGATAAAATTCTGCAATATCTGCGCAAACGCGGGCTTGCTGATGAAAGTATTCAAAAATTCCGTTTGGGTTATGCGCCTAGTGGCTGGAGAAATATTTTAAAATTTTTGACCGATCGCGGATTTACTTTAGATGAAATCAATAAAACTGGCCTCTTGGTAGAAAAAGCTAATGAAGCTAAAAGCTATAAGCCAGAAGCTAGTTATTATGATCGTTTTAGGGACAGGATAATTTTTCCCATTCAAGACGCTTTTGGAAATGTTGTGGGTTTTAGCGCCCGCGTGGCGCCTGGTGGCGATGAATCGCAGGCTAAATATGTGAACACCCCGGAAACACTGGTTTATCACAAAAGTAAAATTTTATACGGGATAAATCAGGCCAAGCAGGAAATAAAAAACAAAAACTATGCGCTTTTAGTGGAAGGAAACATGGATGTCATCGCTTCTTCTCAAGTCGGAATTCGAAATGTGGTGGCGATTTCAGGCACAGCGCTGACTCCTGATCAAATTTCCATACTCAAAAGATATACGGATAACATAGCCCTGCTTTTCGATATGGACAATGCCGGACAGCAAGCCGCCCAAAAAAGCGCCGATCTCTGTTTTGAAAAAGAGATGAATGTCAAAATAGTTGCGCTTACAGACGGCAAGGATGCGGCGGACGTGGTGCAAAAAGATCCGAAATTGCTGATCAAATCCCTGAAAGAATCAGTCAGCGCGATGGAATATTTCTTTAAAAATATTTTAGATAAATATGATAGAAAAACAGTTGAAGGGAAAAATAATATAGCTAAAAAAGTTTTAGAACATGTTGCCCATATTGAAAATAAAATTGAAAAAGTTTCCTGGATTAAAAAAATAGCCCACGAGCTGGATGTGGAAGAAAGTGTCATCAGCAGCGTATTAAAAACTATCGAATCGTCTGTTCTTTATCCATTAAGGGAACAAGAAAATCAGGATGAACAGCCGGCATCTTTTCAAAAACGCACAGATGTTATCAGGGATTGCTTGCTGGGCGTTATTATGAGCGACAAAAATGTTTGGAGGGAAAATTCTGAAAAAGAAAAAGAAAGCGAATGGGCGAAAAGTGATCCGCTTATTGGTTTTGTGTTGCAGAATGGGCCGGAAGTTGGTTTTTCTTTTGACGGCCTTATGGAGAAAATTGAAGATGCAAGCATAATTGAAAAATTAAGAAAGGTTTATTTCGACACCAAATACCGCTTTACTTCAGAAGGAGTCGCTGAACAATCCCAGAAAGACTTGCAGGGCCTGATTGACAGCTACAAGGACCAATATCTGAAAGAATTGCAAAAAGAAAGACTTCATAGTATTATAAAAGAAATCGAGAAAGCTGAACAAAAAGGGGATAAAGAAACCCTCGCCAAGTTGATGAGCGAGTTCACAAAGCTTTCTCAAGCAACAAGAGACTAACAAAAGCCGGGAGCCCGGTTTTTGGTGTTTGTTTGTAATAAAATCTTCACTCTTTATTCTAAAAAAATGAAAAAAAAGCAAAAGAAGCCGCTTAAAAAAACCGGGAAAAAGACTACCCGGAAATTTTCTTCTGGTCCCAGAAAAAAAAGTAATCGTAAAAAAATCAATCCTGTAAAAAAAATGAAAAAAAAGAAATCCGCAAAACCGACAAAAGCAAAAAAATATTTCTCTAAGAAAGTTAAGAAAATCACCAAAAAGAAAACTTACGGTGCCAAGAAAAAAACAGCACTTAAAAAAGCATCTTCAAAAAAGAAACCGCCTGTCCGCAAGAAAAAAGAAATCAGAGAAAATTCGGAAGAGGTTGTGAAAGTAGCCGATTTGATCGAAGAATTGATAGTTCGCGGAAAGCAGCGCGGTTTTGTGACGGAAGATGAAATCATCAACCTTATTCCTGATGTCGAAGAGGAAATTGGGGAATTGGAAAACCTCTATGAAAAACTGGAAACAGCCGGCGTGAAAATTGTCGTTTCTGACGATATGCTGAAAATTGATACGGAAAAAGAAGTTGAATTGTACGAAAAAAGCAAAAAAGAAAAAACACCGGATATTTTTCTGGGAGAAAGTGTTGAAGACAGTTCTTCTGATTTGGTGCAGATGTATTTTCGGGAAATTGGACGGGTGCCGTTGCTCAAATCCGAAGAAGAAGTCAAGTTGGCAAAAGCCAGTGAAAAAGGCGATTTAATGGCTAAACAGAAACTGACTGAAGCCAATCTTAGATTGGTGGTAAGTATTGCCAAAAAATATGTCGGCCGTTCGCACAATCTTTCTCTTTTGGATCTTATTCAGGAAGGAAACATCGGGCTTTTCCGCGCCGTGGAAAAATTCGATTATAGGAAAGGTTTCAAATTTTCGACCTATGCCACTTGGTGGATCCGTCAGGCAATTACACGCGCCTTGGCCGATCAATCAAGAACAATACGCATTCCGGTGCATATGGTGGAAACAATCAATAAATATACCCAAATAACCAGAAGGCTGGTTCAGGAATTGGGGCGCGAACCTCTGCCAGAAGAAATAGCTTCTGAAATGGATCTGGATGTGGATAAAATCAGGCATATTCAAAAAATTTCACAGGAAACTGTTTCGCTCGAAACTTCCGTTGGCGACAGCGACGATGACAGTGTGCTGGGCGACTTTATTGAGGATACTGAAACAGTTATGCCGCATCAAGTAGCTTCCAGAAAACTGCTCAAAAACCATGTAGGCGAAGTTTTGCAAGAACTCACCCCGCGCGAACAAAAAATTCTCAAAATCCGTTTTGGTCTGGAAGACGGCGTGACTCACACATTGGAAGAAGTCGGCAAAGAATTCGGCGTAACACGCGAGCGCATCCGCCAGATTGAAGCCAAAGCTTTGGAAAAAATCAGGCAACACAGAACGATTGGAAAACTCAAAGATTATTAATATTAGGTCTTTTTCTTATTGGACAAATATTTTTGTATAAGTTTTCCATATTTTTCCGGAGGGTAATAGCACTTTGAATTAGGAGTTTCATCTTTATCCAGACAGCACTCAGCATCAATGTGGCCCTTCTTGTTGCGTTTACTCTTACTTGGATCATCACCCTTGATATCCCTACAAACTCTTTTGCCATTAACGCTCTTTGTTTCAACTACTATTTTACCTGGCAAGCCGATAGCTTCATGGCTTGTTTTTGGTTTAACATCGGTTACTGGTTTTTGTTGAGGAATTTTTTGGTTAACTTTCTTTTGTGCTATTTCAGGTTCTTCCTTTTTTTCTTCAACAACTTCTTCTTTTTCTTCAACAACTTCTTCCTCATTGTTTTTTGACTTAAAAATATTTTTTTCCTGTAGCAAAGAAAAGTTGTTTTTTATTGAGGAAAAAAAAGGATTTTTTGAATTATTGTCTTGCATCAGTTTTGGTTCAACACCGACGCTTTGTTGTTTAATCTCCAGTTTCGGCAAGATATTTTCAGTAATTTCTGGATTATTATCGAAATTTTTTTGCGGAAATAATATCTGTCCATGAGCCAAAGAAGGTGTCATGTGTTCGAAAATTGCGAAAAATATAGCTAAAAAAAAGAAAATGAAAAGTAAAGAATATTGATGTAGAATAGCTTTTCTGAACATAAGTATAATTATTAAATTAATATTTATTAACCCGCAGTGATATATTATGCATATGTATATATACAATCAATAGCGATATATTTTTCAGGAATTTTAATTATAAAATTAGGACCATTTTAGTCTATAGGCGCTATGCATAAAAATTTTAAGTCAATTTTTCGCATATGGCTTATCTTGCCAGAAACAAATATAGCTGGTATAATGCCTTTGTTGCCTTTTTCAGGCAGTTTTTTAAAAATAAGATAGTGCGTATTTTTATATTCCGGCGTAGCGCAACGGTAGCGCAGGGGACTGTGAGATTAACGCAGCTTCCTTAAGTAATTAAGGATGAAAAACAAGGTGAATTGTCCCGCTTGTCGGGATCCCGCTTTATCTGATTTTTTCAGAAGAGGCGGCGACTGGAAGCCCTAAATTGCTTTGTTAGCAAGAAGGGTAATCAGCAGCCAATCTTACGCTAAAGCTTCAGATTGCAAGCAAGCCATAATTTGATCACATTAGAAGGCTTGCCTGCCGTAACTTTAGTGTAGGCAGGTTCAGAGACTATCCCGAAAGGGAGTACTGTTCAAAATTTGAATGGGAAGCGCCTTGCTCCAATTTGCAAAAATTGGATGATGATATAGTCCACTCCTTTTGGAAACATTAGGACAAGTGTAATCCCTTGGTTGTAGGTTCGAATCCTACCGCCGGAGCAGTAGAGTGTACTTGGTGCTCAAAGAGCCGTTTGATTCTTTATTCAAGCGGTTTTTTG
>DAIUDF010000021.1:0-17044 GCA_036845785.1 Candidatus Moraniibacteriota bacterium | reverse complement strand
TTCTTCTGCGCTGGCAAAACAGGCATAGCCCATTGAAACTCCTCGTCCAGCCGAACCCTTATATCCCCAATAATTATAGCAATCCCGGCCATCAAGTGACGGTGAATGTTCTCCGAAGCTGCTTTCTTTTTTGGCAATGGCTACCAAAAAAGCCGCTGTCCGCTCATTGCGCTTGGCAATAAACGGAACCATTTCTTTGATTGGAGCATCGCCAACTATTGAATATAATTTTTTAGCAAAAATGCTATTTGAGCCATCTGCCAAGATTTTTTCCAACGGATCTTTTTTCCCGTTTTTAGTTTGCTCATCATTCTTTTCGGAGAAAATCGCCGAATTTTTATCAAACAACGGAAGTTTGGCTTTTGCCTCTTTTTCCCCAGTGCTGGCATAAGCATGCGCAAAAAATACTGGTTGGGAATCCATAAGCTTTGCCCCTGACCCGACTATAACCAGCAGCATTGCAAAGACAATAACTACCTTGTTTTTAAGCAATTTTCCCAAAATCTCCTTGCTTTCCTGTTTTATCTCCAAGAAAGACTCTTTCCCCCAATTCAAGGGATCACCCATAAAAAATATCTTAACAAATTAAAAGGTTTCCTTTTTTGGAAACGCAAGTCTAAGCTTAGCAAAAAACAGCTTTTGAGTCAAACGGGTTATCCACTTTCCAAAAGAGTTTTATTGAAAATATTTGCTTTATATAAGCCATTTTTTAAATGTGAAAATTAAAAAAGCCCTTTGAGGTGGGCTCTTTTTGAGACAATATTTGACAATATGCTTTATTTATTGGCTAATAATCGAAAAGAAAATTTGAATTTTTTACTTGAGTTGGAAAATTTTGGCTGAAATTTTTTCGCCATTTTGCTGCTGAAAAAGATACAGGCGATCATCCAGGATTTCAAAGCTGGAATGATTGTCGGCAACCTGATGATCTTGCACTTTGATCTGGTCAATAAGCGAAAAATTCGAAGTCGCGTCGAAAAGCGCCAGATATTCGCTAACTTTGAACCCTTCCCCCGGATAAACAAAAGAATCAATAAAATTAATAATCAGTGTCCCATCAACATTAATGGCTCTGGTAACTCTGGTGGGAAATTTTACGTTTTTTACGGATAAACGCACTGCCCCACCCGAGAAAGAACGCAGATTGTCGCTAAGCGGAATAATGTATAATTCAGACGTATTTTGATCAACCCACATCCCGGTTGAAAATCCGGCCACTAAATAGGGTCTGTCATTAATGTGCAAAAGGGCGCTTTGACTCATTCTTTTTTTCGGCACCAAATTGCCAGTGTCGAGCAAAATATCTTCCGCCACACTCAGATCTGAATTAAGTTTTCTCAGATGCTGGACGCTTTTGTCATTCCAGGCTCGAGTCAGCACATAATGAAAACCGTTGTGATAGAAAGGTGTCGGATCATCGGTAATTTCCGGATTTACAGAAACTCCGACCGGATTATCAATATATTCTTTTTTCAAAGCGCAGCCCTTGGCAATATGAAAAACTTTTTTGGAAATTTGCGGAGGATCGCCGGCATAGGAAGCAGCGTTTAAAAAATGTTCATTGCAAGCTATTTCCGGAGAAATGATGCTCTCATAAGCCATCCAGAAATTTTCATTAGCTTTGCCGACACGGATATCCGTGGTCATTTTATCCTCATTGGCCTTTTGCAAAGTTACGGTTTGGCCAATCTTATTGAGATTGGAGTCGAAGCGCTGAAGCATGGGTCCCAAGGAATTGCTTACATAAGCCAGCCAAAGTTCGCCTTCAATAGCCACGACATCCGGCCGACGGGCTTGTTGTCCTTCAGGGGTCATATCCTTCTGTGAAAGCAATTCTAATGATTTTGGCTGCTTGCTTAAGCTATTTTTTACAGGAGAAGTATCTACGTTTTTTTGTTGATTGATTGAAGGCTTTGGATTTATTGGAGGATATTCCGATGACACTTTTTGATCCTGCCAATTAGCACATCCGGAAAAAAAGAAAACCAGCAACAAAAGCGGAATTGTTGCGGCTATTTTCTTTATACAAAAGTTATTTAATAAATTCTTAAATGATTTATTTTTTTTCATCCAATTCGTTGAAATATTTAGCTACATCGCTTATCCATTTGTTGGCGGCCGCTCTGCCTCCAGTTGCTTCACAATCATATCCGCATTTCCACGGTTCAACCATTTTGGCCGGAGTTGTGTTTCCATGTTTTTCCACTAAAGTTTGAATTCTTTTGGCCACTGTGTCGACTGCATCTTGCGGACTATCAAAACAAGTATGCCCCCCTGTTCCCATGCGTTTTCTGATACCTCGATATCCCCAGTAATTGTAACAATCCTGGCCATTTAAAACCGGCACATGTTTACCCCAATCACTTTCTTTTTTGGCTATAGAAACTATAAAAGCCGCCACCTTTCGGTCCTTTTTCGCAATAAAAGGAGCCATTTTTTCAATCGGATAGCCTTTGACCATTTTTCTTATTTCTTTTTCCAGCGCCTGTTCGTTTTCAATTTTTTCAATTTCCAAATATTGCCTGGTAAATTCTTCAACGTCATCATTTCCAAACTCAGCCCCAAGCACTTTTCCTTTCTGCGCTGTCTGTTCATTTTGGGCAGTGTTAACATAAACAGCTTGCTGAGCTGAAGCTCCCTGGCCCAAATAACGATAAACAAAGGTCATCATCATCATTCCGAATAAAATAGATCCAACAATAGAAAGATTCCAGGCTCTGGCCAATGAAAGATGTCCAAAAAAACCTTTCGAAACATTGTTGATAGAATCGTTAAGAAGCGAATATCTTTTCTCCAGTGCATCCAATAATACGGCCGTTTCTTTGGGCTTACAATAAACAAACCCTTGAACTATACGGGAACTCAAACTGTCCCAATTTTTGATATTCTGATTTAATAGAACCTTTTTTCTCAAAAGTTCGCTTTGGCGCGGAGTTATGTAAAGACCAGAATCTTCCGTAAAAAATTCGTATTTTATTTTTCCTTTTGAAAAAAGAATAGGGCCTGAATTTTGAGGCCCAAAAAACGGCGAAAAACGGGGTTTTCTCGTATTTTTAACATCTATATTTTTTTGATTTTTATATCTTATATTCATGCGGAAAAACAGGCTGTTTTAATTTCTACTCAGTCCTTAACTGGAATTATATCATTTTTTTGGTTTTTTTGACAATAAAATCAAAAAACCGGCCAGCACCATAATTAATGATAAGATTTGTCCTAATGTGCAAAAATTAAAAATTAATCCGATTTGTGGATCGGGTTCCCGAAAAAACTCTCCGAAAATACGCAACGATCCGTAGCCGATAAAATATACCCCCAGCATTTTACCTTTCATTGTTTCTTTTTTGCGCATCAGCCAAAGAAAGGCAAACAGCGCTATCCCTTCCAAAAATGCTTCGATAAGCTGTGATGGCCATCGAAGTGAAGTTTGATCACCAGTAAAATACATTCCCCATGGTGAATTGGTAATGCGGCCATAAAGTTCTCCGTTCAAAAAATTTCCAACCCGTCCGAAAAAATAGCCCAGCGGCACGGCCGGAATGACAAAATCAGCCCAAGCCCGGAAATTAATTTTTTTCCAGCGCAAAAATAGCCAGCTGCCGATCAAAATGCCAATCAGTCCTCCGTGATAGCTCATTCCATAAAATCCCACGAAGCTTCCGTTTTCAAACGGCCAAATTATTGAAAGCGGATGAGAAAGAAAATAGGAGAAATTGTAGAACAAAATATAGCCGATCCGGCCGCCAATCAAAGCGGCAAAAAAAGCCACCAGCAAAAAATCCAGAATCGTATTTTGTATTTCTTTTCTATTTTGAAATTTATCATTTGAAATTTTAGTAATATTTTTTGTTTCTTCCTTTTTCACTCGCCACATCAAAACCAGATAGATAACTAAAAAAGCAGTGATATATGACAGCGCATACCACCTGACAGAAAAAGAGCCGACCGTAAAAGCGATCGGATCCATGCTAAGCGGGAAATTTTGATACCAAGAAATCATAATCGTAAAATACGAAATAACTATCATTTATTATTATATTTCTTAAGTTGTTTTTCAAATTCTATTCCATAGATTTCCCATAAAGAAACGAATAGGGCCACGACTATCGGTCCAACAATAACTCCAGCTGGACCAAAAAGAGCCAATCCGCCCAAGGTTGCCAAAAGCACAAGCAATGGGTGCATTTGAGTATCCTTGCCGACTAGTTTGGGTTTTAAAATATTGTCTATTGTTGATATCAAAGAAAAACCCACAATCAAAACAAGGACGCCTTGCCAAACATTCCCGGCCATTAGAAGTATTATGCCCATAGGAAACCAAACTATTGCAGAACCAAGCATTGGGATAAGAGAAAACAGCATCATAACAACTCCCCAAATAACTGCGGATTGAATTCCTACTATATAGAAAACCATGCCGCCGAGCAGACCCTGAACAATGCAGACCACGAAAGTGCCTTTAATAGTCGCCCGACTCATTGAAACAAATTTTTCCACCAGCAAACTTTCATGCAAATCCTTTATCGGACTTATATACATAAATTTTTTAACTATTTCTTTTCCATCGATAAAAAAGTAATACAGGGCAAAAAACATTACGAACAGCATAAAAAACATATGGGAAACGCCCGAATAAGCATTCTGCACAAAAGTAAAGGCTAGTTGCCCAAGTTGCTTTGAATACTGCGAAAAGGCTTCTCTGTTTACAAACTGCTTGAGATTAAGCGCATCATATAAAGGAGATGTTTTAATTCCCCCGATGATTGGTTCCACTTTTCTTTGGTAAAAATCGTCTGACACGGATATTGAATGATATGCTGAAATAATTTCTTTGCCGACAAATATAGACGCCACTACAACAGGAATTACTATGATGAGAAATACGGCAAGTGACGTCAATAGAGAGCTAAAAACTTTTTTATTTTTTGTTTTAGAAAGAATAAACGCATACATTTTCTGGAAAAATATAGCCAGGATTGCAGCTAAAATCAGCGCTATAAAAAACGGCTTAAAAATGAAAAAAGTTATGATGCTGGTGGCGGTCAGAACTAACAGAAAAAAAGATACGTTTAAATTTTTAAGTTCCATATTTATATTTTTATGAGACAGGTGCCAACCCTTTACTCTTGCTTATTAATTTGTTAAAATTGTAACATGTGTTAGGATTTTTCTCAAGTATAATAATCTTTAAATATGCAGCCATACAACCTATATAATCGCCGACGCTTGATCATTAGTGCAGATGATTTCGGAATAAGCCCAAGGGCCAATCGCAACATCCGCCACCTCATATCTCTTGGCAAAATAGACCGGATTGGAATAATGATCCATGGAGTTTTTTCCGAAGAAGAAATTTCGAAAATATCTAAAAGCACAGCCAAGCTTGACGTCCATTTGGATGTTTTAAATGAATTTGGCGAAGATCGCCGCAAAAGACGCGGTGTTTTATTGCGCGGTTTGGAATTTTTCTGCAAATTCGCAACTCGAAAGCTATCCTTGGCAAAAGTTGAAGATGATTGGAAAAAACAAATTGATAAATTCAGACAAACATTCGGCAAAAATCCCGATGGCATCAGCTCGCATGAGCATGTGCATCTCTTCCCGCCATTTCTGAAAATCTCCCTAAAACTAGCTAAAGAATATTCTATCCCCTACATACGTTTTGGCAATAGTTCTTTCGTGTTACACAAAAATCCATATTCACGCATTCTGCGTTGGCTTAAGTTCATGAACCATAAAAAATTTCAAAATTCCCAATTTGTTTCTTCGGAATCTCTCGTCAGTCTTGATTGGATTAAAGATCTTGATAATTTTCTGGAAAATTTGCCAGAAGGCCAGACGGAAATCGTCTGCCACCCAGAAATCGCCGAGGACTTCGTTAAGATAAAGAAATATTTTTAAACTTTTTGTTAATAAAAAATCCCGACCAAAATCGGGATTTTATTGTTGTATAAATTTAGTTTGAAAATATATATCATTAAGTCATTTCTGAAAACTTCGTCAGCTGGCGAAGATGCTGCAACATTAAGCTTTCTTTCTATTCGCCCGAATGCGATCTATTTCTGAAAGATGTTCCTTGCGAAGCCTTACGCTTTTTGGCGTTACTTCCAAAAATTCATCTTCATTCATGATTTCCAAACCACGTTCAATCGAAATTTCCCACGGCGGAGTCAGATTGATTGCATCATCCGAGCCGGATGCCCGCATATTGGTCAGCTGTTTGCCTTTGATCGGATTGACCGCCATATTTTCCCCTTTAGAAACATTGCCGACAATCATGCCTTCATAAACTTCCGTTCCCGGCCCAACATAGAGCACGCCGCGCGTTTGCAAATTGGCTAATGAAAATCCTAAAGCCTTACCACCAATCATGGAAACCATCGAACCAACTTCCTTTCTCTTGATTTCGCCGACATATGGCTTGAATCCGATCACGCGCGAAGACAGAATTCCCAATCCTCTGGTATCCACCACAAATTGTCCGCGATAGCCAAGAAGTCCCCGCGTTGGCACTTCAAACAAAAGCCGGGTTTGCGAACCATGCACCTGCATGTCGGTCATAATGCCTTTGCGTCTTCCCATGTTTTCAATAATTGTCCCGGAAAGTTCGCTCGGCACATCCACTGTCACTTCTTCAAACGGCTCTGATTTAATTCCCTCGACGTCTTTAATAATAACTTGCGGCTGCGAAACTTGAACTTCATAACCTTCGCGGCGCATATTTTCGAGAAGGATCGCCACATGCAATTCTCCGCGACCAAAAACAGTTGAATATTCCGCTGAAGCAGAAAAATCAATCTTGAGTCCGACATTCACTTCCAATTCTTTTTTAAGCCTTTCTAAAAGCTGTTTATTGGTCACAAATTTTCCTTCGCGACCGGCAAACGGCGAATCATTCACCATAAACCTGAGAGATATTGTCGGTTCATCAATCGTAATCGCTGGCAAAGATTCCTGATTTTGATTTTCACAAATTGTTTCACCAATATCGATTTTTCCAAATCCGGCAATCATGACAATATCGCCCGCATAGGCCTCTTGTGTTTCTTCACGGCTAGTGCCTTTGAAAGTGTAGAGTTTGGTCACGCGCGATTTTTCAATTGTCCCATCATTTTTCTTGAGCACATAGGTTTGTCCCGATTTGATTGTGCCTTCATGGATCCGACCGATTGCCAAACGCCCCAAAAAATTGTCATAGCCCAGATTGAAAGGCTGCATTCTGAGTTCTGCATCTTTATCAGCTTTGGCCGGTTTCACTTTGAGCAAAATCATATCCAAAAGCGGTTCAATGTTTTTTGAATCATCGCCCAAATGTTCTTTGGCAATACCTTGCTTGCCGATTGCATAAATAGTGGTGAAATCCAATTGCTCATCACTCGCTCCCAAGTCCAGAAACAATTCATAAACTTGTTCTTGGGTCAAATCAGGATTAGCCGCCGGCTTGTCAATTTTATTAATGACGACAATCGGCTTAAGGCCTAATTCCAAAGATTTTTTAAGCACGAAACGGGTTTGCGGCATCGGGCCTTCCTGCGCGTCCACCACCAAAAGCACGCTGTCAATTGAGCGCAGTACCCGTTCTACTTCACTCCCGAAGTCCGCGTGTCCCGGCGTGTCCACAATATTTATTTTCGTGCCACGATAAAAAACCGCCGTATTTTTCGAATAAATAGTAATCCCACGTTCTTGTTCCAAAGCGTTGGAATCCATGCTCACACCCACTTCCACCATGCCCGTCTGCTGCATAATCGCATCAGTAAGAGTGGTCTTTCCGTGATCAACATGTGCTATTATCGCTATGTTTCTAATTTCCATATGGCTACATAATTACAAAATTTTCTGAAAATTTTATTCTTCAGCAAAACACAACTTAAATATTTCTATACCTCGTAACGAGAAACAAAAAGACTGCCCCCTCGGCAGTTTACCTCGACATTTTTGGAAAAATATGTGAGCTTTACATCTAACTAAGATATATTGAAGTATATCATTTATTATCAAATCAGTCAATCTTAAAATGGGAAGTATTAAAAATAAAAACGCCATATCATTTAATGTATACGGCGTTATATTATTTTTATTGGCAGTTTGCTGTCAACTCATATTACATCTTTCTTTGAAGTTGAACGAAAATTTTTCTAAGAGATTTTTCATCAAGTTCAAATCTTTCGATTAAATCCAAACTAGGTTTAACTTTATTACGATGATACATGTCATCCTCCTTAAATAATCCGTCACGAGTGAGAATAAGAGAATAATTATAACCACTCGTTAAATCGGTATCTGGTTGTCCATAAAAACCAAGTATAACTTCTTTAATCATGTCCTTTCTTTCTGGCGCATTTATTAGTTTTTTCAGAGCTATTAACGCTTTACTTTTTATACTTTGATCTTGGGTTTTAGTCAAAATGTAATCATCTTCTTTCATAAAACTACCTCCTCAAAAAAATTTTCAAGAAAAGAAACGATATTTCCATTAACCTGCTGCGAGGAAGATTTTTCTTCCGGCATAGGCACTCCAATACAGTCTAAGCCTATGATTTTTTTAGCAAATTCAGAAAAGTTATTTGCTGTTTGCTTAGTATTTGCAGTCTTTCTAAAAAACCTCTGCTTACCAATCATTTCAAGATCACCAAAAAAAGTATAGTTCATATGCCCCCCCTTATTTTTAATATGCTATTTATATATATCAAATTAAAACAATATACCACGCCAATATACTTTAGTCAAGACTAAAATATTTTATTATAGTATCTTTTCCAACAATTCCTCTCTTCCCTTTTTCGTTCTTGAGGAAAAATAGACAATCTTTTCTTGGCCCATTGGCAGGTCCAGTTTTTCAATAATATTTTTCTTTTTCTTGGCCAGTTCGCTATTTTTGATTTTGTCCATTTTGTTGGCCACAACAACAACGTCATAAGAATTTTCGGTTAAAAGTTCCATCATCTCCAGATCGAATTTGGTCGGACCGACATTGCCATCAATCATCAAAATCACTTTCTGCGGTTTCTTTTCATTTTGTTCCAAATACCACATGATCATTTTGCGCATTTTTTCCGCCATTTTTAGTGACTGTTTGGAATAACCATAGCCTGGAAGATCAACAAAGTAGATCCCATTATTAATAAGAAAGAAATTTAATTGCAAAGTTCTTCCGGGAGTCGAACTGGAAATCGCCAAATCATTGATGCCCACTAAAGTGTTGATGACACTGGATTTTCCCACGTTGGAACGGCCAACAAAAGCAATTTGCGGCAAATTGTCATCTGGCAGCCCCTCACTGCCAATGACACCTTTCAAAAATGTGGCGGATTTTATTCCTTGCATAAATTAAACTTTACCGCACATTGCAAAAAATATCAATTGTGCACACCTTGCATATTCAAAAAAAACTTTTTCTGCTATAATTTAAATTAATAATAATTTAAATTGAATCTCTATGATTATTGCAATGGTTTTAACAGTTCTCGGTCTTTGTTTGTTTGAAATCATAAGTTCCATAGACAATGCTATTGTTAATGCGGAAGTTTTGTCTACCATGAGCCAGAAATCCCGCAAATGGTTTTTGCTTTGGGGATTGATTTTTGCAGTATTCGTTGTCCGCGGTTTGTTGCCGTGGATCATAGTGTTCGCCGTTAATCCTTCCTTAGGATTTTTGGGTTCGCTTACTGCAACTTTCAGCAATGATCCTAGCGTAAAGGAAGCCATTGAATCCTCTGCGCCAATTCTTCTGGGCGGTGGAGGAACTTTTTTAGTTTTCCTTTTTTTCCATTGGTTGTTCGTAGAGCCGAAAAAATATGGTTTGGCAGGTGAACAATTTTTCCATAAAAAAGGCATTTGGTTTTTCGCAGTCGTTTCGGTTCTTTTGGCTATTCTTGTTTGGCTCGCCCTGAAAACTAATCCGATGATGGCATTTTCAATTGTCATCGGCTCAACCGCTTTTTTCATAACTCATGGATTCAAACAGAATGCTGAGCAAGGCGAACAGCAGCTCCTAAACAAAAACAGCAACCTCAGCGACATCAGCAAAATCCTTTATCTGGAAATCATTGACATGACATTTTCCATTGACGGCGTTTTGGGAGCTTTCGCTTTCACTTTGTCTGTTCCTTTGATTATTTTAGGCAATGGCATCGGCGCTTTTGTTTTGCGCCAATTCACTGTTGGGAACATCGATAAGATAAAAAAATATGCCTATCTCAAAAATGGAGCCATGTATTCAATTCTGATATTGGGAATAATAATGCTGCTTGATTCGTTCGGTGTCCATATCCCCAGCTGGCTTTCGCCGGTTGCAACTTTTGCCATAGTCGGCTTCTTTTTTTGGAAATCGCATATGGAATTAAAAAATGCAAAAAAATAATACTGCGCTTGAAAATCACTCCGTTTTGGCGGAGTGATTTTTTGTTTGCATTTTTGATAAAAATATCAAGCAGCTTGTTTCATTTTTTCGCTATCTTCTTCCTCATCAGAAACGTTTTGGGATTCCGTACTAAGTGTTTTTGCATCTTCCGCTGTTTCAATTTTGCATTTTTCTATTATTTTCAATATTCTTTCCGTTTCAGCTATGAAATTTTTTATTTTTAATTGCGTATTTTCGCTCAAGCCATGGTCTTTGTTTTTGGATATCAATTCTTCCCTGAATAAAGACAGGATTCCGGCTTTTTCTTTTTTTACTTTTTCAAATCCTTCTTCTTTGCTGGAATAATCATCAGCCAAATCATGAATATACTTTTCAATTTCTTTTTCTGATTTATCCATCAGATCATTAAACAAAAAACATCCTTTTTCACCAAGATCACGCAAATCAAAGCCGTCTTCAGTGGCAATTTCCCTGGTAAGCTCCTGAAAGCTATAATTGCTGTATTGTTTTTTAATGTTTTCAGATGAAAGTTTTTCTTGGGATGATGATTGCAATTCTTCCGTCTTGCTTTCCAAGTTTTTTTCAGATGGCTTTTTATTGTCCTCTTTATTCTCAGTCATTTTCTTTTTATCCTGACTTCCTTGGATTTCCGCCAGTTTCTCTTTTGCCGCATCTTTGTCTGCATTTTCTCTTTTTTTTCCATGCAAGTCGGCAAAGCTCACGCCACTGGCTGAATTAACTGTTTTTTCATCAGCATCTTTTTTCTTTCCATCGCCAAAAGGAACTGGATTAATTTCATTGTTTTCTTGGCTTCGTTGGAGTGCCGCTAGTTTCTTTTTTGCTGCATCTTTGTCCTTGTCTGTGTTCTCTTCTGTGTTCTCCCTTTTTTTCCCATGCAACTCGGCAAAATAATCATTGCTGGCTGAGTTAACTGTTTTTTGATCGGTATCTTCTTTTTCTCCCTTACCAAAAGCAGCTGGTTTGCTTTCTTTTTTTTCATTATTTCCTTGATTTTGTTGAAGTGCAGCAAGTTTCTTTTTAACTTCATCTTCTTCGGAATTTTCCCGATAACCCGTGACGTATTCAGCTTTTGGAGGATTGTTTCTGGATTTTTGATTGTTTTTAGCTGAAACAGTATCATTATAATTTTCCTGAATTTCCCTTAAGTTTTTTTGGCTGACTCCGAAGTTAACTTGACGCGGGCCTTGAGACCTGAATTTGTCAACTTCTTTAACATTTTCATTCATCCTCACCTTTCTGTCTTTGATTTCCCGCAAGACTTCGTTGATGTTGGTCTTGGGTTTTTCATTTATTTTAATGTCTGGTGCTGCAGAAGATCGAGATGAAGAACCTCCCGAAAGGTTATATGATTTTCCATGTGGATTAAAAATTTTCGACAACGCCCTGACTTTACTGCTGGAGAATCTATCACTATTATCTTTCATTAGCTTGCCAAAAACATTTTTCAATTTGGTATTCGTATATCCTCCCTTTCCTTCCTGTTTTAAGACCTTCCAAAAAGCTTGGCGATCGCCGGCTGTTTTCAGAATTTTATCTCCTCCTCTTTTAAGGACATCTTTCATGACAGCGCTCTTACTATAGCTGCTGGCCTTCATTTGTTTATTACTGATGATTTGCTTTGTAAACATTTTTTTAGGCTTAATAACGCAAAAAGCGGGGCTTTCACCCTGCTTTGTTCACTATCTTTTAATTATATCACAAAATTAAAGACTTGTCCAATAAAAAATCCCGGCTTTAACACCGGGATTTTGAATGATTGAACTGACTTAGTATCTGTTGCCTCCTCCGTTGAAATCGCGTCTAGGTGCGCGAGCTTCCATTGGGCGAGCTTCATTAACAGTCAAAGTGCGTCCTTCGTATTCCTTTTTGTCAAACATTTCGATTGCTTTTGCTGCTTCTTCATCAGAAGACATTTCAACAAATCCGAAACCTTTTGAGCGGCCAGTCATCTTATCCATGATGATAATGCCTGATTCAACAGCTCCTGCTTGTGCAAAAAGGTCTTTCAGCTGGTCTTCAGTAGTTGCATACGGAAGTCCGCCGACATATAGCTTCTTAGCCATAATTTTCGCTTTTTGTAAAAAATTAAATTTGTAAGGCGACCTCTTCTCTTAATTTTCGACAAAACGCGAAAACTCTAAAAGACACTTACAATTGATATAAGTATACACGATTATGACTGGAAAGTCAAGTCGGTAATTATTAAATTAAAATGGCAAACTTAACTCAGGCTTTTAAATAACGCCTTTCTCAGACAATTCAAAATGCGAGAAAATTAAAAAGATAATTATTTGCTCAAAAAATTTGCTTTTTGTTATTTTCAACAAATCACATAACTGTCTGTGGTGAAGCAGAATCTTCAAGAATAGTTGCAGTAATATCCCCCATTGGTAGCTATATATCCAGAATCACAGCTAATATTTCCCGACACACCTCCGAAATTATCTTACTTTAAAACGCAATTTATTCTACTGCCACATGCACAGCTCTCACTACGCCTTTGTATGTTCCAATTGATTTTATGCTTTGTATCTTGTCAACTGTTTGATTGCAATCGATCGACACTGCTCCTTGCTTGTCGGAAAAAAAAGAAAGTTTGTAGTCTGCACCAAGAAATATGTTACCGTTTGGATCAGAATTAGAACAATTTGAAAATATATCTTTTAAGGGGGTGCTACTCCCTTGATTTGCTCTTAATACTTTATTTATTTCTTTAATTGCCAACTGCACTCCACTATCAGCTACCTGATAAGCTTGGACAGATGCGTCTGTAGAAACTGCCCCCTTCTTTTCTATAACTGCGACAACCGATATTGACGCCGCGATAAAAATCATGATCGAGACGACTATGAGAGAATAAGCCAAGATTGAGGCTTTCTTGTTTTTTAAAAAATAACTCTTGATAAATTCAACTTTGTTTTTTATTTTTAGCATAATTTGCTTTACTATTTAGTTTATAGTTGAATTATAGCACAAATTACCTTTTTAAAAAAGACCCCCTGCTGCAGGGAGTCTTATTTTTTTGATTCAGATTACTTCTTTTCTTCTTCTGTCTTGTTTTCTTCAGCCGGCGTTTCTTTGACAACGCCTTCAACTTTCGTCACATCTTCTTCGACTTTCTGTTCCAGGCTTTCCAATTCTTCTTGTGATCTTGGTTCTTGGACAGAAGCTATGATTGTTTCGCCATCAACCAATATTTCAATTTTATCGGAAACTTTTAAATCTTTGACTGCAATCACATCGTCGAAAGTCGCCAGTTTCGAAAGATCAATTTCATATTTTTCCGGCAGATCGGCTGGCAGACATTTGACTGAAATTTCATCCAGGCTTTTAATCAAAACTCCGCCCAATTCTTTGACAGCTGGCGATTCGCCTACAAATTCCAAAGGAATTTCCGTTTCCACCTCTTCTTTCATGTTCACCTTGAAGAAATCGATATGGGAAAAACGGCCACTAATAGGATCAGTCTGGACATCATGGACCAAGACATTGGATTTTTTGCCTTCAACTTCCAGTTCAATCAGAGAACTTTCTCCGGATTTTTCAAAGGCACGGTTAAAATCAAGATAATTGACTGCCAAATTTTGCGGCTTAACCTCATGGCCGTAAATTACAGCCGGAATTATGTCTTTTTTGCGCAAATCATTCACTTTTTTGCCGGTAATTTCGCGAATTTTTGCTTTCAGTGTGGTTATTTTTGTCATTTTTGTATAGATTATACTGATTATTTAACTCTGGATAGAATAGCATCATTGGAACAAAATGTAAAGGGCTTCTGGAAACATGTTCCAAAAGCCCTTTTTGGGTTTCAAACAACACAGGGAAGCAACTCCTCAATTTCACTAACTTCTGGGGGTGCGTCCCATTGGATACCGTCAGATGCCTGAAAAACTATAGCCTCAAATTTTCTGTTTCTACCTATGAGACCATTACTCTCTGCAAAAATAATGAGACTGAGAATTTCTTTTTTCGCATCTTTTTCTTTTGTCTCATCTCTTTTTATGTATTCTTTCAATTTTTCAATGTCCTCCGGTTCCAGCTCGATAGCATAACAGAGGCCTCTTTTTTTGTAAAATGAATTTGCCTCGATTATCTTCATAAAATCCTCCTCTTTTTCTTTTTTTCAGTTCGATAATTAGAAAACGTACCTGCGCATGCCAAAGAACTCGCTAGAATAATCTAAACTTTTTTTGACTATTTGTCAATAACTTTTTTCCTGACTAGCGCAAAGCTTTGGCGATATTTTTTCTATCTGACAGAAAGTCCTGACGGCGCTTTCGGCGCAAATTTATCCAAATTTGTCATTAAAGACATGTAATACTCAGAAAAAGAATTGTAGACACCATACTCCCAGATAACCTGAGGTCCGCTAGAATTGTGCCCCCTTGGAACTACAGGCCGGATATTTTTCCTTTCTGAATTGGCAGTAATACTTTCTGACGACCAAGTAACGCCACTGTTGTTGGTTATCCATTTTTCTATTTCATATTGCCCATTAATCTGTCTTGATAGATAGACTACATTGGGGTTTTCGTGATCAAGCGTTATGCCCCCAGAATACTCCTCTTGGCCTACATACAAAAAGCTCCCGGCAGCCGTGATTTCACTATTAA
Source organism: Candidatus Moraniibacteriota bacterium (assembly GCA_036845785.1). Taxonomy (GTDB): domain Bacteria; phylum Patescibacteriota; class Minisyncoccia; order Moranbacterales; family GWC2-37-73; genus JAKLIP01. The sequence continues at coordinate 2,047 of DAIUDF010000021.1, read as the reverse complement.
TCCAACTGCTGCCATTCCAAACAGCATACCAGTAGCGATGATTTGTTGGTGAAGGAAAAGTTGCATATACAATTACCGGCCGGCCTGACCCATTCAGAGCAATATCCCATACCCAAGACCTGGTTTTATTGTCACTATCATCATAAACTAAATCAGCCGATGAAGGAGATAGTGGCAAACTGCTCATGTTGCCAATTGATGTTCCATTCGCCTTATAAAAATTACCGTTTTTATAATAAGCATAATAAAGATTGTTTGAAGTAAGATTGTCTGGATGGCCATCACCAAAGGCAAAATGAATTTCATCAACATTGTCAGAAGCATATTTAATATATGGCCTTTGATCTGGAACATTAACAAGCGTTTTTACCGCGCTCCATGTTGTTCCTCCGTCCGTTGAGGTAGAAAAATTAGGCTGGATGTTTCCTCCCCGCCAAAATAAATATAATTTATTGCTTTCACCGCTAAGCTGTATAGGGCTAGGGTAAGTATGTCCGCCTGCTCCTGGGGTATTTTCTACATTAACCTTGGTTTCTGTTCCCCAGGAAGATATATTTTCCGGATTAGTTGATATTCTATAATACATTTCACTTCCAAGATGAGCTGAATAAAAAACCATTATTCTGCCATCCGGCCTGATTAATATTGAAGGAGCCGCATGATCATCAGCATTAAGATATTCATGTAAAATACTAAATGTGGAAGCGCCTGTCCTGTTGTCATATTGCAAAATAACAATATTTCCATCGGTAGAAACTGCGCCTACATAAGTTTTGTTGTTATAAGAAACCGCTCTTGGATCCTGAAACCAGCACCACGCACCATCAGCCAGCATTGACCAGTTGGTCGAAGCCTGGATTTGGCCAGCAAAAAAAAGCTGACTGCCAACAAGCACCCAAAATGTTAAAAAAATAATATTTTTAAAGCGGCAAAATTGTATTTTGTTTTTTAATTTTAACATTAGATTTTTCAAAAATATGACGTATAGCTTTATATACTAAATATTATAGACTATTTGAAAAAATTTTCTATGCTTTTTTAGGAGCTGCTTTGACTGGCGCGAAGCTTCTCCTGTGGATTTCACACGGACCATGTTTTGAAAGCGCGTCCATATGCATTTTCGTGCCATAGCCTTTGTGTCTGTCAAAACCATATTCTGGATACCTTTGGTGCATCTCCAGCATCATTCGATCTCTCGTAACTTTGGCAACAATTGAAGCCGCTGAAATAGATTTCACAATTTTGTCGCCACTGACAATCGCTTTCTGCTCCATGCTGAAATTTGGTATCTGCTTGTTTCCATCAACAAGAATAACCACCCTTCCATCAGCTTTAGGCTTTAGACTCTCAACTTTGGCCTTGTTTCGGACTAGGTCCGAAACTGCTTTTTTCATCGCCAGAAAACTCGCTTCCAAAATATTGATGCGATCAATCGTTTCGTGGCTGCAAAGACCAACTCCCACATGAAAATTTTCATGGATAAAATCAAAAACCTTTTCCCGCTGCTTTTCGGAAAGTTTTTTGGAATCACGAACCAAATCCCACATTTTAGTATCTGGTATTTGGTATGTAGTATTTGGTATCTCTGCTCCTGTTTGATTATTTGATTTTTCATTACGGATAGTGACCGCAGCAGCAATCACTGGACCAGCCAAAGGTCCTCTCCCTGCTTCATCAACCCCAATCACAATCTCGTAGCCTTGCTCCAGAAGTTCTTTTTCAATATTAAATGTAGCTTTTTCCATATATTTAAAGTATATATTATTTTATCTGACATAACAAAAGCCGCCTATTACGGCGGCTAATAAAAAATATCTATTTTAAAACTGTGTTATAAATTTTTCATATTCTTCTTTGCAATTCTTTTATGGTAAAAACCCCAATTAGTTTATGACATAGGGGAAGGTCTCAATAAGTTCCCCTGAATAATAAAATTCATATGCCAAAGAACCAAAGGTATATTTTGTTCCCTGCACATCGATACTGCTTCCGCCAACTTTCGGGTTTGCTTTCGGCTTAGACTGAGGAAATCCAACATTAAAAAGCG
>DAIUDF010000020.1:0-17285 GCA_036845785.1 Candidatus Moraniibacteriota bacterium | reverse complement strand
GACTGCAGCTTCCGCTGATGTGTCCGCAATAACCGGCGTTGGTCGTGGTGTGCCAATATTGGGAGGGACCGTATTCCGTATAATAGGAACCGCTGCTGGCGTAGTTATAGGTTCCGGAAAGAGCAAACGCCGATTTGACGCCGCCGGCAAGCAATGCGACCATCGCGATCATCGAGAACAACATTGCCCGCTTTGATGCTAAAGTTCTCATATTTTTGTTTTGAGATTAATGTTTAAAATTCTTGCCGCTAGAGACCGAGCGTATCGGTGTAGCTCAGCAAGTCGCCACCGCGGGAAAGCCCGACCTGAATAAAAGGATGCATATCCTCGATTTCCCGTGACGTATCTTCCCAACGGAAGAAAAAGTTCACGCCTTCTTTATCGCCGACTTTGGCAGCAAGATCATCCAGCTTTACTTCAGGAACATTCTTGGCGATAAATTCCCGAGCCATCGTTTCCAATTCGCTTTTCGAGTAACGATTCGTGGTGTCGAATTTCTTGGGCTCTTGTCCTATCTCAAGCGGACGGGGACCGAATTGAATAATTCTGTTATTTCGCGCGTCCACCTCGTACTGATCGTAATCGGTCGTGTAAACCTCTTCCATCACGCCGGTGTTATATACGGACTTGCCGGTATGCTTGTAATTGACAGCCAGGTCTTGTTTGTCGGCAAATTTTTTGATTTCAATGACAGCTTTTTGTCTTTCGCTTTCCGGCCGGGCGGTCAGGGCGTCTACTTCCGCCATTGTTTCATCATGCAACTTTTTCATTTTATCCGCCGATTCTCCCGCGAACACTTTGCCCTGAGGAGTGTCGACGAGCTGACCGTTTTTTTGCTCGTTCTCCGATGCGACCCTCAATTTATCCAATAAAGATTGGATTTTTTCCTGCGCGGTCTTTCCGCTTTCACTGGAAGCGAAAGCGCTCGCCGCGCCGACAGTCTTGACTGAAAGGATGAGAATAACAAGCGGCGGTAATGTTGGAATTGGCGATACATCTCCATCCGCTCTTTTTACGGTTGGTAGCGGAGATCTTTTTCAAGTCAATTCTTCCGGACAAATTGCGGCTGTTGCCGGCTACACGCAAGGGAGCGGAAATTTTTCAATTTCCGGTTCGGGAACATTCGGAACAGGAACAGGAGCGATTTCACTTAATGGCGATACAACAATAGCCGCCGGAAAAAATTTTACGTTAGCTATGGGTACTGGAAAATTCTTGCAAATCTATTCAGGAGTTGAAACAGCTGCAACAATATCGGCTAACTCTCTGACTAGTGGAAACATTCTTTCCTTGACTTCCAATTCCACTGCCGCAGCAGCAGGCAACACCGGTCTTAATATTGCAATTTCCGGAGCTAATGCAACAAACGGAATTACGCGCTACGGACTGCAATCAGCGGTGACTGCCACCAATGCAACTTCTGGAACAAATGTGGCCGGATATTTTTCCGCATCAGGAGCGACAACTGCAAATTATGGACTTATTGTCGCCAGCGGTAATGTTGGAGTCGGGGTTACTGCGCCAGCATATAAATTTATGGTTGACTGGAACGGAGATGGAACCAATAGCGCTTATGTGGATAATTCAAATGCTTGGACAAATGGCAGTGCTGACTATGCCGAATATTTTTTCACTAAAGACACTGATTTGCAAGCGGGTGAAGCCGTGTGTGTTGATTCTGAAAATGATAATGCGGTCAAACGTTGTCAAAACTCTGGAGACAATGATATTATAGGGATCATTTCCACGAGCCCTTCGGTTCTCGGAAACGCGCCAATAGGAAGAGACAAGGATCCGAATTATGTGAAAACTGCTATGCTGGGCCAGATTCCGGGGAAAGTATCAACTGAAAATGGAGAGATTGAAATCGGTGACAATATGACTTCAGCGGAAATTCCCGGCTATATGCGCAAAGCCAACGCTGGTGAATCAACCGTGGGTGTGGCTTTGGAAAATTTTGATGGAACGAAAGGCACGATTCAAATTTTGATTTCCAGAAGAAATCAAAGTTTGACGGTGGAAAAGGTGGAACAAGCCGTTTCAGAAAATATTGCCAATATGGACATCAAAGACAAGGTGGATAATATTATGGCTGAAGCCAAAGAAAATCTGGATATGCAGATAGAAAGCACTGGTCAGAGTTTAAAACAAATCCAAAATGATTTTGTTCAACAAGACAGTGCTGTGGCAGCTCTTCAGGAAATGCAAATTAAAATTCAAAAGCAAGTGGATTTAATTGCTGAGCAAGCTGAAACAGCTGCTGATTTTATTGACAGTCTTAAAATTAGCGGCATTGTCTATAAGGATGCTCTGGGAAATTTGAATCTGCTTAACGGCAAAATTTTAGCCAAGGATATTGAAGTAGAAAACAGTATTAAAGCCAAAGACATTGAAGCGGAAAATAATTTAAAAGGAAAAAACATAGAACTCAGCAATGATGTTTCCGGAACCGGAAAAATAAAAGGCGGGGAATTGAAATCCGAACCGATTTTGACCAAAGAGGCGGAAGAAGGAGCTAAAATCTATATAACAGCCAAAAACTCGACAGAAGGAAAAACTTTGTATTACGATGAAAAGGAAATAAAAAACAAGGAAAGTTTTGTGGTGAGAATAGATTCTCCGGCACTGGAAGAAGACAAAGACATAGAATTCAACTGGTTGATCATTAAGTAAATTATGAAGAATTTTTTGGAAAAAATCACGAAAATGAAAAAAGTGGCGATCATTGTCGCTATTGTTTTAATGTGTCTAGTCATTTTCTCGCAAACAGCTTTTGGGAAAAAAACCTGGGGATGCGCCGAAGTTTTTTTTGAAAAATCCATAACGGAATATAAGCTTGAAAAAATAAAAAATATGGGTGTTTCAAGCGTGGATTCGGATGCTGATGCTAATTTTATATTGAAACATTTCAAAGAATTCAATAATACTGATGATTTGAAAAATATTACCAGGGAAGACCTAAAAAAAATAAAAATAAGAGAAGCAAGGGTGGCCGATTTGCCAGCTATAATCAGTATTCACAATAAGGGCTTGAAAAAAGGAGTATGGTGCGATTTGCCCTATAAAATCAGCGCTTGGGCGGCTATCAAAGAATATCAGGAATTGAAAAAGAAATATGGAAAAGAAAATATTTATGTAAGAGTTGCGGAAATTGACGGAAAAATCGCGGCTGTCATGTCAGGTGCTGAATATCAAGGCAAAGCGATCAATTTGATTACTTTTGTTAATGTCGACATCCCTCAGAAATTATGGTCGGAAACGATAATAAAAATTGCCACGAACTTTTTTGAATTAGCCCGCAGTTTGGATCTTGAAATAGTGGAAGCCAGAATTGCCAAAGGAGTTTGGCTGGAAGGTTTTATGCGCGATGTCATCAAAGCGGAAAGCTTGCCGGATGGCGTTTGGCATATAGACAGGGATTATAATTTGAGCCGAACCTGGACCGCAGAGGATTATAACTATGACAACGACGCGGTGAAAATCAGGGAAGAAAAAAATACCAGAGGAGAAGATCCAAATTTAAACAGTCAGCCGATCGATGAAGAAAACGGAAAGATTGTCAGCCAGACTGAAATTTCCGACACATTCAGGAAAAAAGACGGAACGCGGGAAATGCTTATTTATCCTTCACCTGTCAATATTAAAATTGACGGGAAATGGGTAAAAATTGATGATTATCTGAAAAAGCCGGAAGAAATGGCGGAAGATAAATTGGAAAACGGAAAACAATATCAGATGAAACCTTTTGATGTCTATGCGGGAGCGGACGCGGATAATAAAAATATCATTAAATATAACAATGAAGGCAACCAGATAAGTTTTTCTTTGGAAAGTATGGCTTATAGGGATCAGAAAAGAAACATTGTTTTAGCCAAGGCAGAAGTTGGCAATTTCGAATATTCCTATAAATCCGGAATGTTCAAAAATATTTTAAGTGGAGTGGATCTGAAATATCACTCAACCAGAAACGGAATCAAGGAAGAATTGTTTTTCAATAGCCCGGAAATTTTAAAAAATATTGCTGATCCGAATTATTTTGGCGGAAAAATTATTTTGAAAACGAGAATCGATATTTCAGATGGAATTATTCCGGAATTACAAAATAATCAGATATTTTTCAAAAAAGACGGCCAAAATATTTTTTCCACTTCCCAGCCGTATATTTATGATCAGGAAAAAAGAACTTTTCAGGTTGAAAGCGAACTGAAAAAAGAAGGAGATTTATATTATTTGGAAACTGCTCTAGATTACGGTTGGATGACAAGCGATGAAAAAGCTTATCCTTTGGTTTTGGATCCGGACCTTAACATAAATCCGTCAGCAGACGTCTGTTTGTGCATAGACAGCACTTGCAGCACTACTGAAGCAGACGTTAATAATAATAATATAGGCCGGGCTTTCATCAAATTTGATATTTCCAGCATTCCCGACGGAGTTATTATTCAAAGTGCTAGCCTTACTTTGACTCATTCTACCAATAATGCCAGAGCTATAAATGCCAGAAGATTCATTGATCAAACATGGACCGAAAGTAGCACTTTGGCGACTTTTACTGGTGGCAGTTTTGGCAGTGTTCTTTCTACAGTTACTTCTGGAGCAGGATCCACAGAAACCTGGAACGTGTTGGGAAGCGCCAGTGATGGGCTTATTAAAGAATACAATGATGGAAGCACCTATTATTCTATCTATCTGGACAATGGCCTGTCATACACTCCAGCTTATGTAAAAAATACGACTCCGCTGATTTTGTATCTATATTATGATAAAAATGCGACTCCAACTACAGTCAGCGATTCTTATCATAGTCGTGAAGGAACTACACAGCCTGTTTTGGCAATTACTTATGTGGAATCTGCATGTGGAGACGGTTTTTGCAATGGCACGGAAACTCATGCAACATGCCCTATAGATTGTACGGAAACTTCTGCTTCCAATGATCCCAATACTACTATTTTTGATTATGTCAGCCATCCAGTTGGAGCAAAATCAATTCTAAATACATCCGGACTGGGAAAAGTTCAATTTAGGAAGTAACATTTTTTGGACTGTCAATCTGCAATAAAAAATAAAAGAAAATATGGATCTAATAAACAGAAATTTTCAAATTGGCTCAAAAAACCAGAAAGACAACACGCCAATAAAAATAGCGCATGAAAATTTCGGCTGGACGCAAAAGGAAAATTTTGCAGATTCGCAAAAATCAAATTTGCCTGAAAAATTTTTTGACTTTTTGATATCCTTCTCGATAGTCATGATTTTTTTAGACATAGCTTTTTTTTATACCAAACTGGCGTTTCAGGGCATTGCTTTTGAAAAACAAGTCGGTTTTCTTTTCTGGGTTTTGATTGCTCTAATTGGCTGGGTAGCGAAGAGCATTGTTAATGGGGAAATGAAAATACGCCGCACTCCGCTGGATATTCCTATCATTATTTTTTTATTTGCCTGTTTTCTTTCCACAATTTTTTCCGTTGACAAATTCCAGAGCTTCTGGGGTTTTTCGGGGAATCCAACGCTTGGTTTGGCGAACATTATTGCAAGCGCAGTTCTTTTCCATGTCATTATGAGCAATTTTAGTTTTAGGCGTTTGCGCTTGGTGCTCGGAACATTTATTTTTTCCGGGCTGCTGTTGATTGTTAAAGAAATTTTAGAAATAAACAAAATTTTAGATCTGCAAAGTATCAATTTTTTTGCGGGATCCCGTTTGGCAAATTATCTTTCGACGAATTCTCTCGGATCAGCCGCGGGAGTTTCTATTTTTAGCGGCATTTTGATTGTCGTGCTCATGGCCGTATTTCTAAAAGTTAAAGCGAGTGGACAGGGAAAAGCTAAAAAGTTTTTGCTGGAAATTTTTTTAATTCTAATGATTGTTGCAAGCCTGTATCTTCTGCTGGCGCTATACAAATTCACGCCATGGCTGGGAATTTCAGTCGGAATAGCTTTTTTCTTGGCATATGGCTTTTCGCGTTCGATTTTAATAAGAAAAAAATTCCTTTTCTTTCCGATTTTGGTGTGCATGTCAATTTTGACAATTATGATTTTTGGCAATGTTGTTGTTTCTAATTTTAAAATTATCGAAACTCAGCTTCCATTAGGGATAGGCCTGGATCATCAGCTGTCATGGGAAATTGCCAAAAAAGCGATGGCAGAAAATTTTTTTCTGGGCAGCGGTCCGGCGACATATGGGCATGACTTTTCTTTGTATAAACCGCAGAGTTTCAATTTGAATGCTTTATATAATTTAAGATTTCATGAAGGGTCGGGAATGCTTTGGGAAATGCTTCCGACGCTGGGAATTTTAGGCGTAGTTTCTTTTGTGCTGCTTGCAATTTCTTTTTTGGGCGCGGGTATGTATCTTCTAGGTATAAAAAATGGCAAAGATAAAATATATTCCCTGGGGCTTATGTCGGTCGCAATATTGGTTTTCGTTGAAGCATTATTCATGCAGCTGGATGTTTCAATAAAAATGCTGGGTATTGTGTTTGCGGTTTTTGCTTTGGGGACGGCTCTCAAAGAAAATGATGCTGAAGAAAAATATTTAAAATTTTCTTTTAGGGCATCTCAAAAACATTCCCTACTCTCAGCTTGTGTATTGTTGTCGATTATCGCAGGGTCGATTTTCCTTTGCTCGTTTATGATAAAAATATACGTGGCTGATATATTTGCCGGCGCTGCCGAAAGACAAAGCAATGTTTCCAGAGAAACTTCAATAAAAATGATTGAAAAAGCTATTAATTTAAACAGCAATGAAGGAAAATATTACACCTTTGCAGGCCAGCAATATATGGAGCTTGCAAACAGCGAATTTTTCAAAAAAGAAAATGCGAATAAAAATTTGCTGGGAAAATATTTGAACAGCGCTATTGATTTTACCGCCGAAGGAAAAGCGTTGATGCCAAAAGACATTGCGGCAGTTGAATCATCTGCTTTTGTTATGGAAAACAGATCAATATATTCTTCGCAGTTTTTTCAGCAGACAATTGATGCCTACAATGAAGCGCTTGCGCTTGAGCCGCACAACGCAGTCTATTTTCTGAAAATCGGAAAGATGCAGGCTATGCAGGCAGCTTTGGAAAAAGATGAAAATGCAAAAAAAGCACTGCTAGGCGAAGCGAAAGGCTGGTTTCAAAAGGCAGCTGATGAAAAAAATAATTTAGCGGAAGCCCAATTCCAATTGGGATCAATGCAACAAATTCTGGGAGAAAAAGATGAAGCTGTTTTGTCGTTGCAAAAAGCGGTTATGCTGGACAATACCAATGTGAATTATTTTTTGATGCTCGCCAACGCCTATGGATCGCGCGGAGCTGATGGTGATTATAAAAATGCGGAAAATATATATAAAAATATTATTTCTGCGCAAGGTAATGACATTAATACGTATTTAGGTTCAGGTTTATTATATGAAAAAATGAAACGTTTTAGTGAGGCGGCAGCGCAATATGAAATGACTCTCAAATTATTGCCTGATGGAAACAGTGAAGCAAGAAACAGAATTCAAAAAATGATTGATAATACCAGAAACGAAATTGAAAACACTGCCGAAAATATAAAGGAAAACATCATTCGGAATTAGCAAGTGGAATTTTTTCAACAAAAAAGAAGTGGCTTTACAAGAGACGAGGCAAAAGATATGATAAGGCTAAAGAGATTGAATCCAGTTCACATAATTTTAAAATAATTTATATATGTTAAGTCGCGAAGAAATTTTGAATATTGCCACTTTAGCCAGAATTGGTCTGACTGATGAGGAAGTGGAAAAGTATCAGCATGATTTGTCTGAGATTTTGGATTATTTCAAGAAATTGGAGGAAGCGGACGTGGCTGATGTTGAACCGATCGGCCATATTACCGGCATGCAAAATGTTTTCCGTTCGGATAATAAAAAAGACCATGATTCTTTGAGCAGGGAAGCCATTCTTAAAAATGCGCCAGATAAGAAAGATAAATATATTAAGGTTAAGTCAGTCCTTTAGGTATAATGTATTTTATAGATAAGTCGTTTTATTTTTTTTTGGTATTATTTAGTAAATGTAAAATGCAAATATCAAAAATTAAAATGACAATGAAAAATAAAAAATTTTTAAAATGCATTTTTTGATTTTATATTTTAATCTGTCATTTTCCATTTTGATTTTTAAATTTTTAATCCTCTCCATGATTAAAGAATTACATAATAAGCTTATAAATCGTGAAATTACCGCAACTCAATTGGCTGAGGAATATTTTGCCGTGATTGAAAAAAAGGAACCGGAAATTTCAGCTTTTTTGACTTTAACCAAAGAGCAGGCTATGAACCAAGCCAAGTTTGTGGATGAAAAAATTGCCAATGGCGAAAAAGTAGATCTCATTGAAGGAATTCCCTGCGCTATCAAAGATAATATTTGCATTGATGGAATCAGAACGACAGCGGCTTCCAAAATTCTGGACAACTACGTGGCGCCTTATGATGCTACTGTGATTAGGAAACTCAAAGAAAAAGGTGCAGTGTTTTTGGGGAAAACCAATTTAGACGAATTTGCCATGGGTTCTTCCACGGAAAATAGCGCCTATCAGGTGACCAAAAATCCAATTGATAAGGAGCGTGTTCCTGGAGGTTCTTCAGGTGGTTCGATTGCGGCGGTGGCAGCAGGAGAAGCGGTGTGGTCATTGGGCAGTGACACGGGCGGATCAATTCGTCAGCCAGCTTCATTTTGCGGTGTGGTAGGGCTAAAGCCAACCTATGGACGCGTTTCTCGTAGCGGCCTTTTGGCGATGGCTTCCAGTTTGGATCAAATCGGACCGGTTGCGAAAAATGTGGAAGATGTGGCGATAGTGCTTTCTCGAATTTCTGGTGAAGATTTGTTGGACGCAACTTCTGCACAAAGTGCTGACAAAAAATATGAAGATTATCTGGCTGGTGACATTGCCGGAAAAATAATCGGAGTTCCCAAAGAGTATGTGGATAGTCTGGAAGGCGATATTAAAAATGTTTTCAATGAGTCGCTGGAAAAATTCAAAAAACTGGGGGCCAAAATTGAAACCATCAGCCTTCCACATGCCGAGTATGCTTTACCGACATATTATATTATAATGACATCAGAAGTCAGTTCCAATTTAGCCAGATTTGATGGAATCAAATACGGTCTTCGGGTGGATGACCGCGTAAAATCTGCTGGCGCAGATCACGCGGCCGAAGGCACTCTGCTTGAAACTTATTTAGACTCAAGAAAAGTTGGTTTTGGCGCTGAAGTAAAAAGAAGAATCATGCTTGGAACCTATGCGCTCAGTGCCGGCTATTACGATGCCTATTATCTTAAAGCGCAAAAAGTGCGGGCGCTCATTAAAAAGGATTTCGAAGAAGCTTTTAAAAAAGTTGATTTTATCTATTCACCGACAGCGCCGGAAGTCGCTTTCAAATTTGGAGAAAAAACTAACGATCCACTCAAAATGTATCTTTCAGATATTTACACGATTACAGCCAACCTTTCCGGCGTGCCGGCCATTTCATTTCCTATTGGAAAAATCGGAGAGATGCCAGTTGGCGGACAACTGATGGGTAAATGGTTTGATGAAGAAGGACTTTTGAATATGGCGCATACTTTTGAAATAAATTAAAAATTTAAACCCATGGATTACGCTTTTCAAAATTTTATTGTTTCTTTGCCTGAATTTTTCGCTAATTTTTACAATTCCCAATTCATGTTTTTTGTGAAAGTTTTTTTTGGCATATACCTCATTGTAATATTCATTGATATAGTTTTACTTATAATTCTACACGATGTTCCGGAAAAAATACGTGTTGGGCTTAGAGGTATGGATGTTCCGCTGGTTACAAAAAGCAAAATGCAAAAACGCTGGGACAAGATAAAGGAACGTCTAAAAACCAAAAATGTTTCACAATACAAAGTGGCTATCATTGAAGCGGATGCTGTCGCTGATGAAATTTTAGGCGGCATTGGATATAAAGGCGCTAATATGACCGAAAAACTGGAACAAATTGAACCGGCACACATTGATGATCATCTGGAAGCTCTCAAGGGAGCGCACCAGATCCGAAACAGAATTGTGCATGAAGAGAATTTTGAAATTGACGAACGATTGGCAAAAGCAGTTATTGGGGTTTATGAGAATTTTCTGAAATATTTGGAGTATTTGAAATAAATTTATTTTAAAAGGTGTTAAACAAAAAATAACCCGAACGGGTTATTTTTTGTTTTGGCGGGGCCGACCGGACTCGGACCGGCGGCCTTCTCCGTGACAGGGAGACGCTCTAACCAACTGAGCTACGACCCCAATTATTTTTTGTACCAGGGGAGAGAGTTGAACTCTCGACCTTGGGCTTACTCGTCCCGCACCATTCTTGTACCAGGGGAGAGAGTTGAACTCTCGACCTTGGGCTTATGAGTCCCACGCTCTAACCAACTGAGCTACCCTGGCGTAGGAATGGTGCGGGGTAAACCTCATGCTACTAACTGAAATACCCTGACATATAATCATTATAAACAAAAAAACGTAAAATAAAAATAAACATACCTGTCACCTATATTTAATCTTTGTCTTACGTTTTTTTATTCTTGTTGCGGGAGTAGGATTCGAACCTACGACCTCGTGGTTATGAGCCACGCGAGCTGCCAGACTGCTCCACCCCGCTACGTAAAATTGCTTTGCAATCACGTAGCACAGCTTTTCAAAAAAACATTTTGATAAATACTGTGTCCCGTGACGACTGAAAGGAGTTTTACGGGACTCCACCCCGCTATATTAAATTTGATAGTAACATTCCCTATTATACGTGTTTTTCAGATATTGTCAAACTAGTAATGGTTGTTGTTTGAAAAGAAAATAAAAAAATATTTTTTAAATAAAATCAGGTGCCTTTCCCTTATTTTTGAGCTTTATTTTAGGCAAAAAATAGGCAGAAAAACGCTTGCAAGAATGTTTATATTCAGATATAATGAACAGGTAGAAAAACAAAAAGAAAATTAACTCTGTTAAATGTTTTAATGTGTCAAAATCGCCTATTAGGCAATTTAACAGGGTAAAAAAACATGACGCTTAAATCGTATTTTTGGGGAATGAGAATTGGCGCGCTAATCGCTTTGGCTGCCTGGATTCTGGTGGTTTTAAATATTGATCCAGACAAGTCTGGGATTGTTGGGCAAATTCTTTTTTATGTTAGCACGTTTCTTTTTTTTGCCGGAATTGCAATTCTTTTTTTTACCCGCATTCGACGGTTGGCAACGGGAAATGATGAATGTGCTTTATCTCATCTAGGTGTTTGTTTCAGGCAGGGCGTTCTTGCGGCACTTTTGATTATTGGTTTTTTATTTTTACAGCAATTCAGAATTTTGACTTGGTGGGATGGAGCGTTGGTGGCAGCAGGAATACTCCTTGTAGAGCTCTACTTTCTTACCAGAAGATAAAATAAAAATGACAAATGACCAATTTCCAATGACAAATCAATGTCAAAGCTCAAATATCAAAAATTTGTCATTTGGATTTAGGATTTGATTTGTCATTCGTCATTGGAAATTTGACATTATTAACTAAATAAAATTCAAGCTATTTAACTAAAATAATATTTATGGCTAAAGATGAAATAAAAAAGAAAGGGAGCGAATATGGCGCCAAATCAATTCAAGTTTTGGAAGGTCTAGATCCGGTCCGAAAACGGCCGGGCATGTATATTGGCGGAACATCAACAGAAGGACTGCATCATTTGATTTGGGAAGTGGTCAACAACTCAATCGACGAAGCGATGGCAGGATATTGTAATGACATACGTATCAAACTTTTGCCGGATGATGTTGTAGAAATCATTGACAATGGCCGTGGCATTCCGGTGGAAATCCATCCGCAGACGAAAAAATCCACATTGGAAACGGTGCTGACGGTTCTGCACGCCGGAGGAAAATTTGGCGGTGATGGATACAAAGTTTCCGGCGGATTGCATGGCGTGGGTGTTTCAGTGGTGAATGCACTTTCTGTTTGGACGAAAGCTCAAGTGTATCGTGACGGAAAAATTTGGGAACAGGAATATAAACGCGGAGTGCCGGTAGCCAAAGTAAAGCCTGTCGGCAAAACCGACCGAACTGGTACTACAATCTCATTTCAAGCTGATCCGCAAATTTTTCCGGAAATAAAATATAGTTGGACAAAAATTCTCGACTATGTTCGCCAGCAAGCCTATTTGACCAAGGGCGTGAAAATTATCATTGAAGATCGGCGCGAAGTTTCGAATGAAAAGGAAGAATACAAAACACGACGGCATGGTTTTTATTTCGACGGCGGCATCATTTCTTTTGTAAAATTTTTGAATCGGGGAAAGGAAGTGAAAAATGAAATGCCGGTGTATATTGAAAAAACCGTAGATGATGTTAGCGTAGAAGTTTCTTTGCAATATACGGATGGCTACAAGGAGCATCTCTATTCTTTTGCCAACAATATTTTTACCGTGGAAGGAGGGATGCATGTCACAGGATTTAAAATGGCGCTGACACGTGTGCTGAATGATTATGCCAAGAAAAACAATTTGCTCAAAGAGAAAGACGGAGCTATGACTAGCGAAGATTTGAAAGAAGGGCTTACTGCTGTTGTCAGTGTAAAACTTAGAAATCCTCAATTTGAAGGACAAACAAAATCAAAATTAGGCAATGCTGAGGTACGTGGAATTGTTTCGAGTGTGACTTCAGAAGGCCTTTCTGAATTTTTAGAAAAACATCCGGCTAATGCCAAATTAATGATTGAAAAATGCATGCTGACAGTACGGGCGCGAATTGCGGCGCGGGCTGCCAAAGATGCAGTGCTTAGAAAAGGCGCGCTGGAAGGCATGACGCTGCCAGGCAAATTGGCGGACTGTACGACTAGAGATGCCCAGAGATCTGAGCTCTACATTGTCGAGGGAGATTCAGCTGGTGGCAGTGCCAAACAAGGCAGAAATAGAATGTTTCAGGCTATTTTGCCGCTTCGGGGAAAATTGGTTAATGTCGAAAAAACCAGTTTGGACAAGGTTGTTAAATCTGACACGCTTAAACCGATTATCATCGCTCTCGGAACAGGAATTGGAGAAACATTTGATATCAATCGTCTTAGATATGGGAAAATAATTATCATGGCTGATGCCGATGTCGATGGTTCGCACATCCGCGTTTTGCTTTTGACTTTTTTCTATCGCTATTTTGAAGAACTCATTACGGGCGGCCATATTTATATTGCGCAGCCGCCGCTCTATCGAATCCAAAAAGGGAAAGACGTACGCTGGGTATATAGCGACGAAGAAAAGGAAGCCGTTGTCGCTTCGCTCCAACAAAGTCAAAAATCAAAAATCAAAAGTCAAAATGAAGGTGTTGCTGCGCAACTTTCAGATAATGGTGAAATAACTTCCGAAGAAATTGCAGAAGCTGGTGGCGAAGTAGAGAAAATTGCCGGAGTTACAATTCAGCGTTATAAAGGTCTTGGAGAAATGAATCCGGAACAGCTTTGGGAAACCACGATGAATCCTGAGAAACGTAAGATGCTCCAGGTCAACATTGAAGATGCGCAGGAAGCGGATAAAGTTTTTGAAATTTTAATGGGCAATGATGTTGAACCGCGCCGAAGATTCATCCAAACTCATGCCAAGAGCGTGAAAAATCTGGATGTATAAAAAAGAATTTCGTATATAATATTTTGTATAAAAATCCACCTTGGTGGATTTTTATATCTCAAAATTTGAGATTAGCCAATAAATATGCTATAATAAAACAAAGGTTAAAAAAGTAAATTTGTAAAAATTAATATCCAAAAGAAATTATTAAGAAGTTTTGTATTTATACATAATACTTACTACTTGATACTTTCTGCCAAATTATGAATACGGTGCAAACATGGGGGGAAGCCATTTCGTACTCGCTCATTAATTTATGGGTACGATTCATTGAATATTTGCCGACGGTAATCGGCGCCCTTCTGGTTTTCTTGCTGGGCGTTATCATTGCTTCAGTTTTGGGAAAACTAGTTGAGAGATTGTTCAAGTTGGCACGCATTGATCAGGCAGTTGATAGGATAAAACTGGGGGAAAAAATGAAAGAACATGGCATTGAAATTACATTCTCACATTTTTTTGGCAAAGTTGTACAATGGTTTTTGGTTTTAGTTTTTTTAATGGCAGCTACAGACATTTTGGGCTTAAAACAGGTTACCAATTATCTCAATAGCATTATTTTATATTTGCCAAATGTTATTGTTGCCACAATAATTTTAACGATAGCATTTTTGTTAGGGAGCATTACGTATGCTATTGTCCGTTCCAGCACCAAAGCAGCCGGAGTCATGAGCGCAACGCTTTTGGCTACAATCATCAAGTGGTCGATCATAATTTTCGGTTTGCTGGCTGCGCTCATCCAGCTGGGGATAGCTGTTTCTTTGGTGAATACTATCTTTATAGGCTTGGTTGCGGCAATTTCATTGGCTGCCGGCTTGGCTTTCGGACTTGGAGGCAAAGAAGAAGCGGCACTTATTCTTAAAAAATTGCGGGAAGAAATAACCCAAAGGTAATAAATAAAAGCCAAAAAATTCGAGAATCTTATTGGAAAATTCCTGAAAAAATAATTCAAAATCACCCCGCTTAGTGGGGTGATTTTTTATATCAACATAAATTGATATTTATAACCATGAAAACAAGCGTAAAAACTGAAAATTTTTAGCTCATTTTTTGCTATTCTTGGAAAAAACAAGTTATCAAAATTTGTTTATCTTAAGCTGAAAAGTCTAAATTTTGAAAAAAGTTATCCACAGGCCTTTTGGGTGTTTAAAAAAATACAAAAAAGTGGTATAATTAAAAAGTAAAAAAATATTAATAAAGCCAAATATATTGGTGAAAAAATAACAGACAAAATTGATGGTTTGGCTATTTTTAAGAGAGGAGGAATATGAAATATTGCTTCATTTTGTGCTTGAAAGTAGCGAGTGAAAAAAATAAAAAAAAGAAAGCCGGAAATTAAATGCTTAGATTAAACACAAAAATATTTCTTATAGTTTTTGCAGCCATGCTGAGCTTGGTGGTTTCAGCATCTTTTGGAATTCATAAAACAAAAGCTGCCAATCAAGTCAATGTCACAGCCTACGTGGTCGACAAAAACGGGCAGTCTTTGCCGGATGGCGAATATGATATTCGTTTTGCTATTTATTTGCGTGGCCGCGAAGAAATGGATCCGTATCCGTCTAATACTGATGCTGGTTCTAGGATTTGGCAGGAAAATCAAAAAATTACAATTTTTGGCGGAGTACTGAGCGTCTATCTTGGAACAGTGAATCCTCTACCGAATAATATTGATTTTAATCAAAACGATTATTATTTGGGCGTGCAGATCGGAACCGACAGTGAAATGGCTCCTCGAAAAAAACTCGGTTCAGCTTTTTCATCCATAAACTCTTCTTTTTTGCAAGGCAGGACAGTAGGCACTCAGGCTGGCAATATTCCGGCTTTGGATAATAAGGGCGGGTTGGATTCTGCTATTTTGGATAAAATAACCAGAGTCGGAACAATCGGACAAGGAACATGGGAAGGCGATGTAATAGCGAACGATTATCTCGAAACAGATTTTACCGGCAAAACTTACGAAGGACTGACCATTAAAACTTCCGGAGGAAATAATACCCTGACTGTTTCCAGTAATGTAACTTTAGATCAAAATCTTAGCACATCTTCCACTCCGACTTTTGCAGCGATAAATTTAACAGATGGATTGCCGATTGCCAGCGGAGGAACAAATGCAACTTCAATCGGAGAAGCGGGCGGCGTGGCTTATAGCGACGGAACTGCCTATGCTTTTACCGGAGCAGGAACCGCCGGGCAATATCTTGTTTCCACCGGTTCAGGTGCGCCGACTTGGCAGGCAATAGCCGGCGGTGGTGTTGGCGGAATAGGCTTGGCTGGACACATGGCATACTGGAGCGATGCAAATAATTTAGCCTATGATACAAACGGAAATTTTTATTGGGATGCAACAAATAATCGGTTGGGAATTGGAACAGCAACACCTGCACAAGCACTGGATGTTGCAGGGGCAATCAGGTCCAGCAGCCAGTTTATTTCCACAGTTGCTTCAGGCACGGCTCCAATGCAAGTTTCTTCAAATACGCTGGTTTCAAATTTGAATGCCGATTATCTTGATGGGCAACACGCGGCCGCTTTTCTCACAGGAAATCAAACCATTACTCTTTCTGGAGATGTGACTGGCAGCGGAACTACCAGTATTGCAACAACTATCGCCAACAACAGTGTGGATGGCACGGATATAGCTTTGGGTTCCGATGCGCAAGGCGACATCATGTATTATAACGGCACCGACTGGGCTAGATTGGCGGCGGGAGTTAGCGGACAATTTTTGGCCACAAATGGTGCGGGAGCAAATCCAAGCTGGGGAATTCCAAGTGGCGCGGGCGACATTTCCTCTGTCGGTGATTGTGCCAGTGGAGATTGTTTGGATGGAACAAGTGATGGTGGAACATACGTAAATTTTTATGATGCGCAAGGGGCTGGTCAACTTACGATTGCCAATCTGACTGCAGCCAGAACATACACATTGCCGAATGCAACCGGAACAATAATCACTTCCGGAAATCTAACAGACATCACGGCAACCGGAACAATTGCCAGCGGAACTTGGAATGGGGGAGTGATTGACGAAACGTATGGCGGAACAGGAATGTCTGCGTATGCTGAGGGCGATCTGCTTTATTATAACGGCGGAACATTAACTCGTTTGGCAGCCGGAACCAATGGCCAAATTTTGGGAGCAGTTGGCGGAGCAAATGTTTATCCTACATGGATGGATGCGCCATTTGTCGGATCGCATAATTTGCTTTCACTTTCTCATCCTGACACGACGGCAGCTTCGCCGCTGGCCGGAGATTTAATAACCGGAATTGATATTGGTGGCGGAATCAGAAGATGGCAAAGATTTGCAATCGGAGCGGCAAATAGCATTCTTATGACTAACGGAAGTGGTAATGGAGTTATTTGGAATCCACAAACAAGCATTACCCAATTGGGAACAATCACAAGCGGGACATGGAATGGAACAGATATTGATGTGGCGCATGGCGGAACTGGTCTTGGAACAATAAATCAGGGCGGTATTTTGTATGCTGATGCTGATGATAGTTTGGCGGCGCTCGAAGGTGCTGTTGGCGACGATGCTGAATATCTGCGCTTCCATTGGAATGGCGGGTCTCCATATGTGGCTTGGGAAGTGGCTTCAGGGAGTTTTACTTCCTTCACCCTTTCCGGCGACAGCGGAGCTGATCAAACTATCAATGATTCCAAC
>DAIUDF010000019.1:0-19066 GCA_036845785.1 Candidatus Moraniibacteriota bacterium | reverse complement strand
GGAAGTACGGCCGCAAGGCTAAAACTCAAAGGAATAGACGGGGATCCGCACAAGTAGAGGATCATGTGGTTCAATTCGATGGTAAGCGAGAAACCTCACCAAGGTTTGAAACTAGGCTGCAAGCCCCAGAAACGGGGTCGCCTTCGAGGGTGCCTAGCAGGTGCTGCATGGTCGTCGTCAGCTCGTGTCGTAAGATGTTCCGTTAAGTCGGGAAACGAGCGCAACCCCTGTCGTGTGTTTTATATGTCACACGATACTGCCCAGACTTTTGAACGGTAGTTCAAAAGTCAAATTCGAAATTTGAATCTCGAAATTAGAAACAATATTAAAAATCAAAAAAATAAATTCGAAACTGTTTTGAATTTATAATTTTGAAAATTAGAATTTGTTTAGGATTTCGAATTTAGTGTTTTGGATTTCTTTTGCTCTAACGAGCAAAAGTCTGGGAGGAAGGAGGGGATGACGTCAGATCAGCATGGCCCTTTGACACCTTGGGCAACACACGTGGTACAATGGCCGGTACAGAGGGTTGCCAAGTCGCGAGACGGAGCCAATCCCAAAAAACCGGTCCCAGTTCGGATAGGAGTCTGCAACTCGACTCCTTGAAGCCGGATTTACTAGTAATCGGGGATCAGAACGCCCCGGTGAATACGTTCTCGGATCTTGTACTCACAATAAAAGCGCCGAGCAGTGTATTATTCAAGAGAGTTAAAATCTCTCCCTCCGATTCGTTTGTCGGAGCGTAGTTGAAAGGTAGTCGCGTTTCGCAAGGAACGCGGTGAAGGACCTGGAAACAAAATGCAGTCCAATTAAAAAAAGGTGATATTGACCTTTGGATAGGTGGTGAGCATAGGGAAAATATCAAAAAAGCCTATTGGAATGTATGGAATGGAATAGTGCATAACCTCGGGAGATCTGGTGCTGTTATAGTTCTATGGTATAATAGAATTATATAATGAAACTTACGCAGCGTCAGAAGTCAGCTGAGTCATAGTAATCCCGATTTATCGGGACAAGGACTCACTCAATTCATATGGAAAAGATAACACCAAATTATGTTGTTGGTCTTGTGGATGGAGAAGGAAGTTTTACAGTCTATGTGAAAAATCCTGATTCCAAAAAGCAAGTCAAGCGTAGAACAAAAGTTGAACCGAGATTTTTTCTAAAACTCATTGAGAAAGACAAAAAAATTCTCTATGAACTCAGGAAATTTTTCGGATGCGGCAATGTGTATTTCCAAAAAGATACACGAGCCAATCATCAAAATTGTTATCGCTATGAAGTAGCCAACAGACATGATTTGGAAACAAAAATCATTCCATTTTTCAAAAGTAATTCTTTAAGATTACGCTCAAAGAATGGTGACTTTGAAATTTTTTGCAGAATTTTTAAGATGATTATGAAAAATGATCATTTCACTGATTCGGGGCTTAGAAGAATATTCGCGCTCAAGCAAAAAATGCATTGAGCTCGCGTAGTGCGGGAAATTCGCATGCTACGTGGGAACATCAATTCTTAGTTTCAAGAAGATAATCGCCCGTCACACCAAGAGAGTCGGTAATACCCAAAGGCCCCGCGTTAAAACGGGGACAACGGTAGGATCGATGATAAGGGTGAAGTCGTAACAAGGCATCCGTAGCGGAAGCTGTGGATGGATCACCTCCTTTCTAGGGAGATACCGCAGAAGTCTAGAGCATTTTGCATTATAGCAATCTGGGTCAAACCAAATTGTTGCAAAATAAATTCTTCTGCAAGCTGGTCGAATCGACTCGAGTCGATAACAGCAAAGCCCACGAGAGCTATAATCTCTAGTGCATTTTGTACAATGCGCGAAAGCTTAAAACAACAATAGGACTAATCGCAATAGAATGCGATACTTTATATAAAAGACACCTTAAATGGTGTTTTTTGTGCTATAATACAAATAATAGATTTTTATAAAAAATACCAAAAAGGAAAGGAGGCGGAATATGAAAAACGCAATGTGTTCTAAAGTTGTCTTTGGCTTGTCAACTCTAGCTGTTATTTTAGCTGCCGTTGTTTCTTTGTTTAAAATAGAATTATGGTTAGCTGGAACGCAGTGGATTTTGATAGCAATTTTGTTGGCTATTTGGGCCTTATTTTTAAAAGAATAATTAACAAAGGCAGCACATTTATCCCTAAAGTGTGGGGTTTACTGTTAAAATAAAATAAGATAAAATAGAACTGTGGTTAAAAATCCAAAGCAGTTTGCTTATGAAAAAAAATAAAAAAAAGAAGAGCGAGAAGAAAGAGAAAAGAGAGAAGAACAAAAAGAACAAAAAAGCAATTTTCCTAAAAAAGTTAATTCTCAAAAAAATTGTTTTTTGTAAAAAAGTTTCGATAGAGCATATTTTTATCGGAGCGCTTTTTTTGCCGGATTGCTAATTTTATTGATATTGATAAATTATCGGCAACCGATATTCGAAAAAGTGGCCGGCTTTTTGAATTTGAAAAAAGAAGAAGCTCAAACAGAGCAAGTGCCAGTTATTGAAAGTAAAGTGGAAGATCCGGTTATAGATACGACAAACTGGAAACTCTATCAAACGCAATGGTATGGTTTTGGAATTAAATATCCGGAAAATTGGAACAAGCCGGTTTTGCGAGTAGCTTCTTTTAAAGATAAATGGGAATATCGCTATCAATTCAGAAAACAAAATTCAGAAGAAGTTGGATTATATAATGGTTTTGACGTGGTAGTTTATAATTTAAAGAAGACCAAAGAACTTTTTAATACAGATGAATTTCCGACAATAAAAAGCGAAGAGTTGAAAAATCAGGATTCTTGCAAACAAATTGAGGGCCATGCTATAGAAAATGAAAACTTTTCGGCCGAACAGATTTATGTCGGCCCTGATGACGATTGCCATAATCCGGTCTACTTTTTTACTTTGACCAGCGGAGATTACATTTTTAATATTGCTCCTATTGGGGAAGACGGAGATATGATAATTCAAACCAGAAAGGATATGTTGCAAAATTTTCCCGAGTTTTTTGTGGCAGCTTCAACTTTTAATATTACAGAAATAAAAAGGCCGCAAGCAACAGTCAGGAAAACAATCAACGCTCCAATACCGATCTGGTATGAAAAAGACGCAGCAGGAAGATTTGTATGCGCCAAAAAAGATGATCATCCAAGAAAAAGCAAAAAAAATAAAAGCAAACATTTAGACATGGAATGCTGTCTGGATCCAGGTGAATATCCAAATCCTCATTGCTACTATCCGCCGCAAAAGTAAAATAATTTTTTTATAAAAATATCTTTAAACCGATCTGGGTTTATTAGATATCAAAATCGTGATTTAAAATAATTGCATATAAAAACTGCCCCGCCTAGGCGGGGCAGTTTTTAGTTAACCCGGTAAACCACCACGCTTCGCGTGGTGGTTTACCGGGTTAACAATAAGGTTAACACATGTTAACCTTATTTGACAGTTATGTTAACATATGTTAACATAATGATATATTTAAGTTAACATTGAATTATGCAAAATAAAGCCAAAAAATCACATATTTCCGCTCCGGAATTAGCTAAAAAGCTCAAAATCAGTCGAGTGACTGTTTTTAACCGTATCAAAAAAGGCCAAATTCCAGCGGAAAAAATTGGACGAAATTACATTATTTCTATGGATGTGGCCAATGAAATTGCTCATGGAAAAAATCCACCTTTAACCGAAGAAAAGAAAGGAATTATCAAAAAGGCGGTGGAAAAAACTGTTAAGGAATATGGTGAAACCCTAAAGCTTTTAGGCAAGGAATAATATGCGCATAGATCGCGTTACAATTTTGGATGTGGAATATGTGGCTCATCGTTTGGCGCGGGAAACCATGAGTTGGTCAGAACCGATTCCTGATTTCAGCACGCGTTATACCAATGCCCTGGAGAGATGCATTGACCAGCCCTATCAAACTTTCGGTGGAAAACAACTTTATCCCGGACTTATTAAAAAAGCTACTATTCTTTTTTATTTGATGATCAAAAATCATCCGTTTCAGAATGGCAACAAAAGACTGGCTATGGCAACTTTGTTTTTCTTTTTGTATAAAAATAAAAAATGGATCAAAGTGGACAATCAAGAGCTTTATAATTTTGCCAAGTGGGTGGCCGAAAGCAATCCGAAACTGAAAAAGGCAACTATGGACGCCGTTGAAACCTTTTTGGAAAATTATATTTTGGATTTATAAATGGAAAAATAACATAACATTTTAATATGAACAATAAAGTTAAAAAATGGAAAGAGCTTTCAAGAGAGGAGGTTTTTAGCAAGTATAGTAGAAAGATTGAAAAAGTGATTTATAAACTTCCTGACGGAACGGAAAGCGATTTTTATTTGAAAAAAGAAGAACCGACTATTTGCGTGCTGGCTTTTACTGAAAATAACGAAGTAATTCTTGCCAAGCAATTCAGGCCAGGACCCGATGAAATTGTTTTAGAACTTCCGGGAGGAAAAATGGAGGATGGAGAGACACCAAAGCAAGCCATTGAAAGAGAGCTTTTAGAAGAAACTGGATATAAAGGCAAAGCTAAATTTGTAACAGAAGCTTTGGATTGCGCTTATTCAACAATGCGAAGGCAATGTTTTGTGGCAACTGGTTGTAAAAAAGTTGCCGAACCTCAAAACACCAGTTCAGAAATATGCGAAACTGTCTTGCTGCCATTAGACGAATTCCGCAATTTGCTTCGTAGTGGAAAGATGACTGATGTTGAAGTTGGATATTTAGGACTGGATTATTTAGGATTATTATAAAAATAATTATGGAATACCAAGACAGGGTTTTGAGACTATGATTTGCGTATGAACACAGAACTGAAAATTGAAGATCTGGGCTGGGATGATTTTTTTGTAGCTAATCAAAAGAAACTTGGATTGGATAGTTTTAAGGTTGCGCGGGTAATCGCGCAGCATAAAGGTGCGTATAAAATAAAAAATGCCGACGGAGAATTTTTGGCCAAAATAACCGGCAAGCAAATGTTTTCTGCAACTTCCAGAGAAGATTATCCGGCAGTTGGCGATTGGGTAGTCATTACTGAAGCTGACAAAGAGCAAGCCGTGATCAAAAGCATCTTGCCGAGAAAAACGGTGATGAAAAGAAAATATGGCGACAAAAACAAAATCGGTGAGAAAAATGAAACGCAAATCATTGCAGCTAACATTGATGTGGCGTTTGTCATTGAGTCAGTTGACCGAGACTACAATCTGAACCGTATCGAAAGATATTTTGCCATTGCCAATGACGGCAATATCAAACCGGCTGTTATTTTGAATAAAACAGACTTGATTGGAGAGGAAGAGCTAAAAACAAAAATCGACGAAATAAAAAACCGCTTGGCAGATGCTGATGTTATTGCCACCAGCACTTTGACCAATGAAGGACTCTCGGAGCTTGAAAATTATATTACCAAAGGAAAAACCTATTGTTTTCTGGGTTCTTCAGGCGTGGGGAAATCATCTTTGATTAATAAATTATTAGGAGAAGAAATTATAAAAACCAAGGACATTGGAGCAGCTTCTGGCCGCGGCCGGCACACAACCACCGGACGGGAAATGTATTTTTTATCCGATGGTGGAATTGTGATTGATAACCCTGGGGTGCGGGAAGTGGGGATGACGGACGCTGGCGCTGGCGTGGATAATTTGTTTGACGAAATAACGGCGCTGGCCAAAAATTGCAAATTTGTTGATTGCACGCATACGCAGGAACCAGGCTGCAAAGTTTTGGAAGCTTTAGAGTCAGGACAACTGGACAGAAACCGCTACGCAAACTATATCAGTCTCAAAAAAGAAACCGAATATTTCGAAATGTCTGATTTTGAGAAAAAAGAAAAAGATCGCCGGTTTGGAAAATTCGTCAAAACAATGAAAAAAGGACTTCGGGAAACAGGGCATAAGGATTTTTAAAAAGTTTTTCAAACTTTTCACTAAAAAATCGCTTATTTCAGCGGTTTTTTGTGTTTTAGGGTTGACAAAATGGGAAAATAGGAGTATAATTGAAAGTTACTTAAGGTACAAAAATAAACCAAAGAAAAGGAGATTAACCATGAAAAAAATCAGCACTTTTGTATCGGTATTTGTAACAGTCATTATTTTGACTTCCTGTTCGCAGCCGGGTCCGGATTTTTCAAAAATGGGAAAAACAGAAATGCAATGGTCATTTATAAAAAGTCCACATACAGGTCTGTGCTATGAGATGGTTGGGCATCAGGAATTTACTGGTTTTTCTTGGACAGGATTTTCAGGAATGTCGCCGGTAGATGACAAGTACTGCGCCGGCAAGTAAATCTTGTCAGCAGTATCCAAAGGAATTTGGTTTCGGAGAAATTCGAGACCAAATTCCTTTTTTATTTGCCCTTGCCTTCTTCTCTAACGGGGGTAGAATTAAAGAAGCGGTAACAGGTTTTGGTAGAGGCCTCTATAGAAGTTTCTAAAAAATTAATCAAAACATCGAATGCTAGAATTTATAGATTTCAAATTTATCATTGCGATTTTTGCATCGGTGCTTTATGTTTTCGGCTGCATTCCATATTTCAGAGATATTTTTGCAAAGAAAACAAAACCTCATCTCTACACCTGGTTGATTTGGGGAATTACTCAAGGAACAGCCGCAGTTGCTTTATTGTATGGTGGCGGTAAATTTGGAAGCATCAGCTTGATTGTCGGAACTATTTTTGTATTGGCTATCTTTCTGCTTTCATTTAAATATGGGACAAAAGATATAACCCTAAGTGATAAAGTTATCCTTGCCTTAGCATTATTGGCAATTGTAATTTGGTGGCAATTGGATAATCCCTTGGTGGCAGTGATAATGGTTTCTGCAATCGATGGAATTGGATATATTCCCACCATCAGAAAATCTTTTAAAGATCCTTGGAGCGAAACGCTTTCTTCCTGGGTTGTTATATTGATTGTTGATACATTGGCTTTATTTGCAAATGCCGAATATAATTTTTTAACAGTTACATATCTCGCGGTACTTTTTGTGGCAAATGCGGCAGTTGTTCTTGTTTGTTTTTTCAGGCGGCGGATTGTTCAAAAAGCAGAATAAAAAATAGAAGCTTCTATAGAGGTCTCTAAAAATATATGAAAAAAAATATTTTAGTAATTTTGTTTTCAATACTTATGGCTCATCAAGCCAATGCTTTGGCGATGCCTGAGTTGCTTATAAACCAAAAAGATAAGTTATGCGCATTTTCGGAAACAGTTCCGGTTAGTGAAGATTATATTCCTAAAGATAAGAATTGGAAAAAAACCAGCAAAATAAATGATATAGAGGTAAACAATATTAATTTTAGCCAAATTTGTGAAGAAAATGGATATATTTTTGTTAAGGAAGAACAGAAAATGATTAAAGGTTTTACTGATAAAATTATTGTAGCAGTGTTTGTTGGTTTGCTAGTGCTGGTATTGCTGCTTATACTTTCTGTTAATAAATGCAGAAAGGGGAGGGAGAAATTAATTAAATAATTAATATATAAAATAAAAACCTATGAAAAACGAAAAGAGAGTTTACAAGCTCAAGAAGAGCAGCGCATATAGTTATTCCGTGACTATTCCCAAGGAAGTGGTTGAGAAATACGGCTGGAAAGAAAAACAAAAACTTTCCATTGTCGACAAGGGTCGCGGCAAACTGGAAATCCGGGATTGGCGTAAACGATAGACTATTCTCGTCTCTGGCAGAAGAAATTGTGTTCCTGATTTAAAAAACCATTTTTTACAAAACAGGGCCAAGGTCCTGTTTTTGTGGTATAATAAAAACAGTAAATATAATTAATATAAATTCACCCTGTTAAATAATTTTGCAAAGCAAAATTAAGATTTGAATAATTTCAAAATCGCAGGTGTGTCTAAAAATAATTTTTTATTACAAATAAATTTGTATTTCTTTTTGAAATTCAAATCTTATTTAACAGGGTAAATGAACAAAATTTTAAAAATCGGAGGAATTGTTTTAGGTGCTATCGTTTTTCTTTTTATTGCCGTCATGTTCTTGAATTTTTCCAAAAATACGCTTTCGATGCCAAGTGCATCTTTTGAATCAGAAAGTATGGCTGTCAGTGCTCCCGGCAGCAGCATGGCTGGTAGTTTTTCAAGTCCATTATCAATGGGTTCTGCAAGATCAGAAAAATCTACTGACTCTTCTATCGCTCCTGTTTATGACGCAGGTAATTCACAGAATATGGTAGAGGCAGATAAGAAAATCATCAAAAACGGAAATTTGACGCTGAAAGTTGACAGCACGGACGAAGCCGAAAGTAAAATTACTGAAGTTGCTAAAAACAACAGTGGAGAAGTGTTATCTTCCAGTTTTTATCGAACCGTTAAGAATGTAAAAAGCGGCTCAATAACAGTCAAAGTTCCGGTAGCTAATTTTGAAAAAGCTTTTGTGGAAATAAAAAAGGTGGCGTCGTTGGTCGTGCGTGAATCAACTTCCGGGCAAGATGTGACGGAACAATATATCGACCTCCAGGCCCAGCTCAAAAATAGGCAAGCAGAAGAACAATCTTTCGTGAAAATTCTTGATCAGGCTCAAAAGATTCAGGATGTTTTAGATGTGACGGCGCAGCTGGCCAGAGTTAGAGGCAACATTGAACAGCTTCAGGGAAGAATAAAATATCTGGATTCGCAAACTGACATGTCAACGATTCTAGTAAATCTCTCAGAAGATCAAAGCATAACAGTCATTGATTCATGGAGGCCATGGCAAGTCGTGAAAGATTCATTCAATTCATTAATTAAGGGATTGCAGGGATTTGTGAATTTCCTCATTCGTTTCTTTATTGCGTTGCTTCCACTTCTGATTATCTGGGCGATAATTATTTGGGTTGTTTATAGAATAGGCAAGAAAATATATCAAAAAATAAAAAGCAAACAACAAATTCAATAATATGAATAAATCAAAAACAAACTACATTATTGATTTGCTAGCCCTGGTTTCTTTTCTTATTACAGCCATTTCCGGCCTGGCGATAAAGTTTTTCATGCCAAGCGGGGTGAGACAAGGGAGACTGCAGGAATTTTTGGGAATCCAGAAAGGGAGCTGGTCGGAAGTTCATGACATCTTCGGCATTATTTTTTTAATTCTCGTGGTTGTCCACTTTTTGTTGCATTGGAACTGGGTTGTCTGCATGACTAAAAGTGTGCTAAAATTAGGTTCAGAAGAGTGTGCAAATAAAAATGAAGAAATTAATAATTAATTTAATAAAAAAATGAAAAAAACAAAACTATTGTTAGTTTTAGTTTTGGCTCTGGCATTGGGACTTGGAACATCCATTGCTTTTGCCAAAAGCGACAACGCTAATAAAAGCAATAAAACAGAAAAATCAGCCAAATCACAAGAAAAGAGCAAGACTGTAAATCTTAAAAACTTTGAAAAACCGGACACGTCAAAGGGCCAAACAAATGCTCAGGTGCATAAGGTGAAAACTCAAGCAGTCGTGGAAAACCTGGAACAAGTTGCTGTTCAGGAAGAATCGGCTGGAAACACCCAGGTTAGCAACCAAATAGAAACAGTTGCAGCAGTGCAGGAACAGATTCAACCTGAAACAGTTGCCGCTATTGAAGAAATTGAAAGCAGGGGAAAAATCAAAACATTTTTAGTAGGAAATGATTATAAAAATCTTGGCCAGCTTCGAAGCGATTTGGTTCACAACAGAAATCAAATAAGGCAGCTTACACAAACCATGGCTCAAGTTCAAAATGGAGGGGACACAACACTCATTCAAGAACAACTGGCAACGCTTATGCAGGAAAGAGAAAGGATTAAAGGCATCATCACAACCAATGAAAGCAGCTTTAGTCTTTTTGGTTGGGTTTCCAGATTTCTTTTCAACTATGAACAAACTCCGATAAATGAAGAAGAAGAAACACAGCTGACGGAAGAAGTAAAAGATGCAATTGACGAAGCGGCAACTGTTGAAGAAGTAGCTCCAACCACTGAGACTCCTGCAACCACTGAGACTCCAGTAACCACGACACCAACCACAGAAACGACAACTCCAACCACAACAACTCCAGGAGTTACTGAGTCCACAACTCCAGCTGCAGAAGGCGCTGGCACGGAGCTATAAGAATAAATGTTTTTCTTTGATAAAAAATAGAGGCTTCTATAGAAGCCTCTATTTTGATAAGCTAAATTTTCTAATTTTGATTATTTCAGCAGCTCGTCATATTTTCTTTTGAGCTCCTGGAATTTTTCCATTTCTGCTCCAGAAAGGGGATTGCCTTTGGGCAACTTGAGTGACAGAGGGTTGACCGGACTGCTATTTAGTTTTATGCCATAGTCCAGATGTGGTCCCGTTGACCAGCCGGTTGATCCGACATAACCAACCACTTGTCCCTGTGAAACCGCAGTGCCTGATTTTATGCCTTTGCCGTAAGCGCTGAGATGCCCATAGTGGGTGGTAAATCCGTTTTCATGCTTGATTCGCACCATATTGCCCCAGCCACCTTCCCAGCCGGCGCTGACCACCGTTCCGTTGGCGGTCGTTACTACCGGCGTGCCGGAAGGAGCGGCATAGTCGATTTGATAGTGGGCGGAAATCGTTCTGGTTATCGGATTTATTCTGGCGCTGGTATAGCCAGAACTGATTCTGCGGTAGCTGAGAGGTGCTCGCAAAAATTGGCGCATCAACTCGTGTCCTTCAGCGTCATAGTGGCCGAATTTCCCATTTGACTCAAAAGAATAGGCAAAATATTCCTGTCCGGAATTTACGAATTTGGCGGCGATAATTTTGCCATTGGGTGCGGGTTTTCCTTGTAATGTTCTTTTTTCATAAATCACTTTCATTTTGTCGCCGGCTTGGATTTCCGTGTTAAAATCAATGTCAAAAGAAAAAACATCGGCGGCTTCCAGAATAGATGCTTCCGAAAGTCCGGCATCAATCGCGTCTTTATAGAGAAACTCATCAATTTCGACGTTAAGCGTTTCTTCGCTCACAGCATATGGAATATTTTCTTTTTTTACCTTGAAATTTTTGCCGTCTGCTTCTGCAACAATCATATTTTCACTATCCGGATAATATCTGATTTTTTCAATTTTTTCTCCATCTTCACAGAACACGAAGTCCAAATTCTGCCCTATTTTTATATTGGTAAAATCATAAACATCTTTGGCGGCATCCAAAAGATTTGCTGTGTCATTGGCATCCAGTTTGCCATATTCAGCAAAAACTTCCGCCGGAATGTCGCCCTCGCAGATGGTATGACTAACAACATTTTCATTAAATTGCGGCAAAGATTCTGCTTGCGTTTCTGCAGTCTGATTGTTAATTGAGATCGGGATAGTTTTTTTTGATTTATGCCGCCAAACAAAAAAACCGCCGGCAATTAAAATTGCCAGTAAAATAAAAAGCCATATTTTACAGCGCCTTGGATTGCTAGAAGGAGTTGCAGTTTTAAATTGTGACGGAAAATTGTCCATAAAAAATATGCCCCGTTTATTATGGCATTTTTATTTGCAAATAGCAATTTTTTAGCGCAGTAGCAGTCTTGTTATTATTTTATAATCAAATTATAATAACAAAAATTCTGATTTAAATATCAAAACCAGAAGTCTTGCCGCTAATTTTTAAAAATGTGGTATAATTAATCTATGTTATTAATATTAATATAATAAAAACAAAAAAATGGAAAATCAAAATAATATTGTTCCCCAAAGCGAAAATAAAAAATACGACTTAGCTAAAAAAATAATTTTAGTTTTTGCTTCAATTTCAGTTTTGGCAATCATTGTGTTTATTTTGTTTAAACTTAATTTGATCAAAGGTTCTTCTCCAAGACAGACGACAGATAGTATGGAAACAACCCAAGTTTTTGATCCGGCAGCTGCATTGAAAAATCTCAGTGATTTGCGTAGCAAATATTCCTTTCCAATTTTTGAATACAAGAAATCCGAGTATAATCCAAGTTTGCCGGACTACTCAATAAGTTTGAGCGAACTTAAAAACCTGGGTGACTTTACAAAAAAATCGATTGGTTGGAAACCGTTAAATCCTATAAATTTTTCAGATTCCCAAAAACAAGCTCTGGAAAAGAATAATTTTTTTGTTGCTAAAAATACAGATAAATTTTTCAGTGAAAATCTCAAAGATAATGCAAGCAGGCCTGATGATTGGACTGATCTGTATAATAAGATAGGAGGTCCTAATGCTCCGGAAAATCGTGCTCCCGAAAATTCAGTTTTTATATCTTCGGATTTTTTATTGCATATCTATCATAGGCTTTTAGACAAGGAATTTAAATATATAGAGCAAAAGGAATTTTATCCCCGACTGAAAAAAATAACAGACGCGATGCTGAATGCATCTATCAATGCATATAATAAGTCTTCGGATACAGCCAAGAAAGAAAGTTACCAAAGATTAATTGCTTATTTCGCGGTTCCAAGTGCGACCTTGAATTCAGCCTATGGATTTTATAAAAATGAAAAGATTGTTGACGATAGCTCTGATTCTATGGAAACCGTCATGGGTGGCATTGATAAAATTAAAAGCAAAATTCCAAATGAATCATATGAACAAGCTAAAAAAGAGCTGGAATTAATTATGGGTGCTCAACAAATTAAAACGTCACCGATTTTCGGAAAATATTTAGAAGAGCAGGGATTGGATTTTCCTGAAGATTATACGCAATATGGTCCGCGCAGCCATTATGGAGAAAATCCAATCTTGCGCAGTTATTGGCGCTCAATGATGTGGTATGGTCGACAGAATTTTGCAGCCAAAAGCCCTGAACTTACGCGGGATGCCATGAATATAGTTCTCCTAATGAATCAGCTTAATTTAATGAAAGACTGGGAAGATATTTATGTGCCAACTTCATTCTTTGTGGGCGAAAGCGATGATTTAGGAATATATGATTATCAAAAGATTCTGGCTGGCAATAAAGATGTTTTACCAGGAGAGGAATTGATTTCTAAAATACAGCAAGAAATAGACAAGTTGCCAACTCCGGCAATTATGTCTTCGGTGGTCAGTGGAGATGAAGTCTTTGATTCTACGAAGGAAGAATTGCAAAGCAAGACAAAAGGTTTCAGATTTATGGGACAAAGATTTACTCCAGATGCATTTATCTTCTCTAGTCTTACGCAGGGCGATGAAAAACCTGATCCAAAAACTGGAGAAAAACTTCCTGGTATGACAACAGCTTTGACGGTGGCATCTCTCCTGGGAAATAAAACGGCTGATGAACACCTTGAAGATTGGATAGCAACTGAAGCGCCTAATTCAAAAAATGTCTTAGCTGACCGCATGAATTCACTCAGCCAATATTTTGCAGGACTAAGTCAAGGATCATGGACGCAAAATATTTATTGGAGCTGGCTTTATACATTGCAGTCATTATCGCAAGAAAAAATGGACAAGAGCGGTTATCCTAATTTTATGAAAAATGCCGATTGGAATAATAAAAACTTGCAGTGTATGCTGGGATCTTGGACAGAACTAAAACATGATACCTTGCTATACTCTAAACAATCTTATGCCGAACTGGGCGGTGGCGGACCAGAAGGGGAGATACCGCCAGTCCCAAAAGGATATGTTGAACCCAATATGGAATTTTTTGACAGGATAATACCGCTTGCAAAAATGACTGAAGCCGGATTAGAACAAAGAACTTTGCTGGACCAAACATTTCAAAGTAGAAATAAGGAATTTATAGATGCCTTAGAATTTTTTAGAGGCATTGCAATTGCTGAATTGAATAATACTAAAATATCAGATGATGATTTTGAGAAACTTCGTTTATTAGGGGGCAAATTGTCTTCAGTTGTAGCTTTTCTTCCAAATGAACAAGGAATAGAGGATTTAGCTCGCTCAGCTATCATTGCCGATGTGCACACAGACGTGCCAGATAATAAAATTTTGTATGAGGCTGATGGAATACCGAATTATATATATGTGGCTGTCAAAGACAATAACGGCACAAGACTTACCAAGGGATTGGTGTATTCTTATTATGAATTTACAAATCCATTGGAAAAAAGACTTTCAGACAATGACTGGAAAGAATGGGTCTATTCAGGCGATGAAAGCAAAATGCCATCGATGCCTGACTGGGGAAAGTCTCTTATAAAATAGATGCAAAGAAAAATTACCAATGCTCTTATAGGGGTTATGCTACTCGCCTTATTTATTTTGGCGGGTAGCTTTTATTTTTTTAATTTAAAAGAAAGTAAGCTTGATACAAAACTGACGATTGATAAAGGTGAAAAAAAAGAAAATAATCTCAGAAGTTTTTTTAACAATAAAGATGAATATGAAAAAACATTTGCTGATGTAGTGGATGTTCCAAAAAAGAACATTATAGCAGGGATCACAGCTCATCATTTCTTGGCTAAAAATCTTATTGCGAAATTTTATGCTGGCATAGCGAATGATAAAATTGAAAATATAATTGTGGTTGGTCCAGATCATTTTGGATCCTTATCTGACAATAGCACATATGCTGTACTGGCCGAAGTTTTTTGGGATACTCCTTTTGGAGAAATTGAATCAAACAAGGAAATTATTCAGGAAATTTTAGAAAGTAATGATGGGATAAAAATAAACAACGATATTTTCAAAATCGAGCATTCTATTTATACAGAAGTTCCATTTATCAAAAAAGTTTTTCCTAAAGCTAGAGTTATACCGGTGATTGTTAAAAATACTTATGGAAATTATGAAAAATTTGTGAAAATTGGAGAAAAATTAAGAAAAATATCGGGTCAAGATACGGTCATGATCGTGAGCAGTGATTTTTCTCATGAAGTTACTGTCGAAGAAGCAAAGACGCAAGACGATTTAAGCATAATAAATCTGCAGGATTTTCTTTTTGACAATCTTGATAATATCAGCTGTGATTGTCGAGCTTGCATGGCTGTGTTAATGGGATTTTTGGGTCCGAATGCCAACAATTTCTATCTTGTAGAAAACAAGAATTCTTCGAATTTCGGAAGTCCGGATGAAAAAGTCACCAGCTATATTAGTGGCTACTTTTTATCCGATTAAATTTTTAGGCAATAAAATGAAAAGATTATTTTTTATAATTTCAGCTGTCGTGCTTGTGGTCGTTGCGGTTATGTTGAGCTTTTATTATTTAAAAGCGTCGAACGCGAAAACTTTACCGGAGGCTCCTGTTATGAGTAGTTCAGAAAAAAACAAAGAGAATTTTACTGTCTCTACGCCTAAAGAAAAAATTAAGATTCTTTTTGTCGGGGACATGATGTTTGATCGCTGGATCAGGGAAGTTTCTGACAAAAGAGGCGCGGATTTTATTTTTCAAAAAACAAGCGGTTTATTGCAAAGCGAGGATTTGGTCGTTGGAAATTTAGAAGGACCAATCACGGCTCAACCCTCCGTAAGTCTAGGTAGCGAAATTGGCGCCAGGGAAAATTATATTTTTACTTTTCCTCCGGCAATGGCAGCAAAACTTTACGATGAAAACATCCGCCTGGTAAATATTGGCAATAATCATATTCTTAATTTCGGAAAAGATGGCCTGGAGGAGACAAAAAAATATCTGCTTGAAGCTAAAATTAATTTTTTCGGAGAAGCAGGGGATGAATACAAAAGGTTTTTCATAAAGGAAGTTAAGGGAATAAGGATAGCTTTTGTTAATTACAATAAATTTTCTGATAATGGAGAACAAAAAGCTTTGGATGATTTGCAAGAAGCGAAGAAACTGCAGCCTGATTTCGTTGTGGTTTATACGCATTGGGGAACAGAGTATGTGAATAGTCCGAGCGAATCAATAAGAGAGCAGGCCCATAAGTTCATTGACAATGGCACTGATTTGATAATCGGATCGCATCCGCATGTTGTTCAAACCAAAGAAGAATATAAAGGCAAAAAGATTTATTATTCTTTGGGTAATTTTGTGTTTGACCAGTATTTTGATCAGGATACTCAGAAAGGATTGGTTGTTCAAATGGAGATTGATTCAAAAACGGAACCTGTTTTTAGAGAATTTAATGTTGAAATGAAAAATAGCGGTCAAACAGTTTTAAATTGATTAAAACACGAGCCTAAAACTAGTGTGCTATAATGCAAAGGCCTTAATATATCAAAAAACAAAAGACAAATTGAAAATAAATTTTAGATTATTCGTAATATGAAATGTCTTGAAAATTTAGGAATAAGGGCGTAAAATTAGATAAATAACAATAATCAAACAATTTCATGCATATCTTCAAAGTTGCCAGAAATATTGCCGCTGCCGGTCTATTTTTTTTGTTCTTGATTTCTCCGGTGGGCGTTTTCGCTGAAGCAGGAAAAAATTTGGAGCCGGTCTATATGTTCACCAGTCCGACTTGTCCTCATTGCGCTAGCGCCAAAAAGTTTTTTGAGGATTTTAAGAAGGAAAACAATCTGGATTTGGAAATTCATGATTTAACCATGTCACAGAACACAGAAAAGGCCAAGGAATATTATGAAAAATATTCAGTGCCAAAAAAAGAACAAGGCTTGGTTCCGGCTATTTTCATCGGAGATAAATATTATATAGGTTTTAATGAAGAAATCGGAGAAGAAATTGCTGCCTCTTTTTTGGGCCAAAACAAGGAAGAAAAAAATGAAAAAAAAGAACCTTTTTTGAGTGAAGCCAATTTGTCAAAATTTTCCTTGCCGACACTGGCGGTCATATTGGGAATCGTGGACGGCTTCAATGTTTGTTCACTTGGCGCCTTGTTGCTTATTTTGGGATTGGTAATTGTTTTGGGTTCACGCAAAAGAATTTTGCTTTTTGGCGGCGCCTACATCCTGACAACGGCTCTGATTTATGGATTAATGATACTTTTGTGGCACCAGCTATTTTCTTTTATTTCTCCATATGTCAAAAGCATGGAAATGCTGGTTGGCATTTTGGCTTTAATGGGAGGCATCTATCTTCTTAGGGAATTTAATAAGACCCGTAAAAGCGGACCAATTTGCAGTTCCAATAACATAATGTCCCGTTTATCGCCAAAAATGGAAAAGGTTTTCAGAAATAAAACCAACTGGCTGCTTCTTCTTGGGTCCGTGGTTGCGTTTTCTGCTGCGGTTACAATCATCGAATTTCCTTGTTCGGCCTTTCTGCCGGTTTTGTTCACTAGTATTTTAGTGGATTCCGGTGCTTCTTTTGGTGCCTCGATTTTGTATATGCTTATATACATGCTGTTCTATATGCTGGATGAAATAATCGTTTTTTTAATTGCTGCCTTTACGCTCAAAATTAAAATCGCCTCATCCCCAAAATTCATAACCTTTTTCAACCTGTTGGCAGCTTTAATATTTATTTTTATCGGAACATATTATTTATTAGCGCCATTGATATTTGGCTAAATTGAATTTTTATAATATAATGAAAAAAAGGAAAAACAGGTTTTTGGTATTTTTTAATAATTAAAAACCTACTCATAGGATGAAAAAAATATTACTAATTTTTTTAATTGTAGTCGTAATCGGAATATTGTTCTGGATGTTTTTTTTGCGGGATCTGGAAATAACCGGAAAAGCTGATCTGTCCTGGAATCAAAGCGCAGATGAAAACATTGCCGGATATAAAATATACTATGGGACAAAGCCAAGAAAAGGCAATTGTCCTTCTTCCGGGGGTTATGAGAAAAAAATTGATGCAGGCAAAGTTACCGTCTATAAGATAAGCGATCTCAAGGACAAATCAACCTATTATTTCTCAGTCACCTCCTATAACACGAGCGGAAAAGAGAGCTGTTTTTCTGAGGAAATGCAAAAAACCGTTGATTTATCGATATGGGAAAAAATAAGGGCACTGTTCAATAGAAAATGATATGCTGTGCATAACTTGTCCTTTTTCTTTTTTTTTAAAAAAGTGCTATAATTACAACAGAAAAGAAAAACAACAAATTCTTTTGGTGTTTGTTAAAACTTAAAAAGATTGCTAATTTTTAACAAAAAATAACATAATATCTTCAATAACAATTAATATGAAAAAACAAAAAAACAATTTAACATTTTTAATTTGCGCGATTTTTTTTGCCAGCCTACTTTTTGTTGTCGGTACAAATCAGGCACTAGCTTACGGTGGGGCAACTGTTTCCTGGACCGCTCCTACAACTGATGAGGGAGGGGGAGACCTGACTGGGCTTAGCGGCTACAGGGTTTATTACAGTTCTTCAGCAATTGACTGCACAGCTTGGGATGCCGCCAGCGTGTCTGAACGTCTGGCTGATTCAGGGACTCTTTTGCCCGCAACCTACAGAACTGTATCAGGCGGATCAACTGATAGTTATACTTTTAATAATACAGCATTTTTAACTCCTGGTTCAACATATAATTTTGCCGTAGTTGCTTACGACAATGCTGATGATGTTAACTTGAGCAAATGCGCCGTAACTTCAGGAAGCGCAACATATGTGAGTAAATCAGTTACTTATTCCGGGGACATAGTTGTTAATAATAGGGTTGATTCAAATGATTTTACTATGTTAGCGGATGATTACGGGCAAGATATTTGCGGTCCTACTGAAAAATCAGATATCAACAATGATTGCCATGTAAACACTAATGACTTTACTATTTTGGCTGATGATTATGGAAAATCTTTTTAATTAAAAAATAGGTTCATTTAAATTTAAATGAAAGTAATAGGGAATGGAAAAAAAATATTAATAGGAACATTAGTCGTAATTTTTACGGTATTTTGTTGCCTACTGGTTATTTTTCCCACCAAAGCTGCAACAGACGCTATTTTGTCTTTTGATCAGTCAGGTGTTTCGGTCGAAACAGGGGACACAGTTACGCTCATAGCCAGAATTAATCCCGGAACCAATGAGGTCGGAGCTGTTGAATTAGACGTTACTTTTAATCCATCTGTTCTGCGTCTAGACAGTATTACTCCGAATGCATCTGCATTCAATTTGACGCTGGATGGCCCTACGATTGACAATGCTGGAACGGGTAATACAGACGGAAATGGTTCTATTGATGTAGGATCATTGACTAATGTTTATACTTCAACTACAAATGTCGCTACTTTTGTTTTTACTGCTCTTTCAGATGCCACCGATTCACCAGTAGCGTTTGCTGCAACTTCCGATGCTTCTGCTCATGGAG
>DAIUDF010000018.1:0-20378 GCA_036845785.1 Candidatus Moraniibacteriota bacterium | reverse complement strand
CTCAACGAAGGACCCGGTGAAATCGCAATGGCAGTGAAGATGCTGCCGACCTACAGTTAGACGAAAAGACCCCGTGGAGCTTTACTACAACTTGGTATTGGATTGAGATTTTGGTTACCGAGAATAGGTGGGAGACTTTGAAGTTCTGGTTTCGGCCGGGATGGAGTCAACAGTGGAATACCACTTTATCACAATTTTAATTCTAACCCTGCTCCGTTAACTGGATTATATTATTTTCCAAATTTTAGAAAGGAGAAATTATTGATGGCTACTTACTTTGAAAAAGTAATTTGCAAAAAATGCAATGAAGAAACTCAAGTAGGTAAATTATCCAAAGGAAAGCCTAAAAAAATGGATGATGATGCTGAAATTAAGTTACTTTTTTGTCCTAGTTGCTTATATATGCTTGGACAAGAAGTAAAAAAAGATGGTTGTGTTGTTATCAATATATTTCCTGGAACCGTGGTGCAGTAACATGTTACTGCACCAGTAGCATTTATAATTTAGTTACCGGAGCGGGAACAGTGCCTGGTGGGTAGTTTGACTGGGGCGGTCGCCTCCTAAATGGCAACGGAGGCGTTTACAAAGGTTGGTTAGGTCCGGATGGAAATCGGACTGATAGCGCAAAAGTACAAACCAGCTTTACTGCAAGACTCATAAGTCGATCAGTTACGAAAGTAGAATTTAGTGAACCGACTGTCGCATGTAGATGCGCAGAAGATCATCAGATAAAAGTTACCCCGGGGATAACAGGCTGATCCTGCCCAAGAGTCCACATCGACGGCAGGGTTTGGCACCTCGATGTCGGCTCATCGCATCCTGGGGGTGGAGAAGCTCCCAAGGGTATGGCTGTTCGCCATTTAAAGCGGTACGCGAGCTGGGTTCAAACCGTCGTGAGACAGGTTGGTCTCCTATCTACTGTAGGCGTGAATGTTTGAGGGAACTCTTTCCTAGTACGAGAGGACCGGAAAGAACAAACCTCTGGTGTATCAGCTGGACCGCCAGGTCCACTGCTGAGTAGCTATGTTTGGACGAGATAACCGCTGAAAGCATCTAAGCGGGAAGCTCATCCCAAGATTAGACATTATCTGTGCCTCACTTTGTTCGACACAATATTATTCAAATCAACAAATAAAATTCCAATCAACGAATAAATTCATTTGTAGATTGGCATAAATTAGTAGATTAGAATTTTATTGAGTGGCGAGCGAAGCGAGGCACGGAAGGATCTCCTAGAAGAAGACTAGGTCGATAGGCTTTAGGTGTAAGCACGGTAACGTGTTGAGCCGAGAAGTACTAATAGATTTATTAATCTTTCGAATTTTTACGGTTAGCAATTAAGAATTACTTATTGAAAAAATATTGAGTTTATAATTTCCGGTGCTTCTAGCGAAGTGGCAACACCTCTTCCCATCCCGAACAGAGCAGTTAAGCACTTCAGCGCCGATGGTACCTCCACGAGGGAGAGTAGGCCAGTGCCGGGAATTATAAACTTAATTAAATAAAAACCCGCTTCGACGGGATTTTTTATTGATTGCTTTTTTATGCTAAAAAATATAATATAAATACATATATTAAAAAAATAAAACACTATGGAAAACACAACAAATAGAAGGCGTTTTTTGGTTATCCTTGCTTATTTGGCAATATTCAGCATAATTGCATTTGTCATATATCTCATAGTACGTCCTGATGCAACTTGTTCTGATGGTAAACAAAACCAAGCAGAAAAAGGAATTGATTGCGGAGGACCTTGTTCTCCCTGCAAAGAAATTTTTGAAGCCAAGGATCTAGATGTGCAGGAAGTCATTTTTTTATCTGCAGAAAACGGCAGCTATGATGTTGTTGCAAAAATAAATAATTCAAATGAAAAAGCAGGCTCTGCTAATTTTGGTTACACGTTTACTTTAAAAGACGGAGCCGGATCAATCATATCTTCAAGAGAAGGCAATACTTTTATTTTGCCGTCTGATACAAAATATATAGTTGAGATCGGCTTGAATATTTCCGGAGGAGCTATTCCGGCCAGCGTTGAATTTGCAGTAAAAGAAATAAAATGGGAAGCACTGGAAGGAGCATTGAAACCGCAAATTGGAATCTATGAAAAGAGTTTTGGAATTGATCCTTCCGGAGTCGGCAGCCGGGCAGAAGGCACATTGCGCAATGAAAGCATATATGATCTTAAAAAAATTGAAATAGCAATTATCCTAAGAAATGAAAGGGGTAAAATTGTGGGAATCAATAAAACGCTCAGGGAATCTGTACGTGGCAAAGAACAGCAAGATTTTCAAGTTACTTGGCCAAAACCTATTCTGGATAATGTTGAAAAAATAGAAATGGATCCGCAAGCAAATGTTTTTGATTCTCAAAATTTGTAATTAATATGTTTAACAGAATAATTAAAACTGATTGGCTGCTTTTGCTACCCACTTTGTTGCTTATGGTGATAGGGCTGGTTGTGCTTTACAGTATTTCCATGGCCATGCCATCAAACGGAGGCCTGAGCATATTTTGGAGACAGATCATTTTTGCTTTAGTAGGAATTGTGGCAATGCTCTTTTTTTCTTCCACTGATTATCAGATTTTTAAACTTAAAAGCACCCCGATATATTTCATAACTATAGCAGCTTTGATAGTCGTATTGGTTTTTGGAATTACCATAAGAGGCACATCGGGCTGGATTGGGGTAGGTTTTTTTAATGTTCAATTGGTGGAAGTGGCAAAAATTTCAATGATTATTTTTCTGGCGAGTTTTATTTCACAGAAAAAAATGGAACTGGGGGAAACAGGTCGATTGATTGCATCAATCGTTCTTTGCGGAATAATTATTTTATTAGTAATTAAACAGCCGGATTTTGGAAGCGCTATGGTGCTAGTTGGAATTTGGCTGGGCATGACAATAATTTCCGGAATCAGTTTTAAAAGAATGGGCATCATTGTTTTGGCCGGAATGATTATTGCAACTTTTAGCTGGTTTCAATTGCAGCCATATCAAAAAAATCGCGTGCTTAGCTTAGTTAAATTTGGAGTGGTTGACCCGCAAGGCAGTGGTTATAATGTAATTCAATCCATGATAGCAGTTGGTTCTGGCGGCATAACCGGCAAGGGAGTCGGTCATGGCAGTCAATCCCAACTCAACTTTTTGCCGGAAAAACATACTGATTTTATTTTTGCTTCAATTGCTGAAGAGATGGGTCTTGTCGGATCTTTTTTTGTTATCGGACTTTATGGCACAATGTTCTATCGTATGCGGAAAATAGCTCTTAGCGCTCCTGATAATTTTGGTTATCTGATTACAGTTGGAATCATGTGCATGTTTTTGGTTCATATTTTGGAAAACATAGGCATGAATATCGGCATTATGCCCGTAACTGGCATTCCTCTTCCGCTTCTTAGTTATGGAGGAAGTTCTTTGGTTGTAATTTTGGCCAGCATCGGTATTTTAAATAACATACATTCAAAAAGAGAAACTGTAATTCAAACAGAATAATAAAAAATTCCTTATTTAAGCCAAAAAAATAAATTGCCAAATATTAAAACACGTGTTATTATAATTTAAGATTTATTATTTATTTAATTTAAGTTTATTGTGGTTATCAACG
Organism: Candidatus Moraniibacteriota bacterium; assembly: GCA_036845785.1. Classification (GTDB taxonomy): domain Bacteria; phylum Patescibacteriota; class Minisyncoccia; order Moranbacterales; family GWC2-37-73; genus JAKLIP01. The sequence continues at coordinate 16,776 of DAIUDF010000018.1, read as the reverse complement.
TTATTAACGTTACAACATTATAAACTATATTTTTTATGCCAGTACAAAGACAACGCAGCACTAAACACAGACGAGATGTAAAACGCAAACGTCTGAAAATTAAAACCGTGAAAACCATAATTTGTCCTAAATGCGGAAAACGAATGTTGTCGCACAGAGCTTGTCCCGGTTGCGGATATTACAGAGGCAAAGAAATCGTTAACACTCTTAAAAAAGTAGCTAAAAAGAAGAAAAAATAGTATCCGAAAGCGCATATCCGAAAATTTTCGTAGATTCGTATTTAATTCGTAGCTTCATATCGGTTTACAAAAATGGCGAATAGACATCTACAACGTTCAATTGCAATGCAAGCCCTCTTTGAGTGGGATTTTCAAGGTTGTCATGATGAAAATATTGATGAAATTATCACTCGCAACGTAAAAGAATTTGCGCCAGGAATCAAAGAATCGGATTTCGTCGAATCTTTAGTAAGGGGCACGCTTAAAAACAAATCAGCCATTGATACTCTGATTGAAAAATGTGCACCGGAATGGCCCTTGGATCAGGTGACCGTGATTGACCGCAATGTTCTTAGGCTCGGAATTTATGAACTCATGCACGGCAATTATGATGAAGTCCCGCCCAAAGTTGCCATCAATGAAGCCATTGAGCTGGCCAAAACCTTTGGTGGCGAAAACAGCGCCAGGTTTGTGAATGGTGTACTGGGCACGATCTATCGTGAAATGGGCGAGCCAATGAAAGATGATACATCCAAAAATCATAAAAAGGCTGAGGAGATTGAGGAAGAAGACGTGAAAAAATAATAATGTTAACAAATAATTTAGTTTATAATTTTTAATTTCCAATTTTTAATTTTATAAATAAATCTTAATATTTAATGTTTAAAACATTCAATCATTAGGAAATTATTTAAAAATTAAAAATTAGAAATCTTTGATTTATATGATAGATTCTTTAGCCAAAAAACTTGGCATTAAATTCAACAACATACAGTTGTTGCAGCAGGCTCTGACTCACCGATCCTATCTTAATGAAAACAGAAAATACGAACTTGACCACAACGAACGGTTGGAGTTTTTAGGCGATGCCGTGCTGGAACTCGTCATAACCGAATATCTTTATGGCAATTATAAAAATCCGGAAGGCGAACTTACCAGCTGGCGGAGTGCCTTGGTTAATGGGGAAATGCTGGCGAAAGTTGCTAGCAGTCTTGGTGTAGAAAAATATTTATTAATGAGCCGTGGCGAAGCCAAAGACACTGGACGCGCTCGGCAATATCTTCTGGCTAATGCTATGGAAGCCATAATCGGCGCTGCCTATCTTGATCAGGGTTATGAAACAGCTAAAGAATTTATTCTCAAAAATCTGGCAACGAGATTGCAGGAAATTTTAGACCAAAAACTTTATCTTGATCCCAAAAGCTATTTTCAGGAAAAAGCGCAGGAGAACAGCAAGGTCACTCCAGCCTATCGGGTAATGAAAGAATGGGGGCCGGATCATGACAAGCATTTCATTGTGGGTGTCTATCTGGGAAATGAGCTTGTGGCAGAAGGCGAAGGCAATTCCAAGCAAGAGGCTCAAAGAGAAGCTGCGAGACATGGACTGGAAACCAAAAAATGGCTGTAAAAATATTATTTAATATCTGACATCTAGTACTAAATAGAAAATCCCGATTTTGATCGGGTTTTTCTTTTGCCAAAGAAAGTTTTTAGGCATAAAATATAAGTAAGTAATTAATTACGTAATTAATTACTTACCTAATCATTTATTTTTTTAATAATTTAAGAGTAAAAATATGAATAATGCATACAGTTGGTATTCAACTTTAATCAAGCCGTCATAGTCTCCACCTAGTTGGATTTTTGGTCCAGTATGGACAATCCTCTATGCCATCATGGCCGTCAGTTTCGGTACTGTTTTCTACAGAACATTCACCGGCAAATTGCCATGGATTGTAGCTTTGCCTTTTGCGCTCAATCTGGTTTTTAATTTTGCTTTTACTCCTTTGCAGTTTGGAATCAAAAATAATCTGTTGGCGGCTGGCGACATTTTGCTGGTTTTGGTAACCCTAATTTGGGCCCTGATTGCCATTTGGCCGCATTATCGCTGGATTGTATATGCAAATATCCCATATCTCCTCTGGGTATTGTTTGCTACAGTCCTGCAGCTCACTATTACTTATTTGAACAAATAATTATGCGCTATTGTAAAATTTTTTAAGACATTCGAAAAAATATTGCAAACAAACAGATAAATCTTAAATATTAACCGATTAAAGTTTGACTTAGTTTGCTATTTGGCCTGAAAAATGCTATAATTGTAGTGTAAAATAAAAAATTACCCTGTTAATCCTGCTAAATGGAAATTTGTTTAGCAAAGCATTTTAAAAGGGTAAAAAACAAAAAATGTACGACATTATTTTAAAAAACGGCACGATTATTGATGGAACCGGCAAGCCGATGTTTAAGGCTGATCTTGGAATTAATGACGGACGCATTGCCGAGATTGGAGATCTCAGCAATGAACATGCGCAAACAGAAGTTAATGTAGAAGGCAAATATGTAGTGCCAGGATTTGTTGATGTTAATAACCACTCAGACACCTATTGGCGCATTTTTTTAGATCCACAGCTGGAAAGTTTGCTCTATCAGGGAGTGACGACAATTGTGGGCGGAAATTGCGGATCATCACTGGCTCCAATTGCCAATAGGGATGTAATGAAATCCATCCAAAAATGGACTGATATGAAAAACGTCAGTTTCAATTGGTCGAGCATGAGAGAATTTCTGGAAGAAATTGAAAAGAAAAAAATATCCGTGAATTTTGCCACTCTGATCGGCCATGGCACATTGCGCAGAGGATTGGTCGGAGACGAAGTCAGGGATATCAGTCCGGCCGAAATGAATGTTATGAAAAAAATGCTGACAGAGGCCATGAAAGAAGGCGCTATTGGTTTTTCAACTGGTCTGGTTTATACTCACGCGAAACTGGCCTCATCCAGAGAAATTATGGAATTGGCTGAAGTCGTAAAAAAATACAACGGTGTTTATACTACGCATATCCGCGGTGAAGCGCATGAGCTTATCCGTTCAGTTGAGGAGGCGATCCGCATAGCTCAAGTCACCGGCGTAAGGATGCAAATTTCCCATCTCAAAGCCATGGGAGAAAAAAACTGGGGGTTTATGGAAGAAGCTTTGAATTTGATTGAAACGGCGCGCACCAGCAATATTGATGTTCATTTTGATATTTATCCCTACACCTCGACCGGTTCTGTTTTATATATTCTGCTCCCTGATTGGGCAACGGAAGGCGGTCGCAATATGATGCTTTCAAGACTGAAAGATCCGGAATTGCGTGCGCGCGTTATCAAAGAAATGCGGGAAAACGAACATGATTATGCGAAAATAGTAATTTCGATTTCCGCCCTGGATAAAACTCTTAATCATAAAAAAATTACAGAGATTGCTGAAATTCAGGGGAAAAGCGTTGAAGATGCGATTCTGGATCTTCTAATCGCAAGTGAAGGGCGGGTAATAACAATGATGGATGTTCTTAGTGAAAAAAATGTAGATAAAGGAGTCATTAATCCGTTCTCTATGATTGCATCAAATGGATCCGGATACGATATTAGCCACAAAGAAACAGGCGAAATGGTGCACCCCCGGAACTTTGGTTCATTCCCAAGAGTTTTTTCCAGATATGTCAAAGGCAGAAAGGTTGTTAGCTGGGAAGAAGCCGTCAGAAAAATGAGCGGATTGCCGGCAGAAAAATTCAACATATCCAAGCGCGGAATTCTGGCTGAAGGCAACTTCGCTGATGTAGTGGTTCTGAATCCGGAAACAATTAGCGATTTGGCTACAATTGAAAATCCATATCAATATTCCAAAGGCATAGAATGGGTAATTGTTAACGGGAAGCCGGCAGTCAAAAATGGAATTGTGACTGGCGAGTTGGCAGGAGAAATTGTCAGGAGAAAAGCATCCTTGTTTGAATTCTAAAACAGCATGCAAAATACAGTATCCAGTATTCAGCATTTTTCTGCATACTGTCTGTTGTTTGCTGAATATTGAAAAATGGATTTTTCTTTTTTTAAGAACAAAAAAATAACAGTTTTTGGTCTGGGACTTCACGGTGGCGGTATTGGCATCGTGAAGTTTTTAGCGTCTAATGGGGCCATTTTGACTGTGACGGATATAAAAAGCCGGGAACAATTGGCAGTTTCTTTGGAAAAACTGAAAGATTTCAAAAATATTAAATATGTTCTCGGACAGCATCGCGTTGAAGATTTTATCAACGCCGACATGATCATTAAATCTCCGCCGATTCCCTGGAACGATAAGCATATCCAGCTGGCCATCGAAAAAAAGATTCCCATAGAAATGGATTCCAGTCTTTTTTTTAAATTATGCAAAAACCCAATTATTGGCGTAACAGGCACCAAGGGCAAAACTACGGTTGCGACTTTGATCTATGAAATTTTAAAATTGTCCGGAAAGAATGCAACCAAAGTTGGCATAGGGCAAACCTCTGTTTTGGACAAACTTTTGGCGCTCAAAAAAGATTCAATTCCGGTCTTTGAGCTTTCCAGCTGGCGTCTTTCCGCACTGGGACGCGAAAAGCTTTGCCCGCACATTGCCGTGGTGACTAATATTTTCATTGATCATCTGAATTATTATAAGACAATGGAAAAATATATCCGGGACAAAAAATATATTTTTGAAAATCAGAAAATCAAAGACTGGCTGATCGGCAATTGCGACAATAAGAGCGTGGTGGAAATGATGGCTGAAGCCAAGGGTCAGAATGTTTGTTTTTCTTTTAATCGTCTTGAAAAAAGCCCGTCAGTTTTTATTGAAAATGAAGCTATTTTCTTGAATGATGGAATGGATGTCAAAAAACTGGCGGACGTCAAGAGTATAAAAATTTTAGGAAAGCACAATCTGGGTAATATCATGGCAGCCGTTGGAGCGGTTTATGCCTATGGTCTGAGTTTTGAAGAAATAAAAAAAGCGTTGCCGATGCTTGAAGGAGCTCCTCACCGTTTGGAATTTGTGGCTGAAGTCAAAGGCGTGAAATATTATAACGACACGGCCGCCACGATTCCGGAAGCGGCTATTTCAGGACTTGATGCTTTTGATCAAAAAACTATTTTGATTGCCGGTGGCACGGATAAAGATTTGAGTTTTGTTGAATTTGCCAAAAAAATTCCGGAAAAAACAAAGAAAACTATTTTGCTCAAAGGCAATGCCACGGAAAAGATTTTGGAAAATTTGAAGAAAAATGCTGCTGCCGATTTCATGGATTCGGTAGAAGTCGTTGATTCTATGGAAAGAGCGGTGCTTTTGGCCAGTGAAGCTGCGGAAGATGGTGATGTTGTTCTACTTTCACCGGGTGCTGCCAGTTTTGGTTTGTTCCTGAATGAATTCGACCGGGGAGATAAATTCAAAGAAGCAGTCAGCAAACTAAAATGACAAATTTCCAATGACGAATGACAAATCAAATCATAAATCCAAATGACAAATTTTTGATATTTGAGCTTTGACATTGATTTGGCATTGGAAATTAGTCATTTGTCATTTTTTGAAATATGTTGCACATAACAACAACCAGAAAAACCAATCATCATAAAAAAGCCATTGTGGTGGAAATTTTTGTGGCGATGGCCATGCTGGCTGTTTTTTTTGTGCCGGTTTCAGAGGCCAGTGACATTACTGTTGATATGGTAATTAAATTGGCTAATAAAGCCAGGACATCCCTAAACATTGCCAGTCTCAAGAAAAATGATCTCTTGCAGCAAGCGGCTGAAGAAAAAGCAGATGATATGATCAGGGGCAATTATTTCGCGCATATTTCTCCGCAAGGAAAATCACCATGGCACTGGATTGAAAAGAATGATTATGATTATGTCTATGCTGGAGAAAATTTGGCTATGAATTTCACAACCGCTGAAGAGGAACAATCTGCCTGGATGAAGAGCCCATTGCATCGGAAAAATATTTTAAATCCGAAATACAATGAAACAGGCGTGGCAGTCAGGCACGGGGTTATTGAAGGCAAAGAAACAACCGTGGTCGTGCAGATGTTCGGTTCACGAAAAGAAGAAAAAATTGCCAGTGCCAATGAAGAAGAAATTGGCAGTTATGTTGCTGGGTCGGAAACGGATGTTGCTGGAATTGAATCAAGAAATTCTGTGACTACGCAAGAAATTTCTGGCAAAATGAATAGCAGTGCCTTATATAACAATAACGCATCTACTTTGATTGGCTGGGGAATATTGTTTTCTCTGGCGATAATTATAATAATTGTTGATATTGCCGCAATTATTCACAGGAGACACAAACCATTTTTCTTTTTTCAGCGAGAAACTAACTTTAAATAAGGGTTTATTTGAAATAATTAATACTTAAAAAAGGCTTAAAATCAAGTCTTGTTTTTTACAGTCAGTCCTGTATACTTACGTTATGACAAATTTGGGGGAACACTTTCAAATAAAAGGCGGAAAAAGGCTTTCTGGAAGCATAAATGTGAGGGGGTCAAAAAATGCGACTACCCCGATTTTGGCTGCTACTTTGCTGACTAAAGAAGCCTGTATAATTTCAAATATTCCTTTGATTGAGGATGTTTTTCGCATGCTCGAAATTCTAACTGGGCTAGGAGCTTCAGTCGAATGGATAGGGGAAAGGACGGTCAAGATTTGTGCTAAAAACATCGATCCTAAAAAACTGGACAGAGAACTGGTCAAACAACTAAGATCTTCAATTTTACTGTTGGGATCACTCAGCGCACGTTTTGGTTCTTTTTCTTTCTATCATCCGGGAGGTTGCGTAATCGGAAAAAGGCCGGTCGGAACTCATTTTGACGCTTTGGAAAAAATGGGGGTGCGCATCAAAAACATAGACGAAAAAACCTATTTGGTTGATGCCAGAAAAAAGAAAGCAGCCAAAGTCGTGCTCAAGGAATTTTCAGTGACGGCTACCGAAAACGCCATGATGCTGGCAGCAGGAATTCCGGGCAAAACCTTCATTAAAATTGCCGCGGCTGAACCGCACGTGGAAGATTTGGGGAGATTTCTAATATCAATGGGTGTTGATATTAAAGGTCTGGGGACGCACACGCTGGAAATTGTAGGCAAGAAAAAACTCAAAGGCGTGAGGCATGAAATTATTCCGGATGCCAATGAAGCGGCCACGTTTCTTATCATGGGCGTGGCTACTCGAAGTCCGATTTATGTCAAAAACGCAAAAGAGGAAAATCTGGATTTAGTTTTGGAAAAACTTCGGGAATTCGGAGCAGATTTCAAAATTGAAAAAAACGGCATCAAAATAATTCCGGCCAAAAAAATGAAAGCTATTGAAAAATTGGACACGCGTACCTATCCGGGCATTCCAACAGATATTCAGGCGCCGCTGGGAATTTTGGCTTCGCAAGCCGAGGGCGAAACAATGATTTTTGACACTTTGTTTGAAGGGCGCTTTAATTATCTTACGGAATTGGAAAAAATGGGCGCAAAAATGAAAATTCTTAATCCGCATCAGGCTGTGATTTCAGGACCCAAAAAACTCAAAGGCTGTTCAATTAAAAGTTTTGATCTTCGGGCTGGCGCTTCGCTCATTATCGCTGCGCTTTGCGCTGAAGGAACTACAACGATTGAAGAAATATATCAGGTTGACCGCGGATATGAACGAATAGAAGAACGACTGCAAAAATTAGGAGCGGATATAAAAAGAATTTCTAATTCATAATCTCTAGTTTTTTAATGGCATGTTTATCAGACGCATTGGAATAGATTTAGGCACGGCGAATACTTTGGTTTTCATACCCAAAAAGGGAGTTGTGATCAATGAGCCGTCGGTAGTGGCAGTTTCTCCGGTCGAGAATACTGTTTTGGCTGTGGGCAATCAGGCCAAAGAAATGTTGGGACGCACGCCAGATTCCATTGTTGCTTCTTGCCCGATGAAAGACGGCGTGATTGCCGACTATCGGGTGACGGAAGCCATGCTCAAATATTTTATCAATAAAGTGATGGGCAAAGTGCGTTTTTTCCGTCCAGAAATTATGATTTCCATTCCGGCCGGAGTAACTTCAACTGAAAGGCGGGCCGTGATTGACGCAGCAGTCAAAGCCGGAGCCAAATCAGCCTATGTCGTCAAAGAACCTCTTTTGGCTGCGATTGGCGCTGGAATTCCAATCCACAACGCGCAAGGCAATATGATTATCAATATCGGTGGTGGAACATCTGAAATCGCAGTTATTTCACTGGGAGGAGTTGTGGCGGCGCACAGCGCGCGTGTGGGCGGCAACAAGTTCGATCAGGCTATTTCTGATTACATCAAACGCAAATACGGCTTGGCTGTTGGCGACAGCACCGCGGAAGATATTAAGAAAGAAATCGGCAGCGCCATTCAACAAGTCAAGGAAGAGCATATGGAAGTGCGTGGCAGAGATCTTATGGGCGGACTTCCAAAAACAATAAAAATATCTTCCAATGAAATCACGGAGGCACTTCAAGATGAACTTCGTGAAGTGATCAATGCGATCAAAAAAGTTTTTCAAGAAACTCCGCCGGAACTGGCGGCTGACATTATGGACAAAGGAATGGTGCTTTCGGGTGGCGGAGCACTTTTGAATAATCTCGACCAGCTTATCAGTAAAACAATCGGCGTGCCGTGTTATGTTGCTGATGATCCGCTTTTCTGTGTAATCAAAGGAATCGGCATTGCGATTGACAATCTGGATGTATACAAAAGAACGATAATGCTGGCCAAATAATTTATAAGATAAAATTATTGCAATATGAGAAATAGGTTGTTATATGGAACTATTTTTGGCATTGCTGGTGTTTATATAGCATTTGAATATGCTGTTCCTTTGACTGCATTTTTCTGTTGGGTTTTTGGTGCTGGAGATGGTCCAATATCTCCAAGGCAAAACGTAATAAATATGGCAGCTCTCATATTTTTTCCATCAATATTTTTTCTAGGAATCGTTTTTATAGGTTATAAAATTGGAGATATGGCTGATAAAAAAGCCAAAGCATCTTTAAATAAACAAAATGAAGATAGGTATTGATGCTTCCCGTGCATTCCTAAAAGACAGGACGGGAATCGAAGAATATTCATATCAAGTTATAAAAAATCTCGTGAATGATTTGAAGGGACACGAGGTTGTTTTGTATGTACGTAAAAACCAAAAAGTGGATTTTGAATTGCCGTCTAATTGGCAGATTAAAACTATAAATTTCTATTATTTTTGGACACAGCTTGGCTTGTCGCTGGAAATGCTTTTTCATCCGGTTGATGCTTTGTTTATTCCGGCACACACAGTGCCACTAATACATCCTGCCCGCAATGTTTCGCTTTTTAGTTTAGCCTTGATTATTCAAAAATTACTTAAGTCTTTTGGGATTGGTACTAATTATAATCAGCATAGCGATGCAGGCGGGCCGAAAAATACAATTGTCACAATCCACGGATTAGAATATGAATTTTGTCCCAAAGCTTATTCTTTTTGGGAAAAACTCTATATGCGCTCATCGATTAAAAAATCTTGCCAATGGGCGAGGACGATCATAGCTGTATCTCAGAATACAAAAAATGACCTTATTAACCTATACAAAGTGCCAGCGGAAAAAATTAAAGTTATTTATGAAGGATATGAAAATAATGACAAATTTCCAATTTCCAATTTCCAATCAATTTCCAATAATAAAAATCCAAATGTCTATACTAAATACAATATACTAAATACAAAATACCTATTATTCATAGGCAGATTGGAGGAAAGAAAGAATGTTGTTGGCATTATAAAATCTTTTGAAATACTCAAAGAGCAATACAAAATTTCGCACAAATTGGTTTTGGCAGGGAGTCCGGGATTTGGATATGAAAAAATAAAGAATGAAATTGCAAACGTGAATTGCGTGAAGGATATTATTGAAACTGGATTTGTGAGCGTGGAAGAAAAAAATGAGCTCTTGAAAAATGCTGACGTTTTTCTTTTTCCGAGTTTTTATGAAGGTTTTGGCCTGCCGATTTTGGAAGCGCAAAATGCTGGCGTGCCGGTAGTGGCTTCTATAGAAGCTTCTATTCCCGAAGTGACGGGGGATAGCGCGCTGCTTGTTGATCCCAAGAATGCTGAAGAAATTGCTGATGCGGTTTATAAAATCATTTCTGAGGAAAGTATTAAAAAAGACCTTGTTCAAAAAGGCCTTGAAAATATCAAACGCTTCAGTTGGGAAAAATGCGCAACTGAAATCGCGAAGATTATTTTAAATTAAAAATATAAAAACTTTACAGGATTTTTACATCAAACGTGTATGCCATTAAATCGTCCTAATTCTTATTGTTTGTGTTATAGGAAATAATTTAAGACATCGCTGTTGTTGACAGAATTTGAAATAGATGTTAAGATACCAAGTCCAATTAATAGATAATTGGTTAAAAAAAGCAAAGGGAGGATTTTTAAATGAAAAAATCAATAGTTTATTTAGTTGTTTTTGCGTTGTTTCTTGTGTTTTCTCTTAAAGTCGCTAATGCGGCTTCTGAGAAGTTCATAAGAAGTTACATCAACAAAAGGGTGGAAGTGACATTGCCTTTATCTGGGCGATACACCATTACGATTAAAGATATTGAGGAAATCAGGCTGCTGTCTTATGATAAGTCGGAAAACGTGTGTTTAATCAGAGTTATTTTCAAGACAGGAATTGGTGTTTCGCCGTTGCAGACGGAACCTACTGGCAAACTTATTGAGGAATATTGGGTTTCTCCAGCGTTAATTTTATTTCCCAAATAAAAAAAGTTATTGTCGAAAAAAAGTCTTCCAAGCAAGATGCTGGGAGACTTTTCTTTTTTCTAAAAGATAATTAATTTCAACTCCTAAGAGCCTTGACGGTGTGCTAAATTTTATTCACAAAGAGAAAGGCCTTGAGAATATCAAACGCTTCAGTTGGGAAAAATGCGCAACTGAAATCGCTAAGATTATAAAAAAATAAAAAGTCTAATCGCTCAGAATATTGGATTTAGCGACCACCCCGTAGAGTTGGTCGATTTCTTTGGTTAGGTCGGAAATTGTCTGGTTAGTGGCTTTAACCACCACAGTAATAACTGCAACGCAATTTTCCGGCGCGTTTTCTCCCAAATGCAAGCCCAAGCGCGCCAAAATAATGTTGCCGTGCTTGGTCAGAATTTGATTGACTTCCGGCGCTTGCGCCGCGCGATCTTTGATTAGGATTGAAATTGTCGCCAAGTGGATTTTGTTTGTTTCCATAAAATTATTTGTTTAATTTTTCTTCATTGAATAAAAAATTAGAATCAGGCGGAAGGTTGGGCATCCTTCCGCGGTTTGTTTTGTGTTTTAGATAAAAACAGTGCTGTGCGCAGCAGCCAAAGATTTGGCACGTGCTATACGATATGCCTCAGCTCCTGGAATAATTTTTTGTTCAACCTTTTGCGAAAAAGTAGACAAATCAATATTTTTAAACATTCTTTCAAGCTCTTTGGGAGTAATAATCTTTTTGCCTTTTGCATTTGTTGATTTTGCCATAAAAACATTCCTCCTTTTTTAGCCCAATTCTAATTTTTTATTTTAAAGGACAAAAATAAATTTATTTCAGCTTACGTTTTTATTATATATTAATTAAAGAAAAAGGCAAAACAGAATGAAATAGAAAAATCACATTTTTTCCTTAATTTAAGCCATTTTTAGTTTTTTTAACTAGCCGGAGAAGATGAGATATATATTGGGCAATCTAAATTTTTTTTGTTGTCTCAGGAACCATCTTTATTCCCCTTAAGCCCAAAATTAGAAGGCAAATAATAATTATTTTTAAAATATAATGATCGTGCAGATTGATAAAATCTCTGGTCATCGGTGTTATTTTTCCTACTAATAAATGGACGACAATTCCGATTGGCAAAGCGAGAAAAAGCCAGTTTTTTTTCGGTATATTTATCCTGATTTTTAAAAATAATTTTGACAATAATGGTGCCAGCAAGTACATTCCTATAAATACTACCAAAAAATCAAAAATAGCGTAGCCTAAAAAGCGAAATTGTCTTAAATATTCAATAGGTACCATATATTTTTTTTAAATTAAAAAATTAGACTGCTAAAAAATAAAATTCATTTCGTTGCAACGTTTCGAGATATCCGAAGTGCGAAGCATTTTGAATATTGCGTTTTGTGAGATGTTTCGCTCACTGCCAACCGTGTTCACTATAATAAACTCTGTTTTTTATGCCCTCAAGAGCTTGTCTAATATACGGAATTGTATTTTCCGGAAGGTTATCAAGCTCAAACCAGGATAAATCGTCGCACTTGTTAGGTTCTTTGTTTTGAGGTTCGCCTTGCCAATTTTGAGCAATAAAAAAAACATCAACCCTTTCATTGTTTTCAGCAGTATGTGAGTTCCTATGCATAACGTGCATTGCCTTCAAATCTTCTGGTTTCAATAATATTCCTGCTTCTTCCTTGGCTTCTCTTATTATGCATTGAGTAAATGTTTCTCCTTGATCTACGTGTCCGGCAACCATGCTATAATTTCCATCTTCGTAACCAGTATTAAAACGTCGCAGTAATAAAACCTTGCCGTCTTTCATTAAGGTCAAGTAAGAAGCAGGAACATTTTGATGTCTTTTTTGTGAACGTGGTTTGTCGGACATAAAAAATAGAATTTATTTTATAAAAAGTAATAAACAAAATTTCATACAATTCGTTTTATCGGATGTGTTGCTCTTTTAGACTTATGATAAAAACGCTTTTAGGGAAATGGAGGAGTTTTTTAACTCCCCCTCGTGTTTTAACATGATAAACTACAGTTGTTTTAGAAACCATCGTCCTTGTCTTGTAAGACTAGCGGTCGATTTTCTAAGCTTGTAGTCAAATCCAAAATTGATCATACCAGTACTGTAGTATCGATCCAAAACGGTTAATTCTTCCGGCGTATCAATAGTGGCACCACGTTTAAACTTTTTAAGGATCTCCTTTATTTTCATAGCACGCTCCTCCTTATTTTTTTAACTTCCCTAAAAGTATTTTGTTTTAAAGGGCGATATTTCACTTAACTAGCACTTAACTAGTTTATATGTTAATTAAATTTGGATTATATGCGCAATATTGTTTAATATGCAAATATTATGTAAAATACTAATATACCTTTATTTTAGCTTATTTTAGATAAATTTGCCAACAATATGGAAAAACCAAAAGTAGCTCTGGTGCATGATTTTTTACTCTATCCGGGCGGGGCAGAGAAGGTTCTTAAAGTGCTTTCTGACATGTATCCCGAAGCGCCGATTTATACCTTGCTTTATAACAAGGAAAAAATGTCCCAAGACTGGGGGAATAAGGATATCCGGCCGTCATATTTGCAAAAATTTCCCAAATTTTTGAGAAAACATCACAGTTGGCTATTGCCATTCTATCCGGTCGTACCGGAAACTTTTGATTTTCGCGAATATGATTTGGTCATTTCTTCTTCCGGCGCCTGGACTAAGGGAATCGTGACAAAACTAAACACGACGCATGTGGCATATTTGCATTCGCCGATGCGTTTCGTTTGGGATTATAATGAACGATATCTGAAAGAAAGGAACAAAAAACCTTCAATTTTTACCCGTTTTGTTTTTAATTATCTGCGCATTTGGGACCGTTTGGCAGCGGAACGGCCGGATTATTTGATTGCCAATTCAAAATACACCCAAAGCCGCATAAAAAAATATTACCGGAGAGAAAGCGAGATTGTTTATCCACCAGTAGTCAGCAAGCAGCAGCCAGTAATCAATGATCAGGAAAATACAAAATACTTTTTGGTGGTATCCAGATTGTCGCCGTATAAAAAAATTGATGTGGCAGTGGAAGCTTTTAATAAATTAGGTTTGCCGTTGATTGTTATCGGGCAGGGAGATCAGGAAAAATATTTGCGAAAAATTGCGGGAGAAAATGTGAAAATTCTGGGCTGGCAAAACGAAGAAGAAGTGCAAAAATATTATCAAAATGCCCGCGCCTTTATTTTTCCCTGCGAAGATGATTTCGGCATTGCGCCGGTGGAAGCCATGTCATTTGGCGTGCCGGTAATTGCGCTTCGAAAAGGCGGAGCCCTGGAAACAGTGGAAGAGGGGATAAGCGGCGAATTTTTTGACGCACCGACAGCAGAAGTTCTGGCTGACGGCGTCCGGCGGTTCATGCTGAATGAAGAGAAATATGATAAAAATATTATTAAACAAAGAGCCGGTGAGTTTTCGGAAGAAAAATTTAAAAGTGAATTTAGGAAGTTTATTGAGAAAATAATAGGTAATGACAAATGACAAATTTCCAATGACAAATCAAGCTCAAAAATCAAATGACAAAAATAAATACGATTTGTCTAAGCGCACATCCGTTTTTGGTTCGGATGTTATAGTTTTTGTTAAGAATATCAGAGAAAATAATATAAATAAACCAATTATAAATCAGTTAGTCAGGTCTGCTACAAGTGTGGGTGCAAATTATATGGAAGCCGATTGTGCAGAATCAAAGAAAGATTTTATTCATAAAATAGGAATTTGTAAAAAAGAATCAAAAGAAACAACTCATTGGTTGCATATGTTGGCAGTTGCTGAACCAGAGAAGGCAGAAAGTTGCAGAAAATTGTGGAAAGAAGCTCATGAATTAACACTTATTTTTTCAGCTATAGTAAAAAGAAAATATTAATTTTTTTGGATTTAGGATTTTGTCATTTATTTGTCATTCGTCATTGGAAATTTGTCATTTTATTTATGCTTTTCATCGGTAATCAAAAAACATTTTCTTTTTTTCAAAAATCACTTTCAAGTGGTAAACTTAATCATGCTTATGTTTTTTCCGGTCCGGAACATGTTGGCAAATTCACTTTGGCTAAGATGTTTGCCCTGCACGCTATTGAAAACACGCCGCTTAGTTTGAAAGTTGAAGATTTCGGCAAAGAAGCCCTGTTTGATCTTATTGTGCTGGCTCCGGAAATTGTGGAAAAGAAAAATGTCGCTAAACAGCGGGATATTTCCGTTGAATCAGTGCGGGAAATCAAAAAAAATCTCAGCCTTTTTCCGTATCACGGAAAATATAAAATTTTGATCATTGATGACGCACACAAAATGAACACGGCAGCCCAAAATGCCTTACTTAAGATTTTGGAAGAGCCGAATCCGACAACCATAATAATTTTAGTCACGCCTGAAATTGATAAAATTTTGCCTACTATCAAATCGCGCTGCCAAACTGTCAATTTCAGCTTAATTTCCGAATCGGAACTATTGAAACATTTTCCGCAAAACATCGTGGATGTTTCAACCGGCCGTCCGGGTTTATCTGAAATTATAGCCCAAAACGATGGAGAGTTGTCTTTCCGGCTGGAAGCAGTCGAAAATTTGAATAAAATAATTTCCGGATCAATCAATGAAAAATTTATTTTAGCCGAAGAACTTTCCAAGGATATATCCAAAACTTCAGATCTGTTGAATTTTTGGCTTTGGGAAATGAGAAAAAAAGCCTTGTTTTCTGAAAACAGCGAACGCAAAAATATTTATGCCGGCATGGAAAAAATCCAAAAAAGCTTGGAAACATTGAAAAATACTAATGCCAATGGTCGGCTGATTCTGGAAACATTATTTTTAGACCTCTAATATATGGATAGACGTTATATCAAAAATTGCACTGGAGACATGGAAGAAAAGAAAGAATTTATTTCTGAGACGGCATCTCATTTTATCTTCCGCCTGCTTCTGGCAGTTTTTTTTGGCGTTTCTATTTATATTTTGTTTTTTTCGCCCTATCTCAGGATAACAGACATAAAAATTGAAGGTTTGCAGGAAATAAGCCAGGAACAAATCTATGAAAATGTTCAATCTTTTTTGAAAGAAAAATATTTCAATATTGTTCCGAAAAATAATTTTATTTTTATTTCGCAAAAAAACATTGCCAATTTGCTGACAAAAGATTTTAAAAAAATCCGTTCCGTAAGCGTGGCTAAAAAATTTCCCAACTATATAAACATAAAAATTGAAGAAAGGCAGGCAATGCTAGTCTGGTGCAGCGGAGAAAATTGTTTTCTGATTGATGAGAGCGGAGTGGCCTATAATGTTGCTGATTTCAATTCTCCGGAAATTTTGCAAAATCACCTGATTCGGATCAATGATCAAAGCAATCGCAGTGTGTCATTGGGAGAAAAAATAATGGAACAAGAATATGAACAGTATGCTTTAAAAATTAAAAATGCCTTGAAGGATATCAATCAGGAAACCCAGGAAGAAATTTATGCTACGCCTTCGAATATGGCCGAAGAAATAAGGGTGCCGATGCAAAAAGGCTTCCAGATATATTTTTCATCCCAACATTCTTTGGAAAAAGCCGTCCGGGCTTTGGATGCTGTGCTTAAAAAAGAAATCCCTGAAAACGAATGGGAAAAACTGGAATATATAGATCTTCGCAGTGAAGGCAAGGTTTTTTATAAATTCAAGAATGAAGAAGAAAAACCGGAAGAAGGGCAAAGTGAAAATCAAAATCAATAATACTTTTTTTAGTTAAAAATATTCTTGCTTTTTATTTTTCTGCAAATACCAGAATTAACTTTTCTTTCTATTTTCCACCTTTCTTTTTCCGCAAAAGAAAATGGAGAAATCCCAGTAGCAGAGCTGAGCACGCTACAGAGCAGGGAAACTTGCACTTCAAATAATTCAAAATTATGTTTTTCAGTGCACGCATTTTTTCTGCTGAAAAAATGCTCGAACCTCGCGTCGACACGCTCACTAGTCACCTCAAAACATA
>DAIUDF010000017.1:0-20961 GCA_036845785.1 Candidatus Moraniibacteriota bacterium | reverse complement strand
CTCATTTATATTAATGTGGGTTCAGGGGCGTCAGCCTGTATCTATTGTGCAAGCGCCACGCAGACGCCGAGCCAGATAGATTATAATCAATGTTATAAAATTGGAGGCACGGATAATTATCGCATTGCCGGTACATTCTACACATTTGCCAACTGGCAAGCAGCTGGATACGATAATCATGGACATTGGGGTGATCCGCTATTTGTAGATTTAGTAGAATATCCTTATGATTTATCGCCGATGGCTAGTTCTTATGCAATTAACCACGGCGTTGATTTATCAGGTGATTTCACATCTGACATTCTGGGCAATGAGCGTAGTGGCACTTGGGATATAGGCGCATATGAATATGTTGGAGCAGCAGATGTTGTTGCACCCGCCAGTCCGACAGGACTTGCTGTCAGTTGACCCAGTGGCTTATTTGAGATAAAATAACTAAAGTTTTTGTTTATAGATAACAAATATATTTTGTGATAAAAAGATTAGTTAATAATAAATTTTTAAACGAAAAACCGACTGAGTCTGTGACGGCGGCGGCTTTTATAATTTCTTTGGCAGGCATTGCCAGCCGTCTTTTGGGTCTTGTACGCGACCGTATTTTGGCTGGTCAATTCGGTGCTGGCGACACGCTGGACGCCTATTATGCAGCCTTCAGAATTCCGGATTTAATCTATAACCTGATTATTGTGGGAGCGCTCAGTGCGGCTTTTATCCCGGTTTTCACGGAACTGGTGACAAAAAACAAGGAAGAAGATGCCTGGAAACTTTCTTCCGGAGTTTTGATAATTCTGCTTTTGACAGTCGGAACCTTGTCTATATTTTTTGCCATATTTGCTCCGCAGCTTATGAAACTTATCACGCCCGGATTTTCCGGAGATAAAATGGAGTTAACTGTGACGCTGACGCGCATTATGTTTTTAAGCCCATTTCTTTTGGGAATCAGCGGAGTTTTTGGAGGAATCCTAGTTTCTTTCAAGAAGTTTTTGATTTATTCTTTGGCGCCGATTTTCTACAATGTCGGCATTATAATCGGTGCAGTTTATTTTGTGAAAATGTGGGGACCGATCGGATTGGCCTGGGGCGTGGCTTTAGGGGCAGGTCTCCATATGTTAATCCAATATCCTTCGGTTAAATTTTCCGGATTTCATTTTCGCCCGTTTTTTTGCGGTATTTTCAAGAATCAGGAAATTCGCAAAGTTTTGAAACTTATGCTGCCACGCACGCTGACGGTTGCCGCTAACCAAATAAATCTGACTGTTGTTCCTTTTTTTGCCTCAAATTTGGCTGCCGGAAGCCTGACAGCTTTCTATTTGGCCAATAATATTCAGAGCGCTCCTCTGGGACTTTTCGGGGTTTCTTTCGCTATTGCGGTTTTTCCAACACTGAGTTCTTATGCCGCGCATGAGAAAAAAGAAGAGTTTATTGATGCTTTTTCACGGACTTTCAGGCAGATTTTGTTTTTCATAATTCCGTTCAGTGTTTTTATTTTTGTTCTGCGCGCTCAGACCGTCCGTTTGGCTTTGGGATCAGGAAAATTCGATTGGGAAGACACAATCACTACGTTTCAAATACTCGGATTATTGGCCATCAGTTTATTCGCCCAATCGCTCCTGCAGCTTTTGACTCGCGCTTTTTATGCCTTGCAAAACACAAAAACGCCTTTGTATATGGTATTAATCAGCGAAGTAATCAACATTTTTCTGATCTTTGTTTTGATTGGAAAATATGGCATCCTTGGAATTGCGGCCGCTCTTTCAATTTCGAGCATTATTAATATGTCGTTGCTGATTTTCTTTTTACGCAGGAAACTTTCCCGCATTGACGGAAAAACCATTTTAGATTCAACTGTCAGGATTTTGGCGGCGGCGCTGGTTGGGGGAGGAGTCGCGCAAATTGCGAAATATATTGTCGGTTCACAGGGAGAGCTCGACACTTTTCTGGCGGTTTTTCGCCAATTTGCAATCGCCGGGCTTTTGGGCGGAGCCGCTTTTTTTGCAGCCAGCTATTATTTCAATGTAAAAGAGTTTTTCCAATTCAAAGAAGCGATAACCCGCAAGCTGTTTGGCGCCAAGAAAACAATTACCGAAGATACTGGGGAAGTGACGGGAATCTAGGGCAGCTTATAGCTTGGTTAGCTTCATTAGCTTGTTAGTTTTGAAATGATAAATGACAAATGATTTTGATAAACGGAAAACATTAAGCCCGTTTTTCTTTTGCCTTGATTTTAAGCCTAATTTAATATAGAATGAGCTGTATATGGGTCAAAATAATGTTCGCAATTTTTGTATAATCGCTCACCCCGTAAATATTTTCTTCGAAAATAAACGGGGCAAGCATTGATCACTGTATATTATGAATAATGTTAGAAACTTTTGTATAATCGCCCACATAGACCATGGAAAATCTACTTTGGCTGACCGGCTTTTGGAAATGACGAGAACCGTGGAAAAACGCAAAATGAAAGAACAACTTTTGGATCAAATGGATTTGGAAAGGGAGCGCGGAATCACCATTAAACTGCAACCTGCAAGAATGTTGTACCAACATTCTTGCCGCGGAAATATGCAGAATGAAACGCAGAAAGACGCAGAATTATTATACGAAGATTTAACTTATAAAATAAGAGGAGCTGTTTTTGAAGTAAGAAAAAAAATAGGCTTGGGGCACAAGGAGTCTGTTTATCATAAAGCTTTAGAAATAGCATTTGAAAAACAAAAAATTTATTTTAAGAGTGAGACTGTTGTACCAATATTTTACGAAGGTAAAAAAGTAGGCTCTTATCAGCCAGACTTTATTATAGATGATAAAATAATTGTTGAGCTGAAAGCTTTGCCGGAAATTAGTAGGCCACAACAAGAACAAATCTGGTCATACCTAAAAGGTTCCGAATATAAATTAGCATTACTTGTTAATTTTGGAAACAAGGATCTTGAAATAAAAAGAATTGTATTTGATACAGCACGTGAAGGTGGCAATCTTCAGCGTTCTTCTGCGTCAGTTCCGCGTGATTCTGCGGGTGTATTAAATCAAGTTGAGAATTATATTCTCAACTTGATTGATACACCAGGGCATGTGGATTTTGGCTATGAAGTTTCGCGGTCGTTGGCGGCTGTGGAAGGAGCAGTGCTTCTGGTGGATGCGACTAAGGGCGTGCAAGCACAAACGCTTTCTAACTTGTATCAAGCGATTGAGCAGGGTTTGGAAATTATTCCAGTGGTCAACAAAGTTGATTTGCCTAACGCTAATGTTTCAAAAACCAAACAAGAAATCATTCATATTTTAGGTTGTAAAGAGGAAGAAATTTTGGAAGCTTCCGGCAAGACTGGAATAGGGGTGGATAAAATTTTGGAAGCGATTGTGGAAAAAGTCCCAGCGCCTCGAGGCGAAAAAGAAAAACCGCTTCGAGCTCTTATTTTTGATTCCAAATACGACACATATAAAGGCGTTCTGGCTTACGTGCGCATCGTGGACGGAGAAGTCAGGCGGGATTCAAAAATTTTAATGATGGCCAATCAGACGGAAAGCAGTGTGGTGGAAGTCGGCTATTTCAAACCGGAACTTTCGACAGCTGAATTTTTAACCGCTGGTGACATTGGCTACATAGCAACCGGACTTAAGAGCGTGGAACATTGCCGGGTAGGCGATACAATTACATTGTCGCGGACGGTCGCGGAAAAAACGCGGAATAACGCAGAAAATAATGTAGAAAAAATTCAGCGTAATTCTGCGTCAGTTCAGCGTGATTCGGCGAGCCAGGTAATTCCATTACCTGGCTATAAGGAGGTTAAACCCATGGTATATGCTGGTTTTTATCCGATTGAAGGCGACACCTACAATCTAATGCGTGATTCTTTGGAGAAATTGAAACTTAATGATGCAGCATTTGTTTTTGAGCCCGAAAGCAATTTGGCGCTTGGCAAAGGTTTTCGCTGCGGATTTTTAGGACTTCTGCATCTGGAAATAATAAAAGAACGTCTGGAAAGAGAATTTAATTTTTCACCGACTATCACAACGCCTAGCGTTGTTTACGAAATTAAATTAAAAGGCAGTGATGAAATCAAAAAAATATATTCAACCACACAGATGCCGGATCCGTCATTTTTGGAAGATATTGCTGAGCCATATGTGAAACTCGACATTGTGACGCCGGCCAAATATCTGGGTGCGATCATGGAACTCATGAGTTCGCTTCGTTCGATTTATAAAAATACGGAATATATTGATATGGAAAGAATCCTGCTCACCTTTGAAGTGCCGCTTATGGATATCATTGTCAATTTTCATGATGATCTCAAAAGCGTTTCATCCGGCTATGCTTCCATGAGTTATGAACTTATTGGCTATCGTTCGTCGGATTTGATTAAGATGGACATTTTGCTAGGCGGAGAAATGGTGGAAGCTCTTTCCCGTATTGTACCAAGAAGCTGGGCGCATCGAGAGGGCAAAAGAATTGTGGAAAAACTTAAAGATGCCATTCCGCGCCAAAATTTCGTGATTCCGGTGCAAGCGGCGCTTGGCGGCAAGATTATTGCCCGTGAAACAATCAGGCCATATCGCAAAGACGTAATCGCCAAGCTCTACGGCGGGGATGTGACGCGTAAAAACAAGCTTTTAGACAAACAAAAAAAAGGCAAGAAAAAAATGCAAGGCTCCGGCAAAGTCAAAATTCCGTCTGAAGCCTATTTGGCAGTGTTAAAGCGTTAATGTATAATTGATATTGTTGCTAATTTTAGTTATAATTAAAACAAATATGAGCTATACAAAAAGAAAAAAAATAATTAAAGCGGTTTGGATTATTATTAGCGTTTTGGCAGTTATTTCCATGATCGGCTTTCTTTTTGCGCCGTTTATTCGCATGCGCTAAAAAAATGACCAAGGAAAAAAAATCATTTATAATAGTTTTTTTTATCGTAGGCGTGATTTTCACTGTGATCATCATTGGGCGTGTGGCGCATCAAGCTTTTCGTAATCAAAAAATTGAAAAGGAAGTGGAAGCCCTTAAGAAAAAAGCTGAAAGCATCAAAAGTGAAAACGAAAAAATTCAAAAGCAGATAGAATATTACAGCCGGCCTGAATTTGTTGAAAAAATATCAAAAGATAAGATAAATATGCAAAAGCCAGACGAAAAAGTGGTAGTGGTTAATGAAGGTGTTTTGCAGAAACCGGAAACCGTGGGTGAAGATACGGAAAAATATCAGAATGAAGAGCAGATTCCCAACTACAAAAAATGGTGGAATTCTTTCTTTAAATATAATTAAAAAAGATCAAGGCGATTCGAGTCCTGACAAAATCAGGACACTCGAATATCCCGAAAAAATATGGAAAAACAAAAAAATTTTGACGGTGAGAAAAAAATACGTCTGTCAACAGTATTGTATTCCGTACTTATTTTGCTGGTTTTAGTGATTGGCGTCTGCAGTGTTTTGGCTTTCGGGACAGAAACAGAAATTGGCAAAAAAATCGCAACCAAATTTTCAAAAATCGTGCCTTTTCCCGCCGCGGTAATTGATCATACGAATTTCATATTATGGAATGATGTGGAAAAAAACATGGATTCCATCCAAAAGTTTTATGTTTCACAAGAAATTTCCAAGGAAGGATTGCGGATTGATTTTACAACGCCTAATGGCATAAAAAGGCTGGATATAAAAAAACGGGAAATCCTGGATAAATTGGTTGAGGATAAAATAATTGAAATTTTGGCCAAAAAAAACGGATTGTCGATATCTAAATCGGATATTGATAAAATTGTAAACAAGAAATTGGCTGAATACGGAACAGCCGAAGAAATTAAAAAATCACTTCAGGATTCATATGGCTGGAGCCTGGCTGATTTCAAGGAAAAGGTAGTTATGCCCAGTGCTTACAAAGAAGCTCTGATAATCTATGTACAGTCAGGTGACTTGGATAATTCTGCCGCTAAGAAAAAAATTGAACAGGCTAAAAAAGAGCTGGAAGACGGAAAAGATTTTGCAAAAGTGGTTGAAAAATATTCCAACGGATTGTCTAAAGAAAACGGCGGAGAATTGGGCTGGGTCAAGAAAAATCAAGTGCTTTCGGAAATACAAGAAGCGATTTTTGATTCTGATACACCCAAAGAAAATAGCATAATTGAAAGTTCAATCGGTTTTCATATTATTAAAATTGAAAATCGAAAGAAAGAAGAAAATGAGGACGTATTACAACTAAGACAGATATTTATATCCAAGGATATTTTTGCTGATTGGCTGGCAGAACAGAAAAAGAAAATTTCAGTCATAGTGCCTTTAGCTGGTTTTATGTGGGATAGTTCAAGGGGATCTATCGATTTCCGCAGCGAAGAAATGAGGAATTTTGAAAAAGAAGAAAGAAAAGAGATGAAGGGCGATGCCTCACTCATGTATTAAATTTATAATTTTTAATTATTTAAAATAAACTTATGCCAAAGGTTGAAATAAATGAAGAAATTTGCATCGGTTGCGGAACATGTGAATCATTATGCCCCAATGTTTTTAAAGTAGAAAACGAAAAAGCAAAAGTTCTGACTGAAGATTGCGGAGACTGCGATTGCCAGGCAGTTGTTGATAGCTGTCCCGTAAATGCTATTTCTCTGCAATAATACCAACTTTCTTTTGTATATAAATTAACTGGAATTTCAAAATTGATTTTTAAAGGCTGCACGGTTGTGGTTTGCTTTGGGTTTAAAACAGCTTAAAATTTTAATTTAAATAATTAGCAGAAATTGCGCGTATAACGCAGCTGCTATGACTAATTAAAAATATGGATATCAAAGAATCGAATTCGGGAAAAAAAGAATTCCCAGAAAATGAAAAAATAGAAGAGCAACAAGCTGATACAAAAAAAGAATATGCCAATTTTAAAAAAACTTCCCTGATTGCTGTTTTTATCCTGGTTTTTCTAGCCTCTTCTTTTTTTGGAGCTATTTTTGGGTTTATGTCAGGAGGAATGGCTTCATCTTTTGCTCCCAAAATAACGCAAAAAATTAAACAAAAATTTCCAAACTTAAGCCTTAAATCATCCAATGATCCCAAGGAAAATAAACAGGAAATTATTATTGAAGATTCGGCTGTCATTGACGTGGTAAAAAAATCTTCTCCGGCAGTTGTGAGCATCATAATTACCAGAGAAGTGCCGAACATATCAAACTATTTCGATGATTTTTTCAGTCCATTTTTTGGCGAAAACGATTTTAATAGAAACAACAATGGCAATGACGACAATACAAAACAGGAAGTTGGCGGCGGTAGCGGATTTTTTATAACCGATGATGGTTTAATTATGACTAACAAACATGTTGTGAAAGATTTGAAAGCCGAATATACGGTATTAACTAACGATGGTAAAAAATATCCAGCTAAAATTTTAGCACGTGATCCGATCAGGGATGTTGCAATCATAAAAATCGAAGGCCAAAATTTCCCGACTCTTTCTTTGGGGGATTCAGATTCTTTGCAAATAGGCCAAACTGTCATTGCAATCGGCAATTCTTTGGGAGAATTTTCAAATTCAGTGAGTCGGGGAATTGTTTCCGGTCTTAAGCGGACAGTCAATGCCGGCTCTGGTTTTGGCGATACAGAAAGATTGACAGATATAGTCCAGACAGACGCAGCCATTAATCCTGGCAATTCCGGAGGGCCGCTATTAGACATCCAAGGCAATGTGATCGGTATAAACGTAGCAGTGGCTCAGGGAGCGGAAAATATCGGCTTTGCTTTGCCGGTTAATCAAACAAAAAGGCTTATTGAACAGGCTAAAGGCGGAGCCAAGATTACAATTCCATTTTTGGGGGTGCGCTATATCGCTATAGACGATTCAGTACAGAAAGAAGCGCAATTACCTTTTAATTATGGAGTATTAATTATGCGGGGCAACAAAATGACTGATTTAGCTGTCATTCCAGGATCTCCAGCTGACAAAGCAGGTTTGATTGAAAACGACATTATTTTAGAAATCAACGGCAAAAAAATAAATTCCGACAATCAATTGGGAGATGCTATCCAAAAATATAATGTTGGCGACACAATTACTTTGAAAATTTGGCACAAGGGCGAAACAAAAGAAATAAAAGTCAAACTGGAAGAAAGCAACCAAAAGTAAGCAAGAAACAAAAAACAAGAAACAATAACCAAACAAATCACAAAATTCAATTTTCAAAATAAAAAATGGTTTGATTATTGAAATTTGGTCATTGGATATTGTTTGCCCGCTTCGACTCGCCTTCGGCTTGTCGATGGCGAGGCGGGGTGCTTGTAGCTTGGTTATTGGTAATTAATAGCTTATGGACATAAATAGGTTTACAATGAAGAGTCAGGAGGCGCTGCGCAAATCGCAGGAATTTGCGCTTTCACTCGGCCAGCAGCAAGTAGATGTTTTTCATTTGCTGTATGCTCTGATAGGCCAAGAAGGTTCCATAGTTCCGACTGTGCTTGGAAAAATAGGAGCTGATATTGAAAAAATAAAAAACGAAACATTGCAAGAAGCAAATAAATATCCGAAAGCAGCGACTGGAATTTTAGGACAAATATTTATCACACCGACGCTTTTGCAAATTCTTGATCAAGCCGAAAGAGAAATGGAAAGAATGGGGGACGATTTTGTTTCCACAGAACATCTTCTGCTGGCTGTTCTTATTTTCAATTCTCCGGCTAAAAAAATTCTTGAAACAAGCGGCGTTACCTACGAAGCAACACTGCAAATCCTTTCAGAACTCAGGGGTTCGCAGCGTGTCGATTCTCCTGAGCCGGAAGGAAAATTTCAGGTTATTGATAAATACACCATAAATCTGACTAGTTTGGCGCGCCAAGATAAACTTGATCCGGTTATTGGCCGTGATGAAGAAATTCGCCGAGTGATGCAGGTTCTGAGCCGTCGGACAAAAAATAATCCGGTTATAATCGGTGAAGCCGGAACAGGCAAAACAGCTATTGTGGAAGGCTTGGCGCAAAGAATTGTTTCCGGCGATGTTCCGGAAACTCTCAAAGACAAAGAAATCATTTCTC
This sequence comes from Candidatus Moraniibacteriota bacterium, assembly GCA_036845785.1. Taxonomy (GTDB): domain Bacteria; phylum Patescibacteriota; class Minisyncoccia; order Moranbacterales; family GWC2-37-73; genus JAKLIP01. The sequence continues at coordinate 11,962 of DAIUDF010000017.1, read as the reverse complement.
TTGATCTGGGCTCGCTTTTGGCTGGAGCTAAATTCCGGGGAGAATTTGAAGACAGACTGAAGGCTATTCTTAAGGAAACCGAAAGAGCTGCTGGAAAATATATTGTTTTTATCGATGAACTGCATACTTTGGTCGGCGCTGGCGCAACTGAAGGCTCTTTGGATGCTTCTAATATGCTTAAGCCAGCCCTGGCTCGCGGCAATTTGCGGACAATCGGGGCTACGACTACAAAAGAATATCAAAAATATATCGAAAAAGATGCAGCCTTGGAAAGAAGGTTCCAGCCAATTTTGGTAGATGAACCTTCAGCTGAAGACTGTGTGGCAATCCTGCGTGGCATAAAAGAAAGATATGAAATTCATCATGGCGTAAAAATTACCGACGAAGCCATTCAGGCGGCTGTTAATTTTTCCAAAAGATATATTGCTGACAGATTTTTGCCGGATAAAGCAGTGGATCTGATTGACGAGGCAGCTTCGGCGCTCAGGATGCAAATTGATTCTATGCCGATTGAAATTGACCAAATGGAAAGAAAAATCCGCCAATTGGAAATAGAAAAGAAAGCTATTCAAAAAGATAAAGCTAAAGATTCCCGCAAGAAAATATTACAAATAAACAAACAATTGGCTGAACTCAAGGAAAAATCCAACAGCCTGACTTTGCAATGGAAGACTGAAAAAGACCTCATAACCCATAGCCGGCAACACAAAAAAGACATTGACAAGTTGAAATCAGAAGCGGAAGTTGCAGAACGCAAGGGCGAACTCGACAAAGTTGCTGAAATTCGCTATGGCAAAATCCCACAATTGGAAAAAAGGATCAAAGAAGAAGAAAAAAAATTAAGCAAGATCCAAAAAGAAAGTTCTATTTTAAAAGAAGAGGTAACCGAGGAAGATATAGCCAGAGTAGTTTCTCGCTGGACCGGCGTGCCAGTTTCAAAAATGATGGAAAGCGAAATGGAAAAATTGGCTCACATGGAAGCAGAGTTAGAGCAAAAAGTTATTGGCCAAGAAGAAGCCATTAAATCAATTGCTAATGCCATAAGAAGATCGCGGGCTGGAATTTCGGAGGAGAATCGACCGATAGGATCCTTTATATTCTTGGGTCCAACCGGAGTGGGCAAAACAGAGCTGGCTAAAACATTGGCGGAGTTTTTGTTCAATGATTCAAAATCGCTTATTCGCTTGGATATGAGTGAATATATGGAATCGCACTCTACGGCCAAAATGATAGGCTCGCCTCCAGGTTATGTTGGTTATGACGAAGGGGGACAGCTTACAGAAATGATTCGCCGCCGTCCATATAGTGTCATTCTTTTTGATGAAATAGAAAAAGCACATCCGCAAGTTTTTAATATTCTTCTGCAAATTTTGGATGACGGAAGGCTGACTGATTCCAAGGGACGAATCGTAAATTTTAAAAACACAGTTATTATCATGACATCCAATGTCGGCAGTGATATTATTTATAAAATGGGATCATTTGGATTTCAGGCAGAAAGGCAGGATAATGTGGCTGATGAAGAAGAAATGCGGACCAAAATCCAATCAATTCTCAAAGAACAATTCAAGCCGGAATTTCTCAACCGCATTGATGACATCATAATTTTTCATCCACTTAGCAAGAAGGTTCTGGAAAAAATCGTGGAACTTCAGATCGGATTAGTGCAGAAACGCTTGGCAGAAAAAAATATTAAACTAAAAATATCTGCCGAAGCTAAAATGTATCTGACCCAGAAAGGTTATGATCCGATTTATGGCGCCCGACCGCTTAAAAGAATAATCCAAAATGAAATTCTGGATGAATTAGCTTTGCAAATACTTGAAAAAAGAGTAGCTCAAGGAGAATCGGTAAATGTAAGAGTTGAAAATGGGAAGATTGTTTTTAAGAAATAAATATCGCAGGATTTTTGGTACATAAAAGCAGGCAATAAAAACAATAATCTTTGTTATTTTCAGAAGCTTGTTTTTAATTATATAAAAGAACGCGGATGGAATTCTTTAATTTGAACACCAAAAAGTCTTTGGTTGTTTTTTGTTGCCAAAAAGCTCGTTATAAGCTATTATTTATGTATATTGAAGTAATTATTATTTAAAAATCCAAAAGCTATTTATGCGGGAAGATATTTTGCAAACAAAAATTGAAAAACTGGAAAATATTAAAAAAAGCGGCATGGATCCTTATCCGGAAAAATCCGAGCGGGATTTTAGCAATGCTGAAGCTGCGGAAAAATTTGATGAAATAGGAAATAAAAAGATAACTTTAGTCGGCAGAATCAGATCACTTCGACCGATGGGTGGCAGTGCTTTTGCGCACATTGAAGATGAAAGCTCTAAAATGCAGCTTTTTTTCAACAAAGCCAACCTGCCGGAAAATTTGTTTGAACTTTTTGTGAAAAATGCGGAACTGGGTGACTTTGTGGAGGTTAGTGGTGAACTTTTCAAAACTAAAACCGAAGAAAAAACTTTGAAAGTGACTGATTGGAAAATGCTCTCCAAAAACATCCGTCCGATTCCGACTGAACATTTTGGCATTAAAGATGAAGAAGAACTTTTGCGTCGGCGCTATCTTGATCTCATGACAAATCCGGAAACGCGCGAACTTTTCAAAAAGAAAAATATCTTTTGGCAAACAGTGCGTAACTTTTTAGCCAAAAAGGGATTTTTGGAAGTGCAAACTTCAGTTTTTGAACATGTGCCGGGCGGCGCTGAAGCTGAACCATTTAAAACCCATTATAATGCTCTGGATCAGGATTTTTTTATGCGCATTTCTTTGGAATTGCCGCTTAAGCGTCTTTTGGTGGGCGGGTATGAAAAAGTTTTTGAAATCGGCCGGGTTTTCCGCAATGAAGGCATGGATCGAGATCACTTGCAGGAATTTGATCACATAGAATTCTATTGGGCCTATGCAGACCTCAGGAAAGGCATGAAATTTTCGGAAAAAATGTTCAAAGAAATTGTTTTTAGAGTTTTGGGCCAATATGAACATGAATATGAAGGAGAAAAAATAAATTGGAATGCCAAATTTCCAATTGTTGATTATTTCACAGAATTCAAAAAAGAAACTGGAATTGATTTGAATAAAAATGTCACTGTTGAAGAACTAAAAAAGAAAGCGGATGAGCTCAACATCAAATATGAACCGGAATATAGCAAAGGAAGAATGATTGATACAATTTATAAAAAAACTATCCGTCAAAAATTGGTTCAACCTTGTTTTTTGGTCGGACATCCTCTGGAAGTTTCGCCGCTGGCCAAAACTGATCCGAAAAAACCCAAGAAAGTTTTACGTTTTCAACTGATTGCCGGACGCAGCGAACTTTGCAATGCATTTGCGGAACTTAATGATCCAATCGAGCAAAAGAAACGTTTTGAAGAGCAAATGCAAGCACGGGCAGCGGGCGACAAAGAAGCGCAAATGATGGACGAAGATTTTGTCGAGGCTTTGGAATATGGTATGCCGCCTGCTTTCGGTCTCGGATTTTCCGAACGATTTTTTTCTTTCCTTATGAACAAATCGATCCGCGAGTGTGTCATTTTCCCGCACATGAAAACCAAGGACTAAATTAAAATTTAAAACTAAAAAATATGCCCAGCAGTGAAATTTTGACTGGGCTTCGCCCGAAAAATATTAGAGTAAAAAAAATAATCAGATCAATAATATAAATCTAGAATTTTGATACTATATTTTGAAAAATAATGTCAAAATTCTACTGCTGGGTATGCAATGCAAAAAAGAACAAAATTTGGAAAACTGCTCTTGCAGCTATCCGGATTGTCCCCGAAAAGGCATGTGCTGCGAATGCGTGGCACATCACCGGATTAAAAATGAAATTCCAGCCTGCTTTTTTCCAATAGAAGCCGAAATGGAAACGATGAATGATCGTTCTATGGATAATTTCATTAAATCTCGGGAAAAACACAAACAACAAGTAGCCGAAATCGAAAATTGAGTTTAAAAAATAAAACAAAAATATGTTAAAAAAATGCGCTTTGTTTATTCGCGGGTGCATTCGGATGCGGACAATGATTATTGTTCTGATTTTGCTAGTGACAGTCTATGTTTTTAAAAATAAATTTGAAGAAATATCTAATTTACAAATTGTGCAAGAAAGCCGGCAGAGTGGAGCTCTTTTTTACCTGGAAGGCATTTGGGGGAAAATGAAAAATTTTCAAAGAATGAACGAGGGGCGGATGCAAAGAACAAGTGAACTTTTTGAAAATGCAAAAACTTTTCGGGAGAAATCAGGACTCTTTTCAATTAAAGTTCCGGAGAAATGGATTGTGGTTTCTGAGGAAGGAGCAAACGGCGGTCAAATTGTCAAAGTTGTCATTGAGAGTCCGCTGTTTTCCGAACGCAGGGAAGGAGGAAGCATTTTTTATGATGATGGTGCGCAATTGACCAGTCAGGTTGTGCGTGGCGAACAGTCAAGCGCAAAACTTGCAGATGGCGGACATGGAAAAATGCTCATAAGAAGCGGCAATGTCAATGTGTTGAATCAAAATACAAAATACCATATCATTCAGGAAGAAAACGTGAAAAAAGGAGAAATTTTCGATGCGCATATCGTTTATAACGGAAACACATGCAATGTTCGCTTGGTTGATAATCCGCAAATATTCATCGGTAGTGAGTTTTCTTTTCAGGAAATTTTGGCTTCATTGGAATTTAATAAATAAGAATAAATTGGGAATATGGCAAAGAAAATATCTGTAAAAAACAGAAATAAAAAAGGTTTTGTCGGAGGCCTGGTTAGCATCCTCGTGTCAATTCTTATTATATTGATGATTTATTTCTTGTGGCAGAAATTTTCAATGAAAAATTTACAAAAAACAACGGAGAAGGCGGCGCAAGATGCCGGAATTGAAATTAATGCTCAAAATATGTCGCCCCATGGGCAAGTTGACGCTGTGCGCGATATGGTGGGAAAAGTTCAGGATAAGGAAAATGCCAAAATAAAAGAAGAACTTGAAAAAGAATTATAATATTATCTTTACCCAGTTAAATAAGTTTTAATTTTTTATTCAAAAATTAAAACTTAAGATTTGAAAGGTGTATTTATTCGTGACTGGGCAAACAATGTTAAATAATAAATTATAAATAAGTTGTTTTTCCAAAAGAAATTCAAATCTTATTTAACGGGGTGAATGAGAAAATATTATTTAATCATTATTTTTTTCATTCTGGTTTTGCTGGGGATTATTATCGGAGCACGGGTCATCAGCGGAGAAGACGATTGGATTTGCCAGAATGGAGAATGGATAAAACATGGACATCCAGATTTGCCAAAACCGCAAGCTTCTTGCGAGAAATAGCTTGAAATATCTGTTTTTTAATGTTGTAATATATATACAGTCCGTAGCTTAGTGGAAGAGCGGCTATCTAGGGTGATACGGGGAATTATTGACTGATCAAAATCATTTTTCAGCCAATATACTCCGTGTGATAGCAGGGTACGCTGGTTCAATTCCAGCCGGATTGTCCATAAAAACACATCCTGGATGTGTTTTTACGATGGCTGGAATTGAACAGGAAAGGGGTCGGGAAAACCTGGGTTTTTCCGGGGCGGAATTATTCAAACCGATGGGTTTGAAAGCGCAGTCCTGATAAATCGGGACGAGCAGTGAAATTTCCAGCCGGATTGTCCATAAAAACACATCTTAGATGTGTTTTTACGATGGTTAAAATTTATATTTAAATTACGGATGGAATTAAACTTTTATTTCTTGCGTCCAAGCTTATTTAAGGGTAATATAAAGGCATAAAAAGGAAATTAAATTCACCCTGTTAAATAAGCTTATTCTAATAAGCTTAAGATTTGACGAAAAGGGAGTTTTATAATTTCAAAATATTTATAAAAATTTATTACAAATAAGTTGCTTTTCAATAAGAGAAGTCAAATCTTATTTAACAGGGTAAATGCTAGATATAAAATTCATCAGAGAAAATGAGGACGAAGTCAAAAAAAATTGCCAGAATCGTAATGTCAAATGCGACATAGATCAGCTTCTAAACTTGGACAGAAGCCGGCTTGAGCTCATAAAAAAAATAGAAGATCTGCGGAATGAAAAAAATAAATTGAATGAAGTTATAAAATCAGTCGAGAACAAGGCCGCTATCATTGAAAAAGGAAAAGTTATCAAGGAACAAATAGAAAATTTGGAGCCGAAACTGGCTGCAATTGAAAAAGATTTTGAAGCACTGTTGCTCGCGGTTCCCAATATGACTCATCCAGATGTAAAAGTCAGCAGCAACGAAGAGGATAATCCCGTTCTGGAAGTTGTAAAAGAGCCAATCAAATTTGATTTTGAACCCTTGGACCATGTTCAAATTGCAAAAAATCTGGATCTTATTGATTTTGAAAGAGGCGCAAAAATAAGCGGAGCCAAATTCTATTATCTTAAAAATGAAATGGTTTTTTTAGAACAAGCGCTCATTAATTATGTCTTGGATATTGCAGCTAAACATGGATTTGTTCCTTTTATGACTCCAGACTTAGCCAAAAAAGAAGTTTTGGAAGGATTAGGTTTTAACCCTCGTGGAGAAGAAACACAAATTTATAACATCGAAGATTCTGATTTGAGTCTTATCGGAACATCTGAAATTACTATGGGCGGCTATCATATGAATGAAGTGATTGATGAAAAAGATCTGCCGAAAAAATATGTGGCTCTTTCTCATTGCTATCGGACTGAAGCCGGCGCCTATTCCAAATTTTCCAAAGGAATTTTCCGTGTTCATCAGTTCACTAAAGTGGAAATGTTTCAATATGTTTCGCCGGAAAAATCGGAAGCTGCTCACCAGGAAATTTTGGCCATTGAAAAAGAAATTTTTCAGAGTCTCGGTATTCCTTTTAGAATCATTGACCATTGCACGGCTGACCTTGGCGGACCAGCCAGCCGAACATTTGATCTGGAAGCTTGGATGCCGGGAAAACCCAATAAAGAAGGTACAATGGGCGATTGGGCGGAAATAACTTCAACTTCCAACTGCACAGACTATCAATCTCGCGGCTTGAATATTAAATATAAAAATGCTGACGGTCAAAGGGAATATGTGCACATGCTGAACGGCACAGCTGTGGCCACAACCCGAGCGCTGATTGCTGTTTTGGAAAACTATCAGCAGGCTGACAGTAGCGTTGTGATTCCCGAAGTCCTGCGTAAATTCATGCCGGGGAATCAATCAATTATTTCCAGAAAATAATTGATCAGTATAAAGTATTTTGTATTATGTATGAAAAAGAAAAATTATGTTGCAAAAAGATATTGAAAAAGTACTCATATTTATTGCTGAAAAGCTGAATAATGCAAAAATAAATTGGTTATTAATTGGGAGTAGTAATCTGGCATTGCAGGGAGTGCCTTTAGAACCGAATGATGTTGATATATCAGTAGGGATTTCTGATTATAATAAAATAAAGAATATTTTCAATAAATACAAAACATTAAGCGGTACAACATTAAAGAATAAAGAAGCTGAAGAAGTTACCTATTTAATTAAAGGAGTTAAAGTTCATTTTTGTTTTGAATATGATCATGGATTTTTTAATAAATTCTTGAAAAATAATGATAAATTAAAAATAAAAATCGGGTCAGTTGATATTTTTTGCAATTCATTAGTAGGAGAAATTGAGGCATATACTCATTTAGACAGGAAAGAAAAAGCTGAAAGTATAAGTAAATTTTTAAAAACTGAAATTAAATAAACATGAAAAATTTGCAAAATTTCAGAAGAAATTGACAAAATTGTAAAAATTATGAAAGTAATCTTTTTAGGCACAAACAGCTGGAATTCGGCTAATGGAAATAACACAATATGCACGTTATTGGAAACAGAGAAATTTTATGTGGTTTTTGATGCCGGCGATGGTATTCATAAGATTGATAAGTATATAAAAACAAACAAACCAATTATTATTTTTATTAGCCATCTGCATTTTGATCATATAATTGGTTTTCATGTTTTTCCGAAGTTTAAGTTTAAAAATGATGTAATAATTATTTGCCCAAAAGGAACAAGGAAGATTTTAAAGAACATTATTGGCAAACCATTTACTGCCCCCTTGGAGGATAGGAGTTTCAAAGTAACTATAAAAGAAGCTGACGAAGGAGTTTATGTGTCACCAATTGATTTTGAATGCAGAAAGATATTTCATGCTGATTTGTGTTTCGGATATCGTCTTTCTGTGGAAAAAAAGATCATTGCCTATTTATGTGATACAGGAGAATGTAAAAATTTTGGAGTGCTTGCAAAGGACGCTGATGTTGTCATTACTGAAAGTTCTTTACGATTAGGATTTAGCAATGAGAAATGGGGTCATCTTAATCCGGAAGAGGCAGCGTATTTAGCAATGAAGAGCGGGGCGAAAAAGCTTGTTCTGACTCATTTTATCCCGGAATATTATAATAATGATGCAAAAAAGAATCGAGCAGAAATAGTGGCAAGAAGGGTATTTAAAAATACAATATGCGCCAAGGATAATTTGGTTGTAAAAATATAGAGATATGGAAAATAAAATTTTAAAATTTCCAGAGGGGTTTTTGTGGGGAGCGGCAACTAGCGCGCATCAGGTTGAGGGTGGAATGAAAAATAACTGGACAGAGTGGGAGAAGAATAATGCCGAGAAGCTAGCTAAGAATGCCAAGAAAAAATGGGCAAAATGGCAACAGGAAAAATTTCCCGAAATGTTTGATCCTCAAAACTATATTTCCGGAAAGTGCTGTGATCACTACAATCTTTTTGAAAAAGATTTTGATTTAGCAAAGACCGGTGGGCACAATGCGCATCGCTTTTCGATTGAGTGGTCACGAATCGAGTCGGAAGAAGGGAAATTTGATGAAAAAGAAATTGAACATTATAGAAACGTTATAAAAGCCTTAAGAGAACGTGGAATGGAACCATTTGTAACTCTTTGGCATTGGACAGAGCCGATCTGGTTCCAAGAAAAAGGTGGATGGGCAAATAAAGAATCAATTGAATATTTTTCCAGATTTGCTAAAAAAGTTGTCAGGGAATATAAGGACGTGGTGAAATTCTGGATTGTTGTGAATGAACCGAATGTCGGATTGGGATTCGGATATTTTTTGGGTTCACAGCCGCCAGGAATAAAATGCCCCAGAAAATTTCTGAAAGCATATTTTAATATGCTCAAAACATACAAAAGAATATATGCCGAAATTCATGGGATAGATCCCGAAGCTAAAGTTGGTCACGCTCTTAGCTTTATGGTCTATCAATCATCGTTGTGGTCAATGGTTGCAAAAGCGCTGATTTTTTTTCCAGAATATTTCAGTAAATATTTTGCCAGAAAAACAATACAGCATGTTGATTTCATCGGCTGCAACTATTACAAAAATTTCACGATTTCTCTACAAAAGAAAAAGTTATCCGAAAATGAAAGGAATGATTTAGAATGGCCAATATATCCCAAAGGAATATATGACACATTAATGAGTTTAAAAAAATATAATTTGCCGATATATATTACAGAAAATGGTTTAGCTGATGCGGATGATGCCAAGAGGCCAAAATATATTAAAGACCATTTAATGTGGGTTAATAAAGCTATTGCAGAGGGGGCTGACGTTCGAGGGTATTTTTATTGGTCACTTATGGATAATTTTGAGTTTCCAGATATCAGGGGTTTTTGGCCTAGATTTGGACTCATTGAAATAGATTACAAAACTCTGGAAAGAAAACCACGGAAAAGTTTTTATGAATACACTAAGATTTGCAAAAATAATTCAGTTGAGGTAGGATAGTTTTTTATGTTAATAGGATTTTCCACCAAATGTTTGAAAAATTGCAACCGCTTTGCGCCGGAGACTTTTGATGTTTTTCGAAAAATAGGCTGCAATGCAATTGAAATTGCGTGGCGGCATAATCTTGATGAATTTGAAAAAATTTCTATGATTAAACCGTATGATCTCAAAGGTTTCAAATACATTTCTATTCATACGCCGTCCTTTTATAGGTTTAATGAAACTGAAATTGTGGATATATTACAGAAAATAAGTGAAGTACATAAAAAACTCAAATTCAACGCGGTAATTATTCACCCCTATGAAACAATGAATTTTGATATTTTTCGTCAATTTGATTTGCCTTTTAAAGTTGAAAATATGGACTGGAAACAAGATTTTGGAAAGTACACGGATAGTTTGGAGGACATTTTTTCTAAATTCGATGTGCCGATGGTTTTGGATCTCAATCATTGCTATACCAATGATCCATCAATGCTTTTGGCGCGTGATTTTGCGGAAAATTTCGGTGGCCGGATTGAAGAGATTCACGTTAGCGGTTTTGAAAAACTGCATGAACCTTTGTTTAAAACTAAACAAACAGAAATTTTGCAAGCGATTCCAGACAAAAGATTACCGATAATAATTGAGAGTGGATGTGAAAATATTGAAGAAGCCAAAAAAGAATTTGAATATGTCAAAAATTTTTTGATGAATTAGGGAATCTTTGCTAACTGTTGAAAAGTATAGTAAAAATTGGCTTATTTAAGCACAAAAAAGCATGTATTTTGTGGCTAAATTATTTTTAGGCCAAGACTTGACAGGAATTTAAGTAGTTGTTACAATGGACAGGCAATGAAAAAGCAGGTGTTTGACTTAATTTATTAATTGAAACATCGCCGCAAAAAACTTGAATATTTAAAACTCGGGGGCGTAGTCACGTGGTGAGCGAAGCGAACTTTACGTGATGAAAAATACATCCTTTTGCATATAAAAATGTGCGTGAGGATGTGTTTTTTGTTCATTGAACATGACGATAGACCTTCGGTGTAGTCGGTGGAGTTAGAGGTAACTTTACATGATGTTTGCCGAAGTGATCTATCGTTTAAATATATTGGCAGTCGGGGAAAGTTTAGGAAACGAGAATAATTGGTTTAGCCTCCAATTTTCCTCCTTTCATCCGTCTTTAAAAGAGGCAAAAGTGTACACACTACCTAAAACCGTCCTCTCCCGACTGGCTACGGCAACTGAGAAAAAAGATCAGGCGCGTTGGAGTCTCTTTTCTTGAATAAGTGGGTAAGTCTTGATAAAATCCCTCTCAGTTGCCGATCAAAATTAAAAAGTATGACAGCCTAGGTTAGTAAAGGCTTTCCTGTTAATAGTCCATTAAATGGGTCGGAAAGTAACACTAAGCTGTCATACCTACGTATAACTTCAAAGAAGTTAAGAAAAATTTAACATAATTTTTCTTCATCACTTTGCAGTTATGGACAGTAATTTAAAAATTGAATGACAGAACTAATCGCAACTTATTGCGGTTAGTCCTTTAATAGTCTGTCGCTTACGCGCGACAGACCTAGTTGTTTATCTGAGCTTATACGTTTTAGCATTTCCCGTTAAATGAAATGCAATCCAAATCTATTTTTATTGATTGCGTAAAATCATGCTTCGCATGATCACGCGATTCTAATAAATGTAGCTAAAATTTTCTTAGGAAATTTTTAGACATTTATTGAGAGTTTGATCCTAGCTCAGGATGAACGCTGGCGGCGTGGATAAGGCATGCAAGTCGAGTGGGTTTAGGCCCACGGCAAACGGGTTAGTAATGCATAGGAACATCCCTTGAAGTCGTGAATAATTCGGAGAAATCCGGAATAATACACGATGTGCTCTAAGGAGTAAAGATTTATCGCTTCAAGAATGGCCTATGTCCTATCAGCTTGTTGGTGGTGTAAAGGACTACCAAGGCTATGACGGGTAGGGGGTGTGAGAGCATGGCCCCCAACATTGGAACTGAGACACTGTCCAAACTCCTACGGGAGGCTGCAGTCGAGAATATTCGTCAATGCCCGAAAGGGTGAACGAGCGACGCCGCGTGCAGGATGAAGGCCCTTGGGTTGTAAACTGCTTTTCTTTGGGAAAAATTTCGATGATGGTACCAAAGGAATAAGAGGTTACTAACTCTGTGCCAGCAGTAGCGGTAATACAGAGACCTCAAG
>DAIUDF010000016.1:0-22726 GCA_036845785.1 Candidatus Moraniibacteriota bacterium | reverse complement strand
CTGATGGCATTGCAACAGTGGCTTGGTGCGGACCAGAGGATGTTTCAGCTCCTTGCAGCGGAACTTCATATTTCACCACTAGCACCGGCGATGCAATTCCTGCTAATAGCCCTCTCAAAACCGGAGGAGATGACCAATATTTCCAATACAAAATAACTTTAGCTTCCAGTGGTTTTGCCACACCGACTGTCACAAATGCCTCAGTGCAATATGAATACAATATCGCTCCGGTTATCAGCTCCGTAACTTATACTCAGAACGCTAATGGCACAGTGACGGTTCCATACACTCTTTCAGAAACATATGATGATTTAGGCAACATTGCTCATGGCACCAACAGTGCGCCCATCAAAGTTTTGCTTTTCTGGCAGCCGGATAGCGGAGTGACGGCGCCGGTGCTTACTGATGCACAAACCGGAATCATAACTTTGACCAACACCAACAGCCAGCCGATCCCGACTAGCGGATCAATGCTGATTGATACTGAACTCATAACCTTTGATTCAGCGGGCTGCACCGGGAACCAAAGAAATGTGCTCACGAGAGGAGCAACTTTTGACACTGCTTTTCCAACCACTGCCGCTTCGCATTCAGCAGGAACAGCCGTCTTCTTCAAATCTTCTTCCGCAGTGCAAACTGTCAATACTTTTTCGGCTACCGGCACTCCGGGCGACAGCGTTGCTACCAGCGGCAATTCTTTTGTGTGGGATCCGAGAAATGATTCAAACAGCAACCTAAACACAAACAAGCTGACCGGACTTTTGCTCAAAGTAGTGGCTAATGATGCAGATGCAACGAATTTTAATACTATCGGGCAAAGCAGTGTGACAGCGGCCCAGACTTTGGATCTGCAACTCCCGACTTTCACCGTGCAATATTATTCCGATTCAGGTTTAACCAATTCTCTCGGCGACAATCCCAAATTGAAAGCCGGAACTTACTACATTAAAATATCCGCCAGTGAAGCGTTGACTGCTGCGCCGACAATTTCCATTGCAGCTGAAGGCACCGCTAATGACGTGACGAGCGCGGCCACGACTTTTGTTTCCGGCAATGATTATCGATATACGCGCACGATTGCAACTGATGTGGCGGCAGTCGGAACCGCGCTGGAAAATATTTCCCTGACCGGCACTGACAATTTCAGCAATGCTTCGACCAATGTTGATCCGACTAACGAATCAAACAAGGCCGGCTACACGGACACCAATGCGCCAACTTTCACCATGCAATATTATTCCGATTCTGGTCTGACCAGCTCTTTGGGCAATAATCCAAAACTGAAAGCCGGAACCTACTATATTAAAATATCCGCCAGTGAAGCTTTGGCTGCTGCGCCAACAATTTCCATTGCGGCTGAAGGCACCGCTAATGATGTGACAGATGCCGCCACGACTTTAGTTTCTGGCAATGATTATAGATACACAAGAGTTGTCGCCAGTGATGCGTCCGCTGTTGGAACGACCATCGAAAACTTTTCTGTTACTGGCACTGACAATTTCAGCAATGCTTCTACCAATGCTAATCCTACTGACGAAGCGACCAAGGCCGGATACACCGACACAGTTCTGCCGACTTCTCCCGGAACAGCCACGCTCAACAGCTATCTCAACAACACCGGCAATCAAACCGTCAGCTGGACGCAGGTTACTGAGGCCAGTTTCCAAGATTATCTGGTCCAAAGAAAAACCGGAGTGGGCGGAACTTTCGCTACTGTTGGTTCGCCAATAACAAATATTGCTACCGTAAGTTACGCCGATAACTCCGCCTTGGCGGAGGGCACATATTATTACCAAGTCATTGCCGAAGATACAGCGGGGAATACGGCGACCAGCGCAACATCCTCAGTCTTAACCGTGGACAAAACCGCTCCTATTTTACAATCTTTCACTTCTTCCAGTACCAATTCAGACCCTGATGATCCACTGACGATGTATGGCACGGGAGACACAATTAATATTCAAGCCGTTTTTAATGAGAATCTGGCCAGCGGCTCCACGATGACAGTCGAATTGGAAAACACGGCTAGATCTCAGGTTGTGCTTAATCAAATTTCCGGTTCCACTTTGTACGGAACCTACACTGTCAGCGGGCCGCATGATGGAATCAGCGATGACTCGATAGACTTGGCTGTTCGCCGGGTTGTTTCTATGAGTGTTTCCGATCTGGCGACCAACCTTAAAAGCAGCGAGAGTGTTCCAACAGGACAAAATCTATCTGACAATAAAGATATTATCGTGGATACGGTTCCGCCAAGTTTGCAAAGTTTTTCCGCCACAGCCGGAAACTATAATGCTGGAGACAGCATCACGCTGACGGCTCATTATAACAAATCAGTGAAGGCTGGCAGCAATATCCATGTCAAAGTTAATTCTGACGGAGGAACAGCGACTATTGATATGACAACTGTTTCCACTTCCACCATTTCCGGCCCATATGTTGTGCAGTCTGGCGACAATGTTCAAAATCTGAAAGTCGCTTCCATTGTTTCTCAAGCCGTAAGCGATATCAAAAACAACCAGCTGACGGATACGATTATGCCTAGCACGAATATTAGCGATGGAGTTTTGGTTGATACCACTGCTCCAGTCATAACTTTTACTAATGATGTCGACAGCGGTCCAACCCAGAGCGATGAAGTGACTATCAATGTTTCCGAAATCAATCCTTCCAGCCATAAATATATTTTCAGCGCGGATAATGTTTGCAACACTAAAAATTATACCAGCGCTACCAGTTTTGGTTCCGATACCCCGATAACTTTTATTGCGGAAACCAATAATACTAAATATATCTGCACTAAATCTGTCGATACGGCAGGCAATGAAAGTTACGCGGCCAGCGCCAATCCGCTAAACATTGATATCACTCATCCTACTGGCACTATTTTGATCAACCGTTCCCTAGATAGCGGGCAAATACAACTGACCGCCGCTGATGGCAGCCGCGATATCACGGGACTACAAATGCGCAGCGTAATCTATGACAATGACACAACCGCTTGCGATTTGTCCGGCGCTAGCTGGGGAGATTTTGCTGCCACGCTGGATCTTGTGAGCGACAGCGGCTTTGTCAAAGCCTGCGTAGAATATCGAGATGTCGCCGGCAACACAACAATAATCAGCGCCACTCCGCCGCAAACGCCGGAATCTTTTCAATATTATGATGTTTCTGATCCGGACGATTTCCGCCTCTTTTTGTCTTGGAGAATTCCGACCGGACACGAAGGTTCAAAGGGATTTTATCAGTACCAGTTATTTCAATGTTTGGATGACAAGGATAATGCGGAGTGTACGATCAACACCGCCGGCGCGCCGGATATTATTATTAGTCAGGAATCGACTAATTACAAAAATTATCTGGGCCTTTCCAATGAAAACAAATATTGCTATCAAATCAGATTTGCCAGTCATGATGCTGACGGCACGGATTATTCGGAGTTCAGCGACAAAAAATGCGTAATACCAAGCTCTGGAGGTTCTTCAGTTACCAAGGATTTGGCCATTTTGTTTCCGGCTGATCCGGTTCCGGATGCGGAAATTTTTGCCAATCAGGTAACTATTCATTGGGACACAGTCAATGCTAATGATCCGAGCGAACTTTTGCCGGCGGACAGCCAGGTTTGTTGGCGCGTGCATTTGCCGGAGCCGCCAGGATGGAACTGCCGCAGTTTTGAATCATACGAAACCAGTCATACAGTGACCATATCTAAAGCCACGAATCAAATCTACGACTTAGTGCCAGATACAGAATATGAATATCAAGTACATTCAGAAACTTCTTGGGGCAAGGAAGCTACTCTGGATGGTCCGGCAACTTTCACAACCAAAAACGGTCCGGTCATCAAGAATATCAATGCCGATCCGATTGGCAATTCTACGGCTACCATTCGGTGGACGACTGAAAATAAAGATGGAAATGATTTAGCTTCCAGCTCTTCCTTGTGGTATTCCTCGACATTAGATGAGGAGGGCGATTTGGTCACTCCTAAAGCAGCGGCTTGCGACAGCACGGATGTCATAAGTCATACTTGCACCTTGTCAGATTTATCAATCGGAACCCAATATTACTATTATGTGGAATCCACAGCTAACAGCGCTACCGCCAGAGACACAGCTAGCGGTGCTTTCTACCGCTTCACTACTTTGTCTGACTCCACTCCGCCGGTCATCACCGCCAATCCCGACAATCCTTTGATTACAACAGACACACAAGCGGCCATCTCTTGGGAAACAAATGAACGTTCCAATTCTTGGCTACTGTATGACACTGCAAATCATGCGGCTTTTGATAATTTCACGGACACTGATTTTGATCCGACCATTGTTCTTCGCAATCCGTACGCCAGCTATCTTGCAGGCGGCAGTTCCAATTTGACTCATAATTTCATAATGAGTCTGAATTCCCTAGAGCCCAGCACTACCTATTATTACCGCTTAGTTTCGCAGGATACTTCGGAAAATGTCAGCGTTAGCCAAGAATATTCCTTCACCACGTTGCCGATTCAAACGGATCATCCTGATTTGACCAATCCGGGCAATCCTGTGGTGGCTGAATATTCAGACACTGAAGCCGTCATCTATCTGCCGGCGGCGAATACGGACTCAACTTCCAAAATTTGTTGGGACACCGAAGTTATTACCGATGTGGACAATTGTGCCGACTACTCGGAAATCAGCACGGCCACTAAATCGCATTTCTATCACGTGACCGGACTTACGCCGGACACTGACTATCACGTGATGACCAAAATTACCGATTCGGAAACTCCCGGCATTAATTTTACTTCCGAAGATGTCACGTTTACCACGGAAAAAATCCAGATTGATCAGCACGAACCTCTTTCTGAAATTACAGATATATCCGATCCACCATCGGTTATTACTGATACCAAAGCAGTTATAACTTTTGATACTGATCAAGTTGCCCAATGTTCCATTGAATACGGAACAGAAACCGGCAACTACAGCGAAGTTCCTTTTGTGGAATCAAGTTTCAATGTCAACCATTCCATCCATATGACCGGACTCATATTTTCTACAGCTTATTTCTACCAAATCGCCTGCATTGATGACTTGGGAAATACGGAAGAATCCGATGAATACACTTTCACTACTTTAGATAAACAGCTTGGAGAAGGGGAATATAACGCGCTGCAAGATGCTACTGCACCAGAAATTTCCAGCGTTAAGGTTGACAGTGTGACCGGCGAAACTGCTGTTATTATTTGGAATACGGATGAAGAGGCAAGCAGCAGCGTTGGATTTGGAATAGAATCAGGCAAGCTTGATAAAATGGCGGGCAATTATTTGACAAACATGGACAAGGAAAATTATTCCAAAACGCATACGGTAACCATCAGCGGACTTATCCCAAGCACGAAATATTATTACAAAGCTTCTTCCCTTGATGCATCCGGCAATATCGGAGAATCCTCCGAAGGTTCTTTCACGACTTCGGAACCATCATCCCTTTCTTCTGTTAAAGTTGAGTCTAACAAAATGGGAGAAGCTACCATAACCTGGACAACCGGCAACAAAGCTACTTCTATTGTTGAATATGGACTCACCACCAGTTATGGAGATAAAAAAGAAAAAACTGATTACGTCGAAGAACATTCCATAGAACTTTCCGGATTGAATCAGGGGGAAACCTATCACTATCGCGTCAAAGGCGAAGATGAAGACGGCAACCTTTATGCTTCTTCCGACAACACTTTTGAACCTAAATCACCGCCGAAGATTGAAAACATTGTAGTTTCCGATGTTACTGAAAATGGGGCCGTGGTTTCTTTTACCACCGATGTTCTGACCGATGCCAATGTGATTTATACTGATGCTGACAATTCAACCGAAACCGGTTCTCAGGGAACTCAGGAATTATCAACCAAACATAAAATCACCCTTACCAACCTAAAACAAGGCACCACCTACAGAATCAGCGTTTCCGCCAAAGACGAATTTGGTTCTGAAAGCAGAATGGAAGCCAAGGATTTCACCACTGGCAAAGATGAAAATCCGCCCAATATTGAAAGTGTCCATACTGACAGCGCGCTTACGCAGTCAGACAAAGTCCAGACAATAATTTCCTGGAAAACCAATGAGCAGGCCACTTCAGTTGTCATTTTCAGGGAAGGGCGGGGCGGATCAGAAGTGGATTATAAAAACACGGACAGTTTGTCTACCAATCATGTCGTGGTTATGCCAGCTCTAAAAGCCGGTACAGTTTATAATTTCAGAGTTAAATCAGCTGATGCCGCCGGCAACGAATCTGTTTCGCAGTATTTCTCTTTCCTTACTCCAAGAACCAAAGAAAATATTATCCAAATCATTATCAACAACTTTACGGAAATCTTCGGCTGGACAGGAAATGTCGGGGTGAAAAAATAATTTGCAACCGCTTGCTTTTAAATTGCCTTTGGTTCTATAATTATATTGAAGATATAAAAAATACAGTTATGAAAGACGGCAAAAAAACAATTCTACTTGTTGAAGATGAAGAGGATCTTTTGGAAATGTACACCATGGCACTTATGAATAAGGGCTATGAAGTTTTGTCAGCTAATAATGGGGTTGAAGCACTGGCTTGGCTCGAAGAAAAATATACCGAAATTGATATGATTCTGATGGATATTGTTATGCCGAAAATGGACGGTCTTGAAGCGCTGAAAAAAATCAAAGCCGATGATCGTTTCAAAAAAATAATGGTCGTTTTTTCCACTAATCTGGACGACAAAGATGACAAAATCCAGGCCCTTGAAATGGGAGCCAGCGATTATTTGATCAAATCGCAGCACACGCCTTCAGAACTGGCGGAAAAAATCGAACAGTTGCTTGGATAAAATATTCCACAAAAAACAGGCGCCAAAAGCGTCTTTTTTCATGCCTTGAAAAATGAAAGAAATAGGCATAAAATATAAATATATAAAAATACAAATATGAAAAAAGTTGCCATATTCGACATCGATGGAACAATTTTTCGTTCCAGTCTGCTTATAGAAATAACCGAAGCTTTGATTGCCGAAGGGATTTTCAAACCGTCAGTCAAAAAGCATTATTCCAAACACTATCAGGACTGGCTTAACAGGCAGGGCTCTTATGAAAAATATATCGATGGGGTAGTCAAGGCTTTTGATGCCAATATTAAAGGCAAAAAATATGAAGATTTTCTGAAAATTTCCAAAAGGGTCGTGGCCATCAAACAGGGCCAGACCTATAAATATACCCGGGATCTGATCAGGCAGCTGAAAAAGAAAAAATATTTTTTGCTGGCCATCTCTAACTCGCCCAAAATGATCGTGGATGATTTTTGCAAGCAGTTGGGTTTCGACAAGGCCTACGGCCGGATGCGGGAAATAAACGAGAAAGGCATATTCACCGGCAGACTTATGCATGGAGACATAATCAACAACAAAGCCAATGTCCTGCAGCGGGTGATGGAGAAAGAAAATCTAACCATCAGGGGCTCCATAGCGGTGGGCGACACGGAGTCCGACATTCCGCTTTTCAAAATGGTGGAGAATCCGATCTGTTTCAACCCCAACAAAAAACTTTATAACACAGCGAAAAAACAAGGCTGGAAAATAATCGTGGAAAGAAAAGATATGGTTTATGAAATCAAGTGAGCGCTTTGATATGCTGGAAATAAGATTATTTTGCAGACAACCTCGCCTTAATACTTACCTTGATACGTATTAAAATGCTCATCCAAAGGGCGGACGAAAGATATTCTTCAGTCGTAGTTATTTTCTAATATATTGGAAACGAACAGGATTGTTCAGTGACCAGTTGTTGAACAATTTTTAAAGCATGTCTGTTTGCAGGCATGTTTTTATTGACTAAGAAGCCGAAAAAAGATAAAGTTAAGTATGCAGATGAGCTGAATCAAGGCATGGAATTTTTGTTTTTTCAGCCCCAGCGCTATTAGGTGCTAACCTAAAAAAACAAAAAGTCCGCACCCAAATTTTTTCGAGAGCAATTAAGCGCATAACTTCTTAAAAATAATGAATAAAGCAAACAAGATAGAAAATAAAATAGAACTTCTGGCTCCGGCGGGGAGCCTAGAGAAATTAAAATACGCGATCGAATACGGGGCGGATGCGGTTTATGCCGGAGTGCCGTCTATTTCTATGCGGGCGAGGGTCAATAATTTTTCCGAAAAAGATCTGGCGGAAGCGGCCGAATATGCACACAAAAAAGGCAAAAAGATATTTGTGACAGTTAATATTTATGCCCACAATTTTCATTTGCCGGCGATTGAAAAACATTTGAAATTTCTCAGCAAGATAAAAATTGACGGCGTAATTATTTCTGATCCGGGAATTATAACTCTAGTCAAAAAATATTTACCAAAAGTCGACATTCATCTCAGCACGCAGGCTAACACCACCAATTGGCAAGCGGCTGAGTTCTGGCATAAAGCTGGAATAAAAAGAATTATTCTGGCGCGGGAAGTTATACTTAAAGACATTCAGGAAATCCACCGAAAAGTTCCTCAGTTGGAACTGGAATATTTTGTGCATGGCGCCATGTGTATGAGCTATTCCGGCCGCTGCATTTTGAGCAAATGGATGTCTAACCAAAGCGCGAATGAAGGCGGCTGTACGCAACCGTGCAGATGGGCATATAAAAAAGTTAAAAGTTCAGAGTCGAGAGTTCAAAGCTTGAATGTTGCAGAGGTGCAGAGTGGGGTTGAAATGGAATTGGAAGAAGATTCACACGGAACATATTTCTTCAATAGTCAGGACTTGAATTTAATTAAGCATTTGGTTGAGCTAAGAAAAGCGGGCGTCACGGCTTTCAAGATCGAAGGACGCACCAAAAGCGCCTATTACGTGGCCAACACAACGCGGGCCTATCGCAAAGTGCTGGATGCGATTGAGGCCAGAAAAAGTTCAGCCGAAATCAAAAAAGTCCAGAAATGGGCGGAAAATGAACTTAACAAGCTGTCCAATCGCGGATATACGGAAGGATTTCTGCTAGGCAACGAGCCTGGGCATAATTTTTCCGGCAACCTTTCAAATGACGAGTTTCAATTTGTCGGCGAAGTTTTAAGAAATAACCAAGGGGAATTGACAGTGAAAGTTCACAACGCTCTTCAAAAAGTTGATAAAATTGAAATCGTAACACCGAATGAAAATATGCCAGCCAAGATTTTGTCTCTTTGTGATGAGAACAAAAAAGAAGTGGTTTCGGCGCACGGCGGGCATAGCAGTTTGTATTATGTTAAAATGAACAAAAAGAATATAGAGCCGTTGTCGCTGATTAGAAAAATCACCGTCTAAAATATTCTGAGAAATTGTTATTTTTTCAAAATTTAACTTGAATCTGAATTTTATAGCCAAAAATTTGCCTCAATTAACGGCTACCCAAGCAACTTTTTGGATAAAATTCAAATTCTCAAACAGAAATTTTGCAAAAATTACAATTCCTCAGAAGAAAGGTCTATTAGTATATTAGTAGGAAATTAGTAATTAGTAAAAATAATATTATGAATATTCAACAAATCTACAAACTGGCGATTGAAATGGGAATCAAAAATGATTTCCGCAAAAAAGAACAGATTGCCAAAAGTCTCAAAAGGCAAAAAGAAAAATATGAAAAACTTTCCAAAGAAGAAAAAGAAATTTTCGACTTGGAAAAACTAAATAATCCCTATTTGGATTCAAGGATTCATTTTGACAATGGAGAAAAGAAAATAAAAAAAATAATGGCAGGAATTGATATTGATACGGCCGAAATAATGCTGGCGGAAGAACTGGATATCGAAACGATCATTGCCCATCATCCAATCGGAAAAGGTTTGGCTGATTTAGATGACGTTATGCATCTGCAAGCAGATGTTTTGGCGCAATACGGCGTGCCAATAAATGTGGCTGAAAGCCTTATGAAAATCAGAATCAGCGAGGTGAGTCGAGGAATTGCGCCGGAAAATCATTATCAAGCTGTCGATGCAGCCAAGCTTATGAAAATAAGCCTGATAAATGTGCACACGCCGGCAGATAATTTGGTAGCCAAATTTGTGGAAGCAAAATTAAAAAAAGATAAGCCAGAATATGTGGGCGATATCATAAAATCTTTATTGGAAATACCGGAATATAAAGAAGCAGCGAAAAAAGGTTTTGGTCCAAGAATATTTGCTGGCAGTGAAGATAATCGAGTTGGAAAAATAGCTCTTACGGAAATAACCGGAGGAACATCAGGCAGCAAGGACATATATGAAAAATTATCCCAAGCCGGAATCGGAACAATTATTGGAATGCATATGAGCGAAGAACATAAAAAAGAAGCAGAAAAAGCGCATATTAATGTGGTTATTGCCGGACACATTTCCTCGGATTCTTTGGGAATGAATTTATTTTTAGATGAGCTCCAAAAGAAAGGAATTGAAATTGTTCCTTGTTCGGGACTCATAAGAATAAGCCGAATAAAAAAGAAAAAATAATTCACCCTGTTAAATAATTTTAAATTTTCATTGAAAATTTAAAATTAAGATTTGAAGCTATAAAAATAAAAAACAAGGTGGAACATAATAATTAAATTATAAAGAATAAATTGTATCTCAAGCGAGATTCAAATCTTATTTAACAGGGTAAATGAATTACAAAAAAACAGTTCTCAAAAACGGCCTTCGAATCATAACTGTTCCGATGAAAGGAACGGAAACAGCCACAGTGATGTTGATGGTCAATGCCGGTTCGCGCTTTGAAAGCGAAAAACAAGCCGGACTTTCCCATTTTGTTGAGCACATGCTTTTCAAAGGCACGGAAAAACGGCCGACAACCCAACATATTTCCGAAGAGCTGGATGCGATTGGCGGCGAGTTTAATGCCTTCACTTCCAAAGATAAAACGCTCTATTATGCCAAGGCGGATTCTAAGCATATTGGCACGGCTTTTGACGTGCTGACGGACATGTTTTTGAATTCGAAAATCGAGCAGAAAGAAATCGATCGGGAAAGCGGCACGATTATTCAGGAGCTTAATATGTATGAAGATGATCCGCGCCGGATGGTGGGCGACAAAATGGAAGAATTGCTTTACAAAAATTCAGCTCTGGGCCGCGAAATTATTGGCTACAAAGAAACGATCAAAAAATTCAAGCGCCAGAACTTCGTGGATTACATGAAAAAACATTACACCGCTTCCGGAACAGTGGTGTGTGTGGCGGGAAAATTCAATGAAAAAGAAACTATCAGAAAAATCCGAGAATATCTCGGCCAAATGCCGAAAGGAAAAGCAAATAGTTTTCAAAAAATTGTCGAGAAACAGAAAAATCCAGAGGCTAGCATTAAATTCAAAAAAACAGATCAAACACATTTCGTTATCGCCAATCGGGCTTATAACAATAACCATAAAAACCGCTATGCTTTGTCGCTCTTAGCCATTATTCTCGGAGGAAATATGAGCAGCCGTTTGTTCAGGGAAGTCCGGGAAAGGCGAGGCTTGGCCTATTCCGTGCATACGGGCATAGAAAGCTATCAGGATTGCGGGTATATCGCCACTCAAGCCGGTGTTGAACACAATAAACTTGCAGAAACGATTGAAATTATTCTGGGGGAATATAAGAAAATTGCCGCCACAGGAGTCAGTGAAAAAGAACTTAAGCGGGCTAAAGATTTTGTGAAAGGCAAGGGCGTGATGGGTTTTGAGGCTTCAGACGAAGTTGCTGCTTTTTTCATCAGCCAGGAATTTGAAAAGAAAAAAATCATGACGCTTGAGGAGCTTTTTGCCAAAATTGATGCTGTAACAATCAGAGATATTTTGCGTGTCGCCAAAGATGTTTTTAAAAAGAATAAATTAAATCTGGCCATTATTGGACTACAAAAAGACAATGCGAAAATCAAAAATATTTTAACATTGTAAATTTTAATTTTTAAATTTATGAACAATCGATTAATCAGCATTTCAACAGCAACCATACTCAAAATATTTGCCATCATCTTGGGATTGTGGTTTTTGTATTTGGTTCGTGATGTGTTGGCCTTGTTGTTTTTGTCGGTTATCCTGACGGCTACTTTTGATTCGCCGGTCGACTTCATGGCCAAGCACAAAATCCCGCGTCCTCTGGGCGTGCTGATTATTTATGCGGTCATGCTGCTGATTGTCGGACTGCTTTTTTCTTTTTTGGTTCCGCCGCTTATCGGACAGTTTCAGGAATTCGCCAATGAATTGCCGGGTTATGTAAGTTCGTTTGAAAATTTTTTGAATAATATAACCCGCTACGCGCAGTCGCATAATATCGAGTTCAATACCAGTGATTTCCTTTTGCAGAATACAGGCGGTTTTTTCCAGTCTTCCAACCAGATATTTTCCACCACAGTCGGAGTTTTTTCATTTTTCATTTCGGTTGTTGTCGTTCTGGCGCTGACTTTCTACATGCTGGTCAAAGAAGACGGCATGAACAAATTTCTGCTTTTTATAACTCCCAAGGCGCAGCAAGGCCGGATTATTTCTATCGCAGACAGCATCAAGAAAAAAGTTGGCAACTGGCTGGCCGGACAGCTTCTGCTTATGGTCATAATTTTCTTTTTGGATTTTATCGCCCTTTCCATTTTTAAAGTCAAATATGCTTTAGCACTGGCTATCCTGGCGGGACTTTTGGAAATTGTTCCGTATCTGGGTCCGATAATTTCCATCGGACTCGCTTCCGTGGTTGGTTTTCTGATTTCTCCGGTTACGGGCTTAATGGTTTTGGGAATTCTGACGATTATTCAGCAGATTGAAAGCAACATCATTGTTCCGCAACTTATGAAAAAGGTGGTGGGGCTCAATCCGATTCTGGTAATTCTGGCCTTAATGATCGGCATCAAGCTGGGCGGAGTGATGGGAGCAATTCTCTCTGTGCCGATTGCTACTTCGGTTAATGTGGTTTTTAATCATTTTTTTGACCAGAAAGAAACGACAGAAGAAAGTATTGTGAAAGTTTAAGATAAAATACTAAATACCAGATACGAAATACTAATTTATGAACAGCAAGCTTAATAAACACATTTTGGCGACGATCATATATTACGACGGTTTTGACTATCCGCTCACGGCTTTTGAAATATGGAAACATATGATTCGGACAGACTATGCTGACGATAAAAAAACGGAAATGCGGATTTCGCTGGCTGAAGTTATGAAACAGCTGAAAGATGAAGGTCTGGTATACTATATTGACAATCAAAATGGATTTTATTTTTTGAAAGGCCGGAAAAATCTGGTGGAAAAACGCATCGCCCGAAACAAGATTTCCATGGGCAAAATGAAAAATTTGCGAAAAGCCGTGTGGCTGCTGCGCTGCGTGCCTTTTGTGCGGATGGTCGGCATAACCGGCGCTCTGGCTATGAAAAATGCCAAACTTAAAAGCGATCTGGATTTGCTCGTTGTGCTCAAAAAAGGAAAAATTTGGACCGGCCGGACACTGGTTACTTTTTTTCTGCATATTTTGAAAAAGAGAAGACATGGGCAAAAAATTGCCGATCGCGTTTGCCTCAATTTTTTCATTACAGATGAATCACTGGAAATCATTACCAAGGATTTGTATTCCGCCAGTGAGTATATGTTTTTGTTTCCGCTTTTCGGTTTTGAAAATTTCCAGCGGTTTCAGATAAAAAACAGCTGGATAAAATCCATAAAACCCAACTATGCCATTACGGAAATTCCTCCGCTAAAAATAATCACCGACTCGGTTTTTTCCCGTAATTTGCGGAATTTTGGCGAAAAAATTCTTTCTTTTCGGTGGATTGAAAAAACACTTAAAAAGGCGGAAAGAAAAAAAATCATGCAAAATCCCAAAACGCATCAGGAAGGAAGCTTGATCTATGCCAACGACGACGCCTTGGTTTTTCTGCCCGATCCCCATGGCCCGAAAGTTTTTGAAGAATTCAAGAAAAAAGTAGGGGATCTGAGTATTTAGCAATAAAAATCTTATTTTAAGCCAAAAAGTGGCGTTTCAGCTTGACTCAAAGAGCTGGCTTTGATAAGCTTAAGTAAGTTTTAAATCTTATATATTTGTATATTTGTATTAAATTTGTAATTTTGTAGGGCTATGAAAATTATAACTATTTTGCAAATCATTGTTTCAGTTCTATTGGCTATTTCGGTTTTACTACAGAACCGCGGCAGCGGACTCAGCAGTGCTTTTGGAGGAGACTTTGGCGGCTATTATACCAAGCGCGGAATGGAAAAATTTCTTTTTTACGTTTCGATTATCCTGGGAACAATTTTTATTGTACTGGCTATAGCTATGATTTGGATTTCTAATAATTAACCCGAAAGACTCGAGAGTTTGCCCGAATGACTCGAAACAATAATATATTTTTTTCGAGACGTTCGAGTTAAGTTTTGTAATTTCGAGTTATATAAATACTATTAGTATCTATTCTGAAAAAATAAAATATCTTATGCCGAGAAATTGGAAAGCAATCGCCTACGCTTTGAATTTTAAAGAAAAGATTATTGTAACTCTGCTTATTGCAGTTATTGGTGCAGCCCTTGTTTTTTGGGGAAACATATTATACAAGCATTTTACTGTCGAAATTCCGAAAGCCGGAGGAGAATATGTTGAAGGAATTGTCGGACAGCCTTTATATATCAATCCGTTGATTTCGCAAACCAGCGAAGCGGATGCTGATTTGACGCAGCTTATCTACAGCGGTCTTTTTAAATATGATAAAGATGGAAACATTGTTCCGGATTTAGCGCAGGAATATTCCCTTTCGGAAGACAAAAAAGAATATAAAATTGTCTTGAAGCAGAATGTCCTCTGGCATGACGGAGAAAAATTGGATGCACAAGACGTCTTTTTTACATATAAAATAATGCTGGATCAGGCGTACAACAGTTTGCTGCGTCAAAGTTTTCAAGGAGTGGAAATGCGTTTGGTTGATGACTCAACCATAATTTTTGTGCTAAAAAATCCTTATGCCGGATTTATAAATAATCTGACGGTTGGAATTTTGCCTAAGCATATTTGGGAAAACATAGCTCCGGAAAAATTTTCTTTAGCTGAATACAATCTTCATCCGATCGGCTCCGGTCCGTACATGTTTTCTGATTTTCAAAAAGATGCTGGCGGAAATATTTTGACGCTGAAACTTGCAGCTAATAAAAATTTCTACAATGGGGCGCCGTATATTTCCCGGATAACTTTCAATTTTTATCCGGATGATGAATCGCTGATAAATGCTTATAATGAAAAAGAAATTATGGGCATGAGCAGCATTCCTCCGCAAAACCTCAAGGATATTAAAAATATGAAAAGCACTGTTGTTCATGAATTGGTCATTCCGCGGTATTTTTCGGTATTTTTTAATCA
Source organism: Candidatus Moraniibacteriota bacterium (assembly GCA_036845785.1). Lineage (GTDB taxonomy): Bacteria > Patescibacteriota > Minisyncoccia > Moranbacterales > GWC2-37-73 > JAKLIP01. The sequence goes on along the minus strand of DAIUDF010000016.1, from coordinate 7,424 downwards.
GACAAAAAGCGTGCCACTGGCTGATGACAATGTGCGCAAGGCTTTGGAAAAAGGCGTTGATCGGCAAGAAATTATCAATAATATTTTGGCCGGCAAGGGATTAGCTCTTAAATCGCCGTTTTTTCCGCAAATGAAAGGCTATGTTCAGCAATCAACAGATGTTAATGTTGAAGAAGCTAGGAAAATTCTGGATGAAGCCGGCTGGAAAATGGATGAAAAAGACAATGTGCGCAAAAAAAATAATGCTGCATTAGAATTTGAAATGATAACAGCTGATTGGCCGGAAATTGTCCAAACAGCAGAAACGCTGAAGAAACAATGGGAAAATTTGGGGGCCAAAGTTAATGTGAAAGTTTTGTCAGCAGTTTCTGATCTGCAGCAGAATTATATCCGCACTCGCGAATATGACAGTCTTCTTTTCGGACAAGCAACAAATTTCAGTCCCGACCTGTATTCTTTCTGGCATTCCAGCCAGAAACGCGATCAGGGACTCAATCTGTCACTGATGGACAACAAAGACGTCGACAAATTGTTGGAGGATTCCCGGCAAGAAATGGATGAAGGAAAAAGAATTGAAAGCTATCAAAAATTTCAGGAAATATTGGCGCAAGAAGTTCCAGCCGTATTTCTTTATGGACGGTATTATTTATATCCGGTTAATACCAAAGTCCAAAATATAAACACGAAAAGCATCAATAGTCCGGAACAAAGATTTGCCGAAGTTGAAAAATGGTACGTGAAAACCAAAAGAGTCTTTAAATAGTAGAATGTATAATGCAGTAAGTATAATGTATAAATGCCTATGCATTTTATATTAATACCTGATACCTGCTACATGATACATAATACATAAAATTAATGGATATTAATTTTACCAATGTTCCCAAGCATTATGCGGCTAGGACGCACGAAAAAATGCAAGAAGTGCTTATGGATCCCAATGGCATCGGACCAGCCGTTCACTATTATATGATTCGCGGGGGAGTCGATCAAAAAAATATAACGGTTTGGGAGCCGGGCACAATTTCCGGAGAGTATATCAAAACCTACGGACACTATCATGTCGGGGATTTAAGTGAAACATATTGGGTCATTTTCGGAGAAGGCGTGGCGTTTTTGCAAAAACTAAAAAAAGATACGGAAGGAAAAATGATTGCAGATGTTGTTGAAGAATTCAAAGCAATTCCAGTCAAAGCCGGTGACAAGATTTTCATGCAGCCGGAAGAAGGCCATTTGGTTGTAAACACGGGGAAAACATATTTTGTGACAGCTGACGACAGCCCAGTCTATTTTGATGATCCGGACCCAGCCGGACTTCCTGGACATGCTGACTATGAACCGGTCAAAAAAATGCGAGGCTTTGCCTATTATGTCGTTGAACATGAAGGAAAACCAGCGCTCAAAAAAAATCCGCTTTATAAATCAATCGAAAAAGAAGATTTAGGCGGACTGGCAGTCATTAAATGATAAATGACGAATTTCCAATGACAATTCAAAACCAAAATAAAAATGACAAAAATAAATATAATTTAGAAAAACGCACATCTGAATTTGGATGTAATGTAATAATTTTTGTTAAAAAAATAAAAGAAAATAATATAAATAAATCAATTATAAGCCAACTTATACGTAGTGCTACCAGTATCGGAGCAAATTATATGGAAGCCGATTGTGCGGAATCAAAGAAAGATTTTATTCATAAAATAGGAATTTGCAAAAAAGAAGCCAAAGAAACTACTTACTGGTTGCACATGTTGGCCACAACTGAACCTGATAAAATAGAAAATTGCAGAAAATTATGGCAAGAAACTCATGAGTTAACGCTTATTTTTTCAGCTATAGCAAAAAGAAAATATTAAATTAGATGATAGTTTTCGATGATGAATTTGACATTTGAAATTAAGATTTATTTAGTCATTAGTCATTGAATATTTGTCATTTTAAGTATTTATGTATTCAATTATTTTGTGTGGCGGGAGTGGCACGCGTCTCTGGCCGCTTTCCAGAAAAAATTTCCCCAAGCAATTCCTGAAACTTTATAGCGACAAATCGCTTCTGCAAGAGACATTTTTAAGGATGAAAGAAGTGGTGCCGGAAACCAATATATATTTCGTGACCAATGGGGACAATTATTATAATGTTCTGAATCAGATCAGGGAAATATATGCGGATTTTTCCGAACGGCAGATTATCAAAGAGCCGGAAAGCCGCAACACGATGCCGGCCATTGCTTTGGCGGCTAAATATCTCAAAGATGAAATCGGGATTGATGAAAATGCGCCGATTATTGAGGTTCATTCCGATCATTTTATTGGCGATAAGGAGACTTATATAAAAATTGTAAAAAGAGCTTTGGCAGAACTTGGAAATAATTTAGGAACAATTGGGATTGTGCCTACCAAGCCCGATACCGGATTAGGTTATATTAAAAAAGGCGAACAAAGCGGAAGTTGCTACAAAGTTGAAGCTTTTAAGGAAAAACCGGATAGAAAAACAGCAGAAGAATTTTTAATTTCAGGAAATTATTTGTGGAATGCCGGCATGTATCTTTTCAGCGTGAAAACTATGGCGGAGGAAATTCAAAAATATGCGCCGGAAATACATAGCTGGTTTGTGAAAGACTTTCAGACTTTTTTGCAAAGCTTTGGCAGTTTGCCAGCAGTCGCTATTGATGTGGCAATCTCGGAAAAATCTGACCGGATGGTAACCTTCGAAGGCGATTTTGATTGGAGTGATGTCGGCAGTTTTGATGTTTTGGCGGAAATTTTGGGCCGGAAAAAAGATGAAAATCCCAAGCATGTTTCCATAGATTCAAAAAATGTCTTTGTCCATAGCGCCAACGACGGTCTGATTGTAACTTCTGGCTTGGAAGACGTGATTGTGATTGAAAACAACGACAGCATTTTGGTGCAGAAGATGGGCGAGAGCAATGACGGCGTCAAAAAAGTGGTGGAATATCTCAAAGAAAAAGATTATCCGGAACTTTCCGACAACGTGGTCGGCTATCGTCCGTGGGGAAAATATGAAGTGCTGATTGATGCGGACAATCATAAGGTCAAAAAAATCACAGTTTATCCGGGAGCAAAATTGAGTTTGCAGTCGCACGACAAACGGGCAGAACACTGGGTTGTGGTGAAGGGCACGGCTGAAATTGTCCATGGAGAAAATTTGCTGACACTTGAAGAAAATGAAAGCACATTTATTCCTATCGGCACCAAACATCGTTTAGGCAATCCGGGAAAGACCAATTTGGAAATTATCGAAGTCCAAACCGGCAGTTATCTCGAAGAAGATGATATTGTCAGATATGAGGATGTTTATGAAAGAAACTAGCTTCTAGCACTGGACAAAATAATAAAATTGGTGTATACTTAACATATTGGTTAAGTCACTTCTAATTTTTTCGTTTTTTGCTTTATATAAGCCTTTTTTAACTTTCTCTTTTTTGAAAGTCTTTGTTTTCTTTACGTTTTTTGCCTTGGCCGGATAACGTAGTTAGATTAAAAAAATATATGCCTTGGTGGCGGAATTGGTATACGCGCTAGCTTCAGGAGCTAGTTCTCGTAAGGGATTGGGAGTTCGAGTCTCCCTCAAGGCACAAAACACTAAACTTGCGGCAGATTTTAATTTATATTTTCTGCTGATTAAAAAATTAACTTTAAAAAATAAGCAAGTAGTTATCTTTCAAATTTAGGATCTCAACATTTCATTTTTTGCTGCACTGCTCGGCGCGAACGCTCCTTGTTAAGTTATTGTAATGGCAGACCAACTTTATAATTGCCATCGCAATAATTGCCTAGCGCCTGCGTAAAGTTCCGCAAAAAATCAAATGCAGAGATTCTAAGATAAATAAAAATAGGTAATTTACTTTCGTTAGTGTTCAAAAATTCACCCTGTTAAATAATCTTTAAATTTTTAGAAAATTTAAAGATTAAGATTTGAGCATAAAAGCGATATGCATCATAAATAGACAGGGTAAAAATCTTAAAAAATAATTAAAGAAATAAGCTGGTTCTCTATTGTAGAGATTCAAATCTTATTTAACAGGGTAAATGTTTAACAAACAACAAGGCGGCCAGGTGGCTGCCAACGCAAAGCCTTTGTTTGCCGGGCAGGCAGGCAATAGGCAGGCGGCTGCGTTTAAAAAGCCGCTGAAAGATTTGGGAAAAATGATCGAGCAAAGGGCCTATCATGTCAGGCTGGAAAAACATTCAAAAAATTCCAACCGGCCTTCCGATCAGTTGCAACAGCGCAATGCTGCAAACAGGCGTCCGAGCAAAAATATCGGCAGAAGAATTAATGTTAGCAAGAATGTTGCAAAAACTCAAAAATCCCAAGGAAATGCGGCAAGCAAAAATTTGCGCATTACGCCGATGGGCGGCAATGAAGAAGTCGGCCGCAACATGACGATGTTTGAATATGATGGCGACATTATAATTTTAGACATGGGCATTCAGTTTCCGGAAGAAGATATGCCGGGAATAGATTATATCATTCCCAATATCAGTTATCTTAAAGGCAAGGAAAAAAATGTCAGAGGCGTTCTTTTGAGCCATGGGCATCTTGATCACATCGGTGCTGCTCCGATTTTGCTTAAGGAACTTGGCTATCCGCCAATTGTCGGACGCGATTTGACTTTGGCGCTGGTAAAGAAGAAAATGGAGGACTTCGACAAAAATTCAGCCCAAAATCTGAAAATTATGCGGATAAATTCAGTTTCTGACAAAATGAGATTGGGAAAATTTGAAATTGAATTTTTTGAAGTAGAACATTCAGTCATGGACGCGGTAGGTGTTGTTATTAGGACTCCGGATGGAACAATTATTCATCCCGGCGACTGGACAATGGATAAAAATCCAAATCATAAAATGGTGACTTATGACCATTTGTCAAAATTGCCATCGCCAAGAATTCTGATGCTGGAAAGTTTGGGCGCGACTCATATTGAACCGGCTGATAAACCGGAATCAGAAATGTATAAAAATTTGGAAAATCTGATAAGCACGGCCAATGGCTTGGTGATTATCGGAACTTTTTCTTCCCAAATCGAACGCATCGGTAAAATAATCGAATATGCGGAAAGCATCGACAAGAAAGTTGCGTTGGACGGATATAGCATGAAAATGAATATTGAAATTGCCAAAGAACTGGGCTATGTGAAAGCGCATAAAAAAACCCTGATTTCAGTTAATGAAATTCAAAAACATCCAAGAAACAAAGTGGTGGTGGTTTGTACGGGTGCGCAGGGTGAAGGCAATGCGGTGCTTTCTCGCATTGTTAATGATGAACATCGTTTTGTACACGTGCAAAAAAACGATACAATTATCTTTTCTTCCTCTATTATTCCAGGTAATGAACGCACAGTGCAAAGGCTCAAGGACGATCTCTATCGTAAATGTGACAACGTGATTCACAGCGACATTTTAGATGTGCATGTTGGAGGGCATAGCAATGCGCACGATATTCAAGATATCTTAAAACAAATCAAGCCAGATTTCTTTCTGCCGGTCTATGGCAATCACTATATGCTGAAAGAAGCAGCCAAGTTAGGCGAAAAAGTTGGCATTAAAAAAGAAAATATTTTTGTTCTGGACAATGGCCATCAGTTGGAAGTTCATGAAAACAAAGCCAAAGTTTTGCCGAACAAAGTCGAGACAGCTTATGTTATGGTGGACGGCTTGGGTGTGGGTGATGTAGGAGAAGTCGTGCTCCGCGACCGTCAGCTTTTAGCCAAAGACGGCATGTTTACAATTGTCGTTATTATTGACAGTAAAACTAAAAAAATTATCGGCACGCCGCAAATCACTTCGCGCGGATTTATTTTTGTCAAAGAAAATTTTGATTTGGTGAACGCGACTAAGCGTGTAGTAGAAAAAGTTGTTAAAGAAAAAACTTCGGAAGATTTGCCGGTCAATTGGGATTATGTGAAAAACAATATCCGCGAATCAGTTGGGTCATTCTTGTTCACTAAAACAGAAAGACGACCAATGGTATTGCCAGTGGTAATTGAAGTTTAGAAGCAGTCTCTGATTTTTAGAAAAATACAAGAGCCGCGCTTTTTGGCGCGGTTTTTTAATACTTCATTTTTCAAGCGCATATTAATCAGTGCACGCATTTTTTCTACTGAAAAAATGCTCCGAGCTCGCACCGTCGTGCTCGCTAGCCACTGCTGAATATGCGCTTGAAATACTAAATACTAAATACAAATTAGGTTTGCCCCGCACTAACTTTTAGCAAGCGCAAAGCGCTAAATTTTGTAGCAAAAAGTTAGTGCGGGGTTTGCAAAATGCGTTGATTTTGAGTATTATTACTTTATAAACTTTATAACTTTACGAACTGTATGAACTCGCAAAAACGTATTTTTTCCGGCATTCAGCCGTCAGGGAACCTCCATATTGGCAATTATTTGGGCGCCATCAAGAATTGGGTCAAACTTCAGGACGAGTTTGAATCCATTTTTTGCGTGGTGGATCTGCATGCTATCACTGTGCCGCAGGATCCGGAAGAGCTTAGAAAAAAGACTTTGGAAATTGCGAAAATATATTTGGCTTCCGGAATCAATCCAAAAAAATCCAGCATTTTTATTCAGTCTCATGTTCATGAACACACGGAACTAACTTGGATTTTAAATACAATTGCAAAAATGCCTGAGCTCGACAAGATGACACAATTCAAAGACAAGACCCAGAAGGGCGGGCGGGAAAGCGCCGGTGTAGGGCTTTATGATTATCCAGTCCTGATGGTTGCAGACATCTTGCTTTATGACGCAGAAAAAGTTCCAGTGGGCGAAGATCAAGTGCAGCATGTGGAACTAACAAGAACGCTTGGCAAAAGATTTAATAGCCGATTTGGCGAGACATTTGTTATTCCCGAACCTTTTGTTGTGAAGGAAGGCATGAGAATAATGGCGCTGGATGATCCAACTAGCAAAATGTCAAAATCGGCAGCTTCAGAATATAACTATATCGCGCTAACTGATGATGCGGACACGATTCGCAAGAAAATCAAAAAAGCTGTGACGGACAGCGGCAGTGAAATAAAATATGAGGATGATAAGCCCGCTTTAAAAAATCTTATCAATATTTATTGCGGTTTTTCCGACAAAACTCCGAAAGAAATTGAAAAGATATATGTCGGCAAGGGATATGGAGATTTTAAGAATGATTTGGCAGAAGTTGTTGTAGCCAGTCTCAAACCAATTCAGGAAAAAATGCGGGCGCTTTCAGATGAAGAAGTTTTGAAGATCTTAGAAGACGGCGCCAGCAAAGTCCGCCAAATTGCAGAAAAGAAAATGGAAGAAGTGAAGAAGAAAATAGGATTTATATTATAATCAACTTTTATAAAAAAACCGCCTTTATGGCGGTTTTTGTATTAACCCGGTAAACCACCACGCGAAGCGTGGTGTGTGCCTTTATAGCGTAGCT